>MPNP01000013.1 GCA_002239085.1 Rhodobacteraceae bacterium bin131 | reverse complement strand
CAGCCTCTGAATTTGATGAAGAAGATTCATCGGATCAAGACGGTGATAGGTCTGATCAAATGGACGCTACAGAATCCTCATCGGATGATGACGAAGACGGAACAGCAAGGGTGCCAGATGATGATTTGTCACAAGTGGATGAGTCCAGAACAGAATTAGAAACTAGCGATTCACAAGAGGACCCAGCACAAGACGGTTTAACAAGTTTGCCCGATGATTCAAATGAAGAGTTACAAGCTAATTTACCCAAGCTAGTTCAACCGAATAGTCCTGCTTCCCAAACCGATTTACAATTACCGATCTTTCCAAGTTTTGATGCTGTTTCAGTTGACCCAAGCGGCATTATTGTTGTTGCCGGACGAGCAGAATCAAAAGTTGATGTTAAGGTTAAATTAGACAATGTAGTTCAGGCCAATGAGCGAACTTCTACTAGTGGAGAATTCACAGCGATTTTCTTTGCCGAGTTATCGGAAATTCCCCAAGAGTTATCCCTTTCAGCAATTGATAATAATGGTCAAGAGGTGGTATCAAAAAGAAGTATTTTTATCGCTTTATCACCCGATGATAATGAAAGTGCTGATACTGTAACAGCTCAGAGAATTAGTTTGGCAAAAGGTGAAGATGATATCGAAGTCGTCCATGATGGTGATCCCGTTCTCTTGGAAATTTTGACCTACGATGAGGACGGATTTGTCTCTCTTCAAGGAAGCGGTACCCCAGACAATCAAGCCGTCATAAGGCTTGATGGAAGACCAATTGCCTCATCAACAATAGAGGATTCCAGTCAATGGACTGTTACGTTATCGGGTGTTGAGCCAGGCCGGTATCGCTTATCAATTGATGAGATTAATGAGTTAGGTACTCTTGAGCAAAGAGTCAGTACTCCATTGCTAATTGAAACACCTCAGAGAGTACTAAATGTCACGAGTAATTCGATAGCGACTTTAGTCACAGTCCAAAAAGGATTCACGCTTTGGGGAATATCAAGAAAAAATTATGGCTTGGGTCGGCTGTATGTACGCATATATGAAGCGAACCAAGACCAGATTAATGATCCCGACCTGATCTTCCCAGGCCAAATTTTTGTCGTCCCCAGTGAAGAACAGTGATTTCGAAAAGTTCTGTTTACACGTTGCGAAAATCAGATCGGTTTAAAACACCCGATACATTGCATAACCATTGATTGCTTGACCTCTTATCCAAGCCAGTGTCGGGAGGATAATTCAAAGTAGAATCATCCTTATCCAGACCCTTATTTTACTGGGGTTTAAGCGATTACATGTCGGAAGTCAAGAAAGAACCCAATAAGTTACTTAGCTCGCGGTAAGGGGATAAACGCCTGCTTTAGAAGGATTTGATGGATTGGTAACACTCTTGGTGAACTCTGATTTCTGTGTTAAATCAAATTTCTCAACAACTATTTTAGACATCTTCTGTTCTAGTAATTCTACTTGGTCCTTATTTTCTTCTTTAATATTCTTAAACCCCTCTACTAGATTAGTCTGATGATAATCCAATCTTTGCTGACTTAAATCGCAATACTCCTCTGATATATCTATTCCGACGAAGTTTCTTCCCAATACTTCAGCTGCAACCAAGGTTGACCCTGAACCACACATTGGGTCCAAAACAAAATCTCCTTCATTAGTGAACACCCGAATAAAGTCATAAGGAATCTTATCAGGATATGTCGCTGGATGATTTCGCTTTAACCATATCTTGTCACCACCATTTGCATAATCCCAAATTGTTCCTGGACACTTTGTTGGATTGATTCTCATTTTCCTAGATGAAACAGTTAAGCCATCTTTATTTCTATTTGCTCCACCGGTCATGCTCTTACCCGCGTGGATACATGGTATTTTCACCGGGTCTTTATTGAAAACAGTTGGCTTTTTCCCTTTTACAAATACTGGAATATATTCATGGTCAACTCTAAATCGGCGTCGCCACCAAGCTCCATCTTTGCCATTCTTTTTGTAAATCAAACATTCAAATAAACCGAAACCGGCATTATCACACCAGTCAACTATTGTTTTGAAGGTAGTAAGGGATTTATGACCATTAAGGGTTTGGTCCTGAATAACCATAGCGACAACACCACCTGATTTTGTTACCCGAAAAAGCTGTTTTCCTAGGTCAACTAGATCAAGAGAGAACCCATTATAGTCACGAAGAGCATCATAAGGAGGGGAGAAAACAGTTAGATTGAAGGTATCATCTTCAATGGATTGTAATACCTTTAAAGCATCACCGCAAATAACTCGATTTTTCACTCTGTATCCTTAAATTTTTTTGGGTTTCTATTATTTTGCCAAGCCATATTGCAATTACTACATTGCCATTCTAAAAAACCATCTTCTTCGGTGTGATGCTTGTGCCAATTATTTTCCCAACTTCTTCCACAACTTGGACAAATTGAACCTTTTTCTGGTTTCGGTGGGATCTTATGCTCATCTCTGTCAAATACTTCTTTACGCTCATTTTGTTCCTTTTTGTTGCACTCACCACAAAGAGCATTAGATCTCATAAGATAACCTTGTCCATCAATACGAGATTGATAGTATTTAAATTCAGAAGTTGGAAACTCTTTTTTACATCTGCTGCATTCGGCAGTTCCTGGTGGTATTCCACTAGTAACCGCATAATTCAATATTTCTTCACCTGAGTTATTTTCATTAAACCGCTCCTTGACTTTGGTATTACATTTTGCTTTCGTAAACAATCCAAATTCTTCAAGGGCATAATTAATGACTTTGATAAGGCTTCGCTTTTCCTCGCTCATAATTTAAGTTAATTTCTAAATTCGAGATTATCTTTATTGCTAATAGCAAATATATATTAATTTATTCAATTTGAGTTGCACTCTTACCTAATTATTTCTTGACCTCAGACATGTAACCGCTGAAACTCCCGTAAAATAGGGGTCTGCCCACCCCTCAAAAAAAACCTCTGTGTCGCTGGCGAATGACAAGGTCGTGGTATCATAAAAGAGGGCTGTGATGGGGCCGGGTAGTGATGTCTTAGCCAGGGTCATGGAGCGGTCGCAATAGGCTGCAATCCGGTGGTCATCTAAGTAGTCCATACTTCAATAGACCGCATCTAGATTGATGATCCCGACCTGATCTTCCCCGACCAAATTTTTGTCGTCCCCAGTGAAGAACAGTGATTTCGAAAAGTGCTGTTTACACATCACAAAAATCAGATCGGTTTAAAGCACCCGATAGATTGCATAACCATTGATTGCTTGATCACTTATCCGAGCCAGTGTCGGGAGGATAATTCGAAGTAGAATCATCCTTATCCAGATCATTACTTTGCTGGGTATGGGATTGAATGTGTGGAGTAGGGTAGTCAAATTGCGAACTAGTTTCGAAACCATCCACCGTAATTTTCTCCTGTTCAATTGCTGGTGCATTTTGCGGCAGAGGCATTAAGATTTGCTGGAATTGATCCCAATCAATACTGACGGTTGAAAGTTTTGAAGTCGCAAGCCGCAGTTTACGATCTAGTGCGAACCGGCTATTCTTACCCAAAACTAACGAAGCCACTGCACTTGAAGAACTATACGCTCCTTTAGAAACCCAAACTCTCATGGCCAACATTGCCGGAGTAAAAGCCAAGGTTAGAATAAAAGAAACGCCTAAGCCAAAAACGACAGCAGTCGATAAGGGCACCCACCATGTGGATGATGGAGAGCCAACTGAATATCCACCACTACCAAAGTTTAAGGACACCGCAAACATCATCGGAGATAGTCCGGCAATTGTCGTAACTGTCGTAAGAAAGATGGGGCGAATTCGTGATTCAACGGTTTTAACAATCGCCTTGATTCTTGGCATGTATGCAGAATATTCATTGTAAGTATCAACTAATACGATGTTGTGATTAACAACTATACCTGCTAGAGCAACAACTCCAGTTCCCGTCATAATGATCGAAAACGGCTGCCCCATAACTTGCAACCCGATTAAAACTCCACCAAGGGATAAAATAATTGCAAATAAAACAAGAATAGAGCTGTAAAAACTATTGAATTGAGCAAGAAGGACAGCAAACATGAGACCTAAAGCACCGATGAAAGCAAACATTAAGAACTGTTGCGACTCATCCTGCTCTTCTTGATCCCCCGTCCAAGTCCAAGAGATTTGCCCATCGGAACCATATCGCTCAATTAATTTTTCTTCAAGCAAAGCAATGCGCTCATTCGGATTAATCGGAATACCATCGGCGTTCATTAGGCCTCGTTGGATATCAGCGGAGACTTCAAAATAGCGTGTTCGATTGTGGCGATTGATCTGTTCAATCTGCCTTACGGGAGTAATGTCAAGGAAATTAGATGCTGGAATCAAACCTTGGTTCGTATTAATCCGCAAATTTTCAAGGGATGTTAAGGTTCTGTTTTCTTCAGGGAAACGTACTCTGACATCCAATTCATCATCCGAAGAGTCCAACCTGACTGTACCAATAACCACACCATCAGTAGCCATTCGGATCACGTTTCCAACGGTTAATACGTCGGCACCAAAACTAGCGGCTTGTTCAAGATTAATATCAACGAGCCAGTCAATTCCAGGAAGAGGGAGGGTATCTTCAACAAAGATAAGGCCTTCGGTTTCCTCAAATAAATCTTTGATTTCTTCGGTTGTCTGAAGTAACAACTCCCAATCATTCGCTTTAATTCTTAAGTTAATGGGTTTGCCTTGAGAAGGACCATTCTGATCTTCGGCAAAGCTTAATTTAACTCCAGCGGGGTTTTGAATTTTGTTTTCAATGTCTTTGATGATTTGGCGACTGTCCTTGACAGAATCATCCATTTGTTGACGGGTTTCCCATTGACTAAATTCCAATTGTATATTACCAACTCCGTCAATGGGGCCTTGTTGGTCACCCCTACGTCCTGATGACCCAGTGGTTGAAAACACTGAATTTACTCCATTGATGCTCCCGATTTTGGCTTCTATGTATTTGACTAAGAGGTCTTTTTCATTCAGACTCGTATTTCCACGAGCTTTGACGTCAATAGCAACTCTTTCGGGTTCAGCGTCAACAAAGAAGCGAACACCCATATTGTTTTTCCCATATCCCACAAAGACATAACCCACGAAGGCAAGAGTACCAATTATAACAACGAGCGGCATGATGGGATTACCAACTAGGAAATGGGTAATTCGTCCAACCAAGTTCCATTCTACCTCATTGACATCTTTGTTGGGTAGTGTATTGGTATCTTTTTTGAATGAGTTAACAACTATTGAAAAACCTAGGGCTGTAAGACCAAATACGACTAACAATGGCACCAATGCAAATATTCCTCCGCCCATTGGAGCCACAAGCATTGTGAGTAAGTTGAAAAGGGCAAAGTATAGTAAAACTGTGGACACAAGCAACAGAATCAGGCGAAAATAGAGTTTCGACCGACTTAAAAGGACTGATATGTAACCAATTCGTTCTGCCAATTCACCGATCATGCCACCAACCACAGGCAAAAACACCAAAGCGACAAACAATGAAGCTGAAAGAACAAAAATTATTGTAACCGGTAATGTCCCCATAAACTGCCCGGCCATACCAGGCCAAAACAACATGGGTAGGAAGGCACATAGTGTCGTTGCCGTAGATGAAATTATTGGCCAAAACATGCGTTTGGCGGCGCTCGTATAGGCGTTAAGGGGGCGTATACCCTCTTTTATTTTCTTGTCAGCGAGTTCAACCACAACAATTGCACTATCAACAAGCATTCCAACCGATAGAATCAATCCAAAGGCAACAATGTTGGAGATTGAAATACCGAGTATAGAGAGAAAAATGCTACAAATTAAAAACGAAGTTGGGATCGCAAATCCAACAAGAATTGCTGACTTGAAACCTAAAGTTCCCAAGATAATAATCATAACCACGCAGACTGCTGTTAGAACAGCACTTTCTAACCGGTTAATCATCGCTTTGACGCTGACTCCTTCATCTTGAATAAAGTCCAATGAAACAGTATTCTGCAGTTCAGGCGATAATCCCTGTATAAACTCCGTAGCCCGTTGGCGAACGAGCTCAACTGTTTCAATTTGGTTTGTATCATTTTTTTTGATGACTTGGAGTGCGAGTGTCGGCTCGCCATTGTGTCTCGCAAAGCCTTCTCGATCTTCAAATGTCAATCGGACATCGGCAATATCACTTAGAAAAACATTGCGGTCACCAGACGATTTAATTACAAGTTGTTCAATATCATTGAGGTCTTGGAAGGACGAAGGGATTTTAACAGAAAAGGAACTCGTTTCAGTGGTAACAGAACCGGCAGCAACAAGAAGGTTATTGCGTGAAAGAACGGAATTGAGGTCGTTGGCAGTGATATTGAAGACTTCAAGCATGAATGGGTCAATAATGACTTCCACCATAGCACTTCGATTTCCCGAAATTCCGATTTCGGAAATGGGGGGCAAACTCTCTAATAATTCTTTTAAATCCTGTGCAATTGTTTGAAGGGTGCGCTCAGGAATCTGTCCCGAGAGGGTTATAATCAGAACTGGGAATCTTGAAAAACTGATTGTGTTGACAGTCGGTTCGTTATACCCCGGCGGGAATTTAGCTTTGGCACGGTCAACTCTTTCCCTTATGTCCGCCATAACCTGTGCGCTATCAAGACCAAAATCAAACTCAAGATTGACCCCGGCATAACTTTCAGCTGCCGTTGCCGTGATGCTTTTGAGACCGTCAACATCTTGTAATTCGTCCTCAAGTGGCTTAACAAGAAGATTTTCGCTGTCTTCAGCAGAAATGCCTGGAAAACTTACCGAAATGAAATAATTCGGTATGACGATATCAGGGGCACCTTCCTTGGGAAGATTAATGTAGGATAAAACCCCCATGGAAAACACAAGGATAACCATGGTGATAATCATGCTCGGATGACGAGCTGACCAATCAACGATTCCCTTCATAACACTTCCTCTTGATAGGTTTTTTGTACTTCATTGCCCTCAATAACGAATTCTTGACCAACGATAATGAGATCAACGGTCTGAGGCAATCCACTCACCCATGCCCCACTCAAGGTATCTTTAATCAATTCAATCGGATAAAAATTTACGATGTTTTCTTCAACAACTCGTACACCAAGTTCTCCCGCATCATTCAGTGTGAATGACGATTGCGGGATAAAATGGGCACGATTAGTCCCGGCAATAACAGTAACCTCAGCTGAAAACCCATCGCTAATGAGATAATCGTCATTGAGAACTGTGATTTCAACTTCAAAAGTCTTCGTTTGATTGTCGGCTTGGCGTGAAATAAACGTCAAGTCACCTGTCCTTTGCAATCCTGAAATAAAATTAACCTTGGCAGTATCACCAACTTGCAAGTTTCCAACTTCCATTTGCGAGACATAGCCAACAACCTTGACGGGATTAATTTGGATAATTGTTGCACATAAGGAACCCGGCTGGAGGAGTGAGCCATATTCTGCGGCATCTGATTCCATGAGACCATCAAAGGGAGCGGTTATGGTCAAACGCTCAATTTCTTTTTGGGCCGCTTCAACGGCTGCGAGTGCGGATTGAAGAATTGATTGGGTCGCAATTCGTTCTGTTTCGGTGCCATATCCATTGGCTGCCAATTGTTCCGCATTTTCGGCATTGAGTTCAGCCGATTCAAGTCTAATCAGAGCATCTTGAAGGGTCACTTCCCGAGTGCCTGGATCAAGTTGACACAGAATTTCACCTGCGGCAACTTGTGCTCCTTTCCGAGTAGGTTCTGAAATAACCAAACCGGAAGTCTGTGAACGAACATCAACTGACCGTGCCGCGCGTGAAGTTCCAGCAAAGGTTGTTGAGATTTCGACTTCACCTTCCTTAACTGGGATGACAACAACATTAGTTGGGGTGTCTGTTTGTGAAGGAGGTTGGCTTGGTCTCTCTGGAGGTTGATCTACAGCTACTTCAGCAGTTTGGTTGTTGGGTTGTTGCGCCGTCGGAGTTGCATTATTGACCAACACTTTAAGAGTATCGCGATCAACGACAAATAAATAGAGAAAGCCCGCGAATGCTAGGGCAATAACCAAGGGGCCAAGCCGCGAGAGAATTTTTTTTGACAAAATCATCACCTGCAAACAATAACGTGCTGCTTTGACTTATTAAAAGAAGTGGAAACAACCAATCCAAATAGTCTAGTACGGTGGATATTCTACAAAGTTAGGCGGGTTTAGTATTCAAAAATCATTGAACTTAATTGAAATTATATCCAACTGACTTGAAATATCACTGTCAATAGTGTTTTCAAGATTAATTATTTCAATTTCCTCTTTGCTGATAATTGATTGACTTAAATTGGTGAAAGTCGATTCGTTTTTGGCAGTTTAAATTAATAAATCGCTTTCTATTTATAAATCAAATAACTAGTGAAAAAAGGAGTTTGACTTGACTAATTCGGAATCGTTCATTGCAGAAGTATCGAGTGAGGTTCGAAGTGACCGATTGTTCAAACAATTTAAGAAATGGGCGTGGGTTGTTGTCGTTCTTGGTTTAATTATGCTGGGCTATTCCGCTTACCGAGAATATTCATCCTATGTTAAAGTAACCAAGGCCAAGGCAATTGGTGATCAAATAACGCAAGCCCTAGAAAGTGAAGAGCCTACTGAAGCGATTGCCGCTCTGGATTCCATCACCATTGATAACCCCAACGTCAAAGCGTTAGTAAAACTGCAAATTGCGGCTCAATATTCTCGTGATAACAATCCTGAACAAGCGATCACGACTCTCAAAGAAGTCAGCTTGATTAATGGGGCTGATCAACATTATAAGGATCTCGCACTGTTCAAAACCCTCGTTTTAGAAGGAAACATAGAACCCTCTGAGAAAATTGTTAGTGACTTGAATGGTCTGATCGTGGCCGGTTCGCCATTTACACCGATAATCAGGGAAACTAAAAGTTATTTTGATTACAGTCTTGGGGAAACCCAAGCACAATATGACCGCCAACAGGAAGCGATTGATAGTCTTAAAGAATTGTATAATTATGCTGAAACATCTGAAAATCAGAAATTTCGTATCCAACAATTTTTGCTTTCGATTGGTGAAAGTGAAAGCTTCTAATACAAAATTGATTTGGTTAATGGCAAAGCATTTTCATGTGAATTGGAGTTTCTGAATGAAGGATGGTATTGGCGTACTGATTTTATGTGGTTTACTGGTCGGTTGTACTAACGAAAGTACTCTCCCAGGTGAAAGAATCGATATCGATATCCCTCTAAAAAATAGTATCGGAGTTGTTTCGGACTTAGAGGGTAATACAGTCGGTAATTACGAAAACACTCTCAATATTAGCCGTAATGTTCCCATCAATATTCCAATTCCTCGTACTCAAGGCAATTGGTTGCATGTTACTGGAAATCGTCAACACAATCCTGGAAATTTAAGATTACAAACAAACTTGCAATTACTTTGGCAAGCATCTATCGGTACGGGTAATTCGGCTACAGCAAGAATTTCCACGGAACCTATTAGTGCTGGAGGACGTATTTTCACTATGGATGCCGCTCATCTTGTACGGGCCTTTTCCCTGAGTGGTTCGTTCCTTTGGGAACGGAATTTAACCTATCCCGGCAACGACCCGAATGAAGTTTCTGGTGGAGGACTGGCATTTGGCGAAGGGCTGCTAATTGCTTCAACGAGTTTTGGAGAACTCTATGCCATTGACCCAAGTACTGGCCGTGATATTTGGGTTCAAGAATTTAGTGCACCGGCAACATCAGCTCCGACTATAGCTAATGGAAGGGTGTATCTCGTTACCAAAGACAATAAATCTTGGGCGGTCAATATTGAAACTGGAAAGCTTGACTGGAGTGTCTTGAGTATTGAAGGATTAGCAACTGTATCTGGCAATGGTGGTCCAGCAATTACATCTGATTCAGTTATTTTGGGGTATCCTTCAGGTGAAATAATCAGTGCTGAATTAAATACTGGAACGGTTATTTGGCGAGATTTTGTCGGGGGAAGTCGTGGGAGAGGCCCCATTTCAGTTCTGACTGGCATTACGGCTTCACCCGTTGTTGTTGATAACCGTGTTTATATATCCAACCAGAGTGGTTCGACCGTTGCTTTTGATTTAGCCACGGGAAGTAAAATTTGGTCCGTACCGGAGGGATCTTTTGGTTCAGTCTTAAAAATTGATAACTCTGTATTTTTGATTTCCGATACTTCAGAACTGATCCGAATAGATGCTGATAGCGGCAATCAAATCTGGTCGGTTGGACTACCTAACTACAAAGATGATAGGCCACGAAGACGCAAAGCAGTATACTCAAATTTTGGACCGCTTATGGCTAATGGGCAAATCATTGTTGCCTCAGGTGATGGGCTAATTCGCTTTTTCGACCCTGTTACAGCAGAACTCGTGAAAAGGATTCCAATTCCGAATGGTGCAGCAACTCCTCCAATAATCGTCAATAATGTTTTATACATAATAAGCACTGACGGAACATTATTTGCCTTCGGTTAATCAGGTCATTTCCTCTTGGTAATATGCCCATTCGCTTTTCGATTGTTGGCCGTCCTAATGTCGGGAAGTCCACCTTATTCAATCGTCTCGTTGGTCGGAAGCAAGCGATTGTCAATAACCAGCCCGGTGTAACACGAGACTATCAAGTCGGTTCACCGCGAGAACCCAATTCAAATTTCGTGGTTGTTGATACCGCTGGGATTGATACACAGCCAAGCGGCGAACTGAATCAGGACATCCAGAAAATGGTTGAGAGTGCACTGAAACAATCAGACGCCTTTTTGTTTGTCATTGATGCCAAAGAGGGCGTCATCCCAACCGAATTTGAGATCGCACAACATGTCAGAAAACAAAACAAACCCGTTATTATTATTGCCAATAAGAGCGAAAGCAAAATCCATAAAGACCTACCCGGAGAGATTGAGCGTTTTGGTTGGGGGGAGCCTCATTATATTTCAGCTGAGCACGGTCTGGGTTTAGATGAACTTCAAAGCAACATCCATAAACTCTACTCAAGGCTCAGCGAAGCATCGCCTCAAGGCCCGTTTAAGGAAGGAATATTAGAACGTGACCGCACGGCATCTCTCGTTGATGAGAAAGAGCCGAAAAAGGCTTTGAAAATTGCTGTTGTGGGGCGGCCCAATGCCGGGAAATCTTCCCTGATCAATTTAATCTTTGGTCATGAGCGGGTGCTTACCGGAGCAACTCCGGGAATTACGCGCGATGCCATTACAATTTCCTGTACTTGGTTTGGGACAAATTTACTCCTCTACGATACAGCAGGAATGCGCAAGAAATCAAAAGTAATTGATAAATTGGAGAAAGGGGCAGTAGCTGAAGGGTTGCGAGCAATACGCTTCTCTGAAATTGTGATCGTTCTGTTTGATGCAACAGCTCCCTTGGAATCACAAGATTTGCGTATTGCTGACCTTGCCGAACGAGAGGGTAGGGGAGTCCTGTTGGTAGCCAATAAATGGGATTTAATTGAAGATAAAGCCTTAACCTTAAAGGAAATGAAACGCCTTTTTGATAAATCACTCCCGCAACTCAAGGGTCTTCCTATTGTGACAATATCAGTCCTTGAACAGCGCGGAATAAAAACCCTACATAAAGCCATCAGTGACCTTTATCAGGTTTGGAATAAGCGTATTGAAACCTCTGAGTTGAATCGTTGGCTTGAAATGGTCATTGCTCAACACCTTCCCCCTGCGATAAGAGGAAGGCGGATTAAATTGCGGTACATTTCACAGATTAACACGCGGCCGCCGAGTTTCTTGGTCAAATGTAATCACCCCGAATCCTTGCCGGCGAGTTATCGCCGTTATATGGTGAATGAATTAAGAAACCATTATGGGTTTCAGGGAACACCGATTCGTTTGATTGTTCGATCAAAGTAACTGGATGGGGACGAAGAATAAATTAATTCCACACAGCAATCAAATTCACTCCCGATTAGAATACATTCCCAATTTTTGGAGTAGGGATTGAGCTTCAGTGCGCGGGCTTGAAAGGTCAGATTCCTTAATTCCAGGGGTGAACGTTCGGGTTGTTTTGGTCGCCATGCGCTGGGGTTGATGAATTACGACTCGCGGTCCAATACGGGCCGTTTCATGTGCCCAACTTTGAACCAGTGAAATCTGTGCTTGCTTTGATGCGCCATAGACTCCATTAAATTTATTTCCCATGCGAGCATCGCTAAAAAAGACAGCTTGACTTTCCCTTTGAAGCAAGGGGTTGATATTGGTGATGAGGGACTTTGTTGCGAGCAGATTAACAGCTATTGCTTGTTTTAATTGGTCGGCATCAATTTGGTGTGTCGGGGTCAGTGGTGCAGCATGGATTGCGGTATGAATCCATAAGTCGACCAACCCAAAACGCTGGTGAACATTGTGGCAAGTCGCTTTGATAGATTCATCATGAGTGATATCAACGATTGCCAAGGAAACTGAACCTTTTTGTGCCTTGAGGCCATCACTTAATTCCTCTAAAGCCCCTACAGTCCTGCCGAGGGCAATAACATGGTGTCCCGCGTTGACCAATAACTCAGCACATGCTCGGCCAAGACCTCGAGAAGCTCCCGTTATAAATATGATTTTGGATTCGGTCATGTATCAATTAGGCGGACTGAGTACCTGATTGTCCGCAGTTCAGGATTTCTATTTTGGGAATGATTAAATTTCAGCTTGGCACGTAACCATCAAGTTCTGATAGCTTTCCAACAGCCACCGGGGAGTGGATTGAGGCGTCAATCCGACTATCATATCCTTTACTCCTGCAAAAAGTTGTGACGAAGAAGAACTGGTAACCTCGTCAAGGATGGGTCCATTCGGAAATAAAGTCTCAATGGCAATCACGACAATGGTTACAATAATTCCCCCGCGAGCGGCTCCAAACAAAAGGCCAATAACTTGGTCAAAGTTATTGATGACTGGTAATTTTGCGATTCGAGATAGCACTGCGGTAACGAATGACATGATTAACAGGAGGATCACTAGGGAAATAACAAAGGAGATGAGAACTCCGAGTTCACAGCTGCTTTGTACTATATTACTCAGAAGCGGAATATTATCAAGGATTGGGTAAACCCCTGGAGCAGAAAAATAAGCTCCAATACCTGCAATCACCCATCCCAAAATGGCCATGGCTTCGCGGACTACACCACGAAAGTAAGCAAGCCCGCTTGACATAAGAATTATGACAATAACGGCGATATCAAAATAATTTAAATTAGACATGAGTTGCTTTGACTTTATTATTTCAAAATCAATTTATGGCTGAGTAACTGTTTTGGTTCCTTCATATTTTAGAGACGCCTCTATAATATCCCACGATTTATGATTTGCCAAATACTATGTGGGGTCATTAATTTTTGATGGTAGACCGTTTACAAACTGAAACAGCATACCGTTATCAACCTTTTTCATCTCATCGTGAGTGCCAGACCAAGTGATGGTTCCCTCATGTAAAAAATGGATTGTATCGGCAATTGTTTTGACACACGATAAATCATGGGTAATCACCAGAGCCGTCGCCATTTGTTCGTCAACAATCTCTTTGATGAGTTGACTGATATTGGCTGCTTTAATTGGATCTAATCCTGTCGTGGGTTCATCAAAAAGGAGATAGCTGGGTTCGTGGGCTATTGCCCTTGCCAATCCCACTCTTTTCATCATCCCTCCGGATAATTCAGCAGGAAAAAGTTTGGCCGTTTCAATTCCTAGCCCAACGCGTTCAAGTTTATTTTCGGCAACTATTAGAGCTTCTTTTGAAGAAAGTTTGTGTGGACCTCTTAGTAGTTTAAATGCCACATTTTTCCAAACAGGAAGAGAATCAAATAATGCTCCTCCTTGGAATAGCATTCCAACCTTATCAAGGAATTTATGTCGAACAATTGAGATGCTTTCGCCGTCAAATAATACTGTTCCCTTATCCTGTTTGAGCAACCCCAAAATGATTCTCAACATGACTGATTTGCCAGAACCAGACTCACCGATTATTGCTGCGGCTTCTCCTTCTTTGAATGAAACATTGACTCCTTTGAGGACATCATTATTGCTGAATGACTTAACAACTTCCTTAAGCTCAATTTTGGTGTGTTGTTCAGTCATAGATTATACTTGATACATTCAAAAAACCTGATAACTGCACATATTCTTAAAAAAACATTTTAGTCAGAATAAAGTTTACGGCAATGATCAAGATTGAGGATAATGCGACAGATTGAGTTGTTGCTCGTCCGACTCCTTTAGCCCCTCGGTCTGATTGAAAACCCATATAACATCCTACTATTGCAACAATAAAGCCGAAAACAGAACCTTTGACCAAGCCTGATATCACATCGACGGAATTGAGAAACTCAATTGACTGAGTTAAATAGAGTTGCGAGCTAAAACCAAGTCGTGTAATACCAACTAAATACCCGCCGAAAATTCCTAAGATATCTCCTACTGCTGTCAAAAATGGTAGGGCAATTATGGTCGCTAAGATTTTTGGGGCGACAAGCAATTGCCGTGGGTCAGTTGATAAAGTAATCAAAGCATCAATTTGGTCAGTGACTTTCATGGTAGCAATTTCTGAGGCAATAGCAGAGCCGACTCTCCCGGCAATCATAAGTCCACACAAGACAGGTCCGAGTTCACGAACCATGCCAATAGCGACTATTGCTGGTACTGCTGATTCCGAATTAAACCTTGAGCCTCCAGAAAAAATTTGAAGGGCAAGTGCCGCACCAGTAAATAATGCCGTTAAACCGATTACTGGAAGACTAAGAAGTCCAATTGTAATGAGTGCTTGAATAAACTCACGAAAGTGGAAGGGAGGCCGAAATATGGTAATAATCGAACCGAGGGCGAAAAGGAAGAATTTCCCAATATTTTGACAAAAATCAATTAAACCACGCCCAATCACGTTGAGTGGTTTGAATATTATTGTCTGATTAACAATGATGTATTTCCTTGTGATTTGTTGGACTATTAGACAAAAGGACTAGGAACTGGATTTGAAGGAAAAAACATCCCTTAATGATAACTGAAAATAAATTTAGTGGTTTTTACATTCAATGGAATGAAGAGACTATTGATTAATTGGTGAATGATCATGCCGCCATTGGTTAAACAATATTCCTACAAGCAAAATCATTTTAAAATAGACTGTTCTAGTATCACAAAACCATTGAAATGATGTAGTTTGTTTGCATTATTCTCTGTCATTCTGTCAACATTCAACACCAATTAATTGCGAGCAGTATTTCTTCCTAGTATCTCGCCATTATCCATCAATTGAATGAAGGCGTGATACTAGCAAATTATAGTTCCTACTTAATCGTTCCAAAATGGTGAATATTAAATTGGTTTAGTGAATAGGTTAATTCAACCGAATGGTATAACTTAAGATTGCGAAAATTAAATTCAGGATTCTAAGTGTGAGGTCAAGAATGTGCTATCCTTGTCTTATACAGTCCTGTATCACGGATGTCTGGAAATTCCTCCTCAATTGTTTTTTTAACCTCTTCGTCATTTAATGTTTCCCAAGTTAGGTCTTTTGGGAATAAATCAAGCTTCACTTTTTTAGGACGAATATGATTTACCCATTGGTTTTTCAAAAGTTCTATAATCTGATCTTTCGTCAAGTAAGTTGATTTATTACTTGTTGTTGAATACCTTGATTCAAACCATTTTTCAGCAGCATCCTCTATTTGTTGATTTACAGCATCCTCTATTTTATTGAGAATATCTTTATTAACCTCTTCAATGAGTTTATTGATTTCATTACTTTTTCTTTTCATGATTTCCCAATCTTTTTTCAGATAAATTCGACCTAAAGGTTTCTTCATTTGCTTTGTAAAGATTTCTCTGAATGCTTCTACAAGCTTGTTGACTTTTTTAACACCTAAATCAACGCTGTCACTGAGATCTATTTGCATTCTCTCGGATAACAGTCTTCTTAAATCTTTATTCAAACCGATTTCAGTTAGCTCTTTCGGTATTGAAAGAGTTGTTGACTTAGCCAAGCTTGAGCCAGTCAGTTGAATTTCAATGAATCCAAGATAAGAACTATACACCTCTAATTCTTTTTCTTCCTTGTAATTTCGCGGGGGATGTTCAACCAAGTTCTTTTCAACTTCTTCAATTGCTTCTTCAGTCACATCAACAACCTTTAATTTTTTGTTGTTTTCCATAGGGTGATCATAGGAGGAATCAAACTGTGGATAATAATGTTCCTTAGATATTTCGCTATTATATGAGTGGTTTTCATCGGACTGTGATGGACTCATTTGCATTATTTGTTGAATCCTATATTGAAACTCCTCCATTTCCTCGTCTTGCTCAAAAAGGAATCCATTAAAGGTTACGCGGTCAATAGAGTCAACTCGTTCGGCAATAGGGGTCCAAACGACACAGATGTCATGTTTTATTACCAATGCCGAAATTAGTATTCCTTCAGCGTGTTTGATATTTTTACCTTCATTCATCAGCAAACGGGCTCCCTTGGTTTCGCCGTATCCATGGCGGTCCATCGCATCATCTAATGTTATTAGGACACGACTGTTTTCACCTGTTCGTTTATCAGCTTCAATAATGTTCCGAGCAAGTGGTTCTGTAATCGCAGGAGATATGAACCAAATTTCACTTTTCGCCCGCTCGACCCAACGTCCAAGAGTTTTCTCATCAACCTTACATTCCCGCATTAGACGAACCTCCTTGCCATTCACCCTTTAACTTAATCCGTAGAAAGTATAGCATTAATCAATTTTTCATTTAATTCAACGAAAGCTCCACAGATTGCCGAATTATATTCGTTAAACCTCTCCAATTCAAATTGGAGTTGTATGAGTTAGTTGAGATAAGTTCGCTTATAACGGGATCCTAAAGCCACTAAAATCTCATGGGAAATCGTCCCAGCTTGGTGAGCTAAATCAAATACGGATTGCTCATGACTAAGAATGTCGAAATAGTCAGGTATGTCGGCCAGTTTTGATACATCAACAGTGATCAAATCCATTGAGATACGTCCAATAACTGGGCACGGAGTAGTATTAGCAAAGACAAAAGAATTGTTGGAGAGCGAACGAATTAATCCGTCTGCATAACCGGCCGCTATCGTTGCCACCCTTGTGGGTTTGTCGGCCACCCAGGTCAAGTCATAACCGACCCCGTGTCCCGAAGATACATCCTGAACCTGAATAACGGGAACTTTCACGTTTATGACAGATTTTATGCCACTATAATTAATCCCTCCGTAAAGTCCAATTCCTGGACGACACAAATCAAAATGGTAATCTGAACCCAATAGAATTCCACCACTCGCGGCAAGAGATAACTGACAATTAATCCCACTTGTGAGTTCTCTGAAAAGAGTAAGTTGTTCGGAATTGGCTGAACTATGCGGGTTTTCAGCACTACTCAAATGACTCATTACAATGAGCGGTTTTCGCTCAAATATTTTCTCATGGAGTTCTAGAAAATGCTTTTTCTCCATGCCTAAACGGTTCATTCCAGTGTTGATTTGAAGAGCAAATGGCAATTTATCAAAATCATTAACCATTCTTTCAAATTGATCTTTGGATAGGATGATTGGGAAAAGATTGTAATTTCGAACTAAGTCCTTGTCACCTTGCATATAGCCCGAGAGAATGAATATATCATAATTCCCCTGTACCGATTGTCTGAGTACAGCTCCTTCCTCCGCTGTTGCAACAAAAAATTTTGTAATCCCTACTTTGAGTAAAGTATTAACCACATGTGTAGCACCGAGACCGTACCCATCGGCTTTAACCACTGCCGATGTTTCTACTTCTGTTTTGGAAAGCTGATTTAAGGTTGACCAATTACGTGCAATCGCACTAAGGTTTATTTCTAGAATGGGAGAAGCCATACTGTTTCCTTGATAGAATTCAGCTGATTAATTTATTCTATGTTCACCATAAAGGTAAAATTTTGCTTTTAAACCCAGTTAAGTTGACTTAATGATAATATGATTTCCTGATTATCAAGGGCCTCTATATTTGAACTTCGTTATCACCAGCCAATGTGGAATCAGCAAGATTTCCAAATTTTGTGAACTTACCCATGAAGGAGACATTTAAAGATTTGAGTGGACCATGACGATTTTTATCAATAATCAAGTTGGCTTTACCTCGAGCCGCTTCCATCTTGTCCTTCCAAGATTCCATGGCTTTGTCATCATTCGGATCGGCGGGTTGTTGACGATTGAGGTAGTATTCTTGGCGATACACAAATATGACTAAATCGGCATCCTGTTCTATAGATCCTGAATCCCGTAAATCACTGAGTTGAGGGCGTTGGTCTTCGCGGGATTCAATTGAACGGGATAATTGTGAGACACCAATAACGGGGACATCAAGTTCTTTCGCTAAATTTTTGAGCCCGCCTGTGATTTCGGCGATTTCATAAGTTCTATTTTTATTAGTACCTAGTCCACGAACCAACTGAATATAGTCAACTACAATTAAGTTGAGTTCAACGTTTCGGTGCAATCGACCCGCTCGCAAGGTAATATCGGCAATATTCAAACCGGGAGTGTCATCAATGTAAATGGGCAATCTAGCCATCTTAATTGCGGCTTCGGAATACTTTGCAAATTGCTCTTGGTCTATTTGATTAAGACGAATCTTATTCGCTGGAATTTCTGCTGTTTCAGCCAATAGACGGGTACCAATTTGCTCAGCGGACATCTCAAGTGAGAAAATTGCAACTTTACCACCGAGAGGGTCGGAAGGTAACCTTGTACTTGGGTTAGTGTAGTTTTTGGCTACCGAATGAGCAATATTTGTAGCGAGAGCTGTTTTACCCATACCTGGGCGTCCGGCAATGATAACAAGATCGCTTGGGTGCAACCCACCAAGTGTATTATCAAGGTCAATCAAACCCGTGGAGTAACCTGAAATCGCATTGTCTGTTTCTGAAGCAATTTTAGCTCGTCGGATTGATTGGGTAATTGTTTTGACAAAGGTTTGAAACTCGGCATTATCGGTGCCGTATTTACGTAAATTGTAAAGCTTGGCTTCAGTGGCATCAATGATTTTCTTTGGCTGCTCGTCAGTATCCCAATTCATGGCTTTTTGCGAGAGCTCAGTACCTACCCCAATCAATTGTCGTCGAATTGACAAGTCACGAATTTCTTTAGCAAACTCAACTGCCCTAGTCGTTAAAATAGGTGTTAGAGGGTTATGAATCAGCCCTTGAATGTAGTCGGTTCCTCCTTGCTCTTTAAACAAAGGTTCATTTTCAATGTAGGGTAGGAGAGTATTGGGTGACGCAAAACGCTGTTGCTTGATGATGGACTCGATTTTCTCAAAGACTAAGCGATTGACTGGAACGTAGAAATGCTCACCATTGAGAATTTTTGAAACTTCAGTATAGCTATTGTTGTCGTACAATAAGGCCGTGAGTAGAGAAAGTTCCAATTGAGGATTGTTGGGTGGCGTATGAGTTGGAATTGATTGGGAATTGACTGTGGTATCTTGTTTTGTCATTTCGACTTGGTTCATGAGAATGCCTTTACTGTAAATTAAGTTGGGATTTAAGATAACACTGGAAAAAATAATTATTAGAGTGTAAAGATTGGGGAATAAATGTTAATTAACCATACAACATTTAGGTGTGGATTAGAATAATACTGGCATATATTGATAATGCAGATTTCAAGAAAAATTATCTTGATAAATTTTAGCGATTGATATTCAACAATCTAGACATTTTAGTTTTTTGAACTGGTACGCATTCAGGAATGCCATTATTTCTAATTTTTGCCTATTTTTTTCTAAGAATTGTTCCAAAAATTCATAACCATTAGATTGTAAAAATTTGAGCGGAATGGCATTGGAATTCAGCGTTTAACTTACAGTAACGCCTACAAATATAGCGAATGAGTGCATGATTATCGCAAGGCAATTGGCTTTAATTTTCGCGCTGATTCAATTTATGATTCAGTTGTGGAATACGAAAATTATTCACGCGGAATTTGATAAATTTTTTTGCCAATCTTTAGGGTTGATGAGAAACTCTCGCACTGAGGAGAGTTCTTCTGAGGTCAGCAATGAATTAATCCGGGGTGATTGCATCACGGCCTCCCAATTCGTTAAGTAGTGGAGTTTGATGGAGTTGGCCTCCAGGGCATTGACGGAGTTAGTAGTTATTCCATAGTAAAAAACAACGATGGTGTCTTCACAAATTCCACCGGCTTCACGAATAGCATTAACAAAGTTAATTTTTGAACCACCGTCAGTCGCCAAGTCTTCTACAAGAAGCACACGGTCACCTTTGTTGATAATTCCTTCAATTCGCGATTTGCGGCCATGTCCTTTGGGTTTTTTCCGAATGTAAGTCATTGGAAGACTCATTTCATGGGCCACAAGTGCCCCAAAAGGAATTCCTGCGGACTCCCCCCCTGCAATATTATGAAAAGCTTCAAATCCCTGCCGGGAATTGATCAGGTCTACCATCATTCGGATGATTGCCTTGCGTGCTCGGGGAAAGGAAATAATCCTGCGACAATCGACATAAACTGGGGATAGTAGACCGGAGGTTAAAGTGAAAGGATTTTGCAAATTGAAATTAATAGCTTTAATTTCAAGAAGTATTTCGGCTGCTTGTACAGCAAATTCGGGGTGGGGAGAATGCTCATTCATTTTGAATTGACTCAACTTTCCAATTAATGGGAACTTCTGGATTAAATATCATCACTTCCAAGTGATCAAGAACAACCGAATTCAAGAATTTTACAGGTGTTTTTGATTTCGATAATGTTACTTTCCCTTCATTCAGAGGTAAACCGTAAAACTGTGAACCATTGACTGAGGTGAAGTTTTCTAATTGGTCAAGAATTTGTAAGTTATCAAAAATTTGGGTAATGGCTTCAAGAGCAATCGGTGCTGTAAACATACCCGCACACCCACAGGCAGACTCTTTGGTTTCTTTGGTGTGTGGAGCACTATCTGTTCCCAAGAAAAACTTCGGATTCAGTGATTGTATTGCCTTTAACAAACTCAGTTGATGTTCCTCCCGTTTGGCAACAGGCAAACAATAGTAATGAGGTCTTATTCCTCCTTTAAACATATGATTACGATTTATGAATAAATGATGAACGGTAATTGTGGCCGCGGTACAAGGTCCTTCAGATTGGATATATTCAACTGCTTGTTGAGTTGTGATGTGTTCAATGACTATTTTTAACTGAGGAAATCTTTGCCGTATTGGAATGAGGACCTTGTCAATAAAAACCGCTTCGCGGTCAAAAATATCGACTTGTGGGTCGCTGACTTCACCATGCACACATAGCGGGATGCCGAATTCACAAAGGACTTCAAGAACTTTGTCGATACTATGACAGTCTTTGACGCCCTCCAATGAATTCGTAGTTGCTCCTGATGGGTATAGTTTAACAGCAGTAATGGCTTGGTTTAAGATCCCCTCTCTGACATCCTCTGGTCGTGTTTTTTCAGTAAGAAAAAGGGTCATTAAGGGTTGGAATCGACTCCCAGTTGGGAGATGACTTAAGATCCTTTTTTTATAGGCAATTGCCTGGTTTGGAGTTTCCACTGGAGGAGTCAGATTAGGCATAATTAATGCCCGTCCGAATTTTTCCGCGGAATATGAAAGGACAAGCTTTGTCAGCTGCCCATCACGCAAATGCAAATGCCAATCATCGGGCTGGCGAATTGTGATTGTATCAGTTGTCAATGCTTAGACTATTAATTGCTGGAATAATTTCATTTGTCATTGTTCTTTGGGTAATCGGTCCGGCAAGCCGATATACAACAGCACCGTTTTTGTCAATAATAAATGTCTCAGGTATACCATAGACTCCCCAGTCAATTCCCAACCTTCCCTTGGGATCACGACCAATTTTCTTAAATGGGTTTCCCAATTCTTCAATGAAGGCAAGTGCATTTGCCTCATTATCCTTATAATTTATTCCATAGATTGGAATACCCATACTGTTAAGAACCTCTAAATTGGGATGTTCAGCTCGACATGGAACACACCAACTAGCCCAGAAATTAACCATTTTGACCTCTGGTTTTAGCAGATCATCCCGCAGAGGCAGTTCCATTCCGGCAAGAGACTCAAGTTCAATTGAAGGGGCTTGTTTGCCAATTAATTGTGAGGGTAAACCTTCTTTTTTTCCAATAATCCCGGCCAAAAAAATTAAGCCCAACCCGATGACAAATAAAAACGGTATGAGGAGGAGTAAATAGTTACGGTTCATCGTCAGGTTGATTGATGGAAGCTAATTTTTGCTTGGTAGAAAAATAACGATGAAGGGAGTGGACTATGAGAACAAGTAGAATTAAAAAGCAGCACGCATATGCTGAAATGATATAAACAGCGTATTGTCCGAGTTCAGGCATTCCCTACCTCCGCATCATAAGAAGCTGAATTTTGTTTTTCATAATTTCAGTTTGGGTCCGAATCAGTATTAAAAAAATAAAAAGTGTCAGGAAGCCGAACATACAAATAAGTAAAGGAAAATAATATTCATTATGAATATTGGTTTCTTGGTCAAGGGACAAAGTTGCTCCTTGATGAATTCCTTCTGCCCAAATAAACACAGCATAGCGGGATAAAAGAGCGAATACAGTGCCCACCAAACACAAGATTGAGGTTATATCGGCCGCTAATTCCTTGTTTGTTAGAAACATCCACACCATTATGTAGGTTATATAATGGAGGAACAGAATAAAAAAGGATGTTAGTCTTGGATCCCATGCCCAAAATGTTCCCCAGATCGGTTGTCCCCATAATGCCCCGGTCACAATCGTCATTATTGTCATTGCCAGTCCCACTGCTGCCGCTGATTTCGCAAGCAAAATTGAAACATGATGTCGTCGGAACAGCCAGATTAAAGAAGAAACCAACATCAAAAGCCAACAGTTGATTGCCATCAAGGCACTGGGAACATGCAAAAAAATGATTTTCACAGTACTGCCTTGAACATTCTCATCAGAAGTGAAGAAAAATCCCCAAATGAGACCAATCGTAATTGAAATAAAGGTCAAGACAGCTAAGACAGGTGTTGTCCATTTCACAAGAAAACTAAATCGGTATGGATTACCAAAATACCAAATTTTTGATGTCATTTATAGGTGTCCAAGAGGTCAAATATATAGGTCTATTGCTGCACATTAATTTTGAGGACATACGCCGTGATGAACGGGAAGATTGCCACAGATAAAAGCGAAATGCCCATCAAGATGAATAATTCGGCCGCAATGATTTGTAATGATACATAGTTTTTAATTGCTGAAGTTCCAAAGATAATAACGGGAATACAAAAAGGCAAAACTGTTGTTGTTTGCAATAAGTGTCCTCGGTTTGAATTTAATACGAGGGCACTCCCAAAGGTGCCGATTGCGGCAAGTGCCAGAGAACCAATTATGAGGGTCAGTGATGCATATAAGCCATGAGTCAGAGGCAAGTTCAACAACACACCGAGTAGCGGTGAAACCATAGCAATCGGTATCCCTGAAATCAATACTAAAAGTATCATCTTGGCAATGACATACTCTTCAATGGGTATTTGCATTGCGATTAATTTTTCAATTGTTCCATCCGTGTAATCTGGTAAGAAAAGTCGATCCAAGTTCAAAAGTAGAGAAAATACGCAACCAATCCACAAAGCAGAAGGAGCGACTTGGTTGTGAACAATACGGTCAGGTCCAATCCCAAGTGGGATCAAGAAAACGACAAAAACAAAAAATATAATTGGGAGCCAAAACCCCGCACCTGTTTTGAATAGAATTCTCAGATCTCTTTTGAGAATTGTTTTCATGATGGCATATGCTGGTAGTGGGAAGTATAGTCCTCCATGTTAAGTACTGAAGTGGCTTCATTGAGTTCAGATGCATGTGAAGTCAAAATAGCAATTCCATTATTGTGGGTATGTTGGAAAATAATGTTTGCTAATTCCAATTTGCTTTCAGAATCGAGAGAACTGTAGGGTTCATCTAATAACCAATATTTTCGTTTTGGGATAAGCGAGCAACAAAGAGCCAGTTTCTTTTTTTGACCCTCAGATAGATGTCTTACAAGGGTATCGATTAATTGATTGAGGCCGAATCGTTCAAGTAATTCTAAGTTTACTGTATTGTCGGTTAATTCTGACCAAAAACAGAGGTTCTCATAGCTTGTCAATTCGGACTTAAGGGCTTTTAAATGCCCAAAGTAAGAGATTTGGCAAAGATCGATTGATATTGATCCTTTGGAAGGTTTTTGAATCCCAGCTAAAGCTTGAAGAAGAGTGGTTTTTCCGGACCCGTTTTTACCAATAACGTAGAGCATGTCACCTTGGGAGAGAGTGAATGAGAGTTTGCTGAACACTTCAAAAGACCCTTTTACACAGGTTAGACTATCAACGATGAGGGTAGGGGAATCCGTTGTGACTGGGGGTGTCATTGAAATTGCCAAGTAAAATTAGTAAGTTTTTGAATTTAGTAAAACACTTAAATTAACCAAATTAATCCCAAAAGATTAACTAAAACTATTGAATTGATATAGATTTTATAAGGGATAACACTACTTCTATGTCGGAAGTGCTTACATATCCTAAAGGTCATTAGAATAACAATACAACAAGGGAGAGATTATGAAAGTCCAAACTGGCTTGCATTCAAAGCTAACACGCCGTCAACTCAAGGTTGGACCAAATGAATATGCCTATTTTTCCATTGGTGCAGCTGAAGAAAAGGGCCTCGGTAGTTTTGACCGTATTCCAGCTTCTCTGGCAGTCGTTCTCGAAAATTTACTCAGGAACCATGACGAAACGACCGTTAATGCTTCAGATATTGAGTCGATAAGCCAATGGTTACAAAATAGCGGATCAAATCCATCAGAGATCATGCTTCGCCCCGCTCGGGTATTGATGCAAGATTTTACCGGTGTTCCAGCGATAGTTGACTTGGCAGCAATGAGAGATGGGCTGGTGGCACTCGGTGGTGACCCCAAAAAAATCAATCCCTTATCCTCCGTTGACCTTGTCATTGACCATTCGGTCATGATTGATAGTTTTGGTAATCCAAGAGCCTTCCAACTCAATGTTGACCGAGAATATGAACGAAATCTTGAGCGGTATGAATTTCTTAAGTGGGGTCAATCAGCATTTGATAATTTTAGAGTTGTGCCACCTGGAACTGGGATTTGCCATCAAGTCAATTTAGAGTATTTAAGCAAAACAATCTGGTCCGCACTTGATGAGAATGATCAATGCATCGCTTACCCCGATACGTTGGTCGGAACAGACAGCCACACCACCATGGTGAATGGTTTGGCCGTTCTTGGTTGGGGCGTTGGTGGGATAGAGGCCGAAGCCGCGATGCTTGGTCAACCCCTATCAATGCTTTTACCTGAGGTAGTGGGTTTTAAACTTACCGGTGAAATGGTTGAAGGAACAACCGCGACAGATTTAGTACTTAAAGTCGTTCAATTGCTTCGAGAAAAAGGAGTGGTTGGAAAATTTGTTGAATTTTATGGTGATGGGCTTGATGTTTTACCGCTTGCTGACCGAGCAACTATTGCTAATATGGCTCCCGAATATGGTGCAACATGTGGTTATTTCCCGATTGATAATGAAACACTGCGCTATCTCAAGCAGACGGGTCGCGACCAAGACCTTATTGAACTTGTCGAGGCTTATGCTAAAGAAAATCGATTATGGCGTGACGAAAACTACTCACCCATCTATACTGATACCTTGGAATTGGACATGGGAGAGATTGTCCCTGCGATTTCCGGCCCTAAGCGTCCACAGGACCACATTCCACTTGATCAAGCTGCACCGGCATTTCAAAAAGTCATTAACGATTACCGGAGTGGTAACGGTACCTCTGTCTCGGCCAAAACTAGCACAGTTGCGGGTGAACACTATGATATTAAAGATGGCTCGGTCGTCATTGCATCAATTACCTCATGCACCAACACCTCTAACCCATATGTTATGATTGGTGCAGGATTAGTCGCACGAAAAGCAAAGCAACTCGGTCTCAAACCCAAACCGTGGGTTAAAACTTCACTCGCTCCGGGTTCCAAAGTCGTTTCGGAATATCTTGAAAGGGCAGGGTTGCAAGAAGATCTGGATGCCTTGGGATTTAACCTTGTTGGCTATGGCTGTACGACATGTATTGGTAATTCTGGTCCGCTCCAGCCCGAAATTTCTCAAGCCATTGCCAATAATGATATCATTGCCACAAGCGTGTTGTCGGGCAATCGTAATTTTGAGGGGCGAATTAGTCCTGATGTTCGGGCTAACTTCCTCGCTTCACCTCCTCTTGTTGTCGCATATGCAATTGCGGGTGATTTAAGTATAGATATTACACGCCAACCGCTTGGTCATAACGAGCAAGGTAGTCCGGTTTACCTCAAAGATGTGTGGTCATCTAACGCCGAAATTGCTGAACTCGTCAATGAAACGGTCACACAAGATGCCTTTTTATCAAAATATGCTGATGTGTTTACGGGTGATGAAAAGTGGCAATCGGTTCCGACGAATGAGAGTCAGACCTACGGTTGGCCAGCGACATCAACTTATGTTCAAAATCCTCCCTATTTTGAAAACATAACAATTGAACCACCGGGTATTGATAATATCAACAATGCGCGATGCCTCGTACTTTTAGGCGATACGATTACAACCGACCATATTTCACCAGCGGGGAGTTTCAAGGAGACTTCACCTGCCGGTAAGTACCTTCAAGAGCGACAAGTTACTCGCCAAAATTTCAATTCCTATGGGTCGCGTCGAGGCAACCACGAAGTGATGATGCGAGGAACTTTCGCCAATATTCGCATTAAGAACGAAATACTTGATGATGTTGAGGGAGGGTATACTCTTGGACCTGATGGTAATCAGACGTCTATTTTTGATGCCGCAATGGGGTTTAAAGAACAGAATATTCCACTGGTTGTTGTGGCCGGCAAACAATATGGTACAGGTTCATCAAGGGACTGGGCCGCCAAAGGAACTGCCTTGTTAGGAATTAAAGCGGTGATTGCCGAAAGCTTTGAAAGAATACACCGGTCAAACCTTGTTGGAATGGGGGTCATTCCGTTTGAGTTTACAGAAGGGGACAGCCGCAAATCGCTTCAGCTTAAGGGGAGTGAAACTTTTACCATTACAGGTCTTGATCACAATATTGTTCCGGGGATGGTCAATGATTGTCAAATTCAATATCCTGACGGAACGACAAAAACAATCCAACTCAAAAGTCGTATCGATACTGAGGTCGAGGTTGATTATATTAATCATAATGGGGTGTTACATTATGTTCTACGTAAACTAGCCAATCAGTAAGCTGATTTGTTGGTCTTCCCAGAAACTTGATTTGCAAACGACCGTATGACGCTTAGTATAAACTTATAACGCCAACAGACTTTGAGACCATTTAATATAATGTGCATTAAACCATACAAGTGCCTATTCGTTTGCCTAACTCTTATGATTTCTTCGTTAGGTGCCAATGCCGAATGGAGGTCGGCAATTCCAATTGAATTGTTTACATCCCAAGGTTGCAACACTTGCCCCCCTGCGGACTCTATATTGTTTCAGCTGTCTGAAGATAAATCTCTTCTGCCGTTAGCGTTTCATGTTGATTATTGGAACCATCTTGGCTGGACTGATGTTTTTAGTCATGAGTTATTTACTCTCCGCCAAGTCAATTATGCGAGAGGGATTGGGTCCCGAAAAATTTATACCCCACAAGTGGTTGTTAACGGGTCATATTTTCTTGTTGGAAGTGATGAAGTAAAAATTCGTCGAGCAATCATGAGTTCGCGTTCATTACTTGATTCAATCAACATGCCTCAGATTTCTTTCAATTATGAAAACAATTCACTGAGGATCCAAGGTATTCACAGTAATTACCTCAAAGACCTTAAGATCCTATATGTACTATATAACCCTGAAATAGTCACAACAGAAGTAATGGCTGGTGAAAATCGCGGTCAAACACTCGAAAATTCTTATGTGGTTAATGATTTGAGTGAGTTTTTACCATTTGAGGTGACAGAAAATGAAGATTCGACGATTAGCCTTCAACTTGAAGAAAAGCCTATATGTCAGCAGCATCAAAGCCTCGCTTTGTTATTTCAGGCAATCAATAATGGTTATCCTTCAACGATCCAAAAAGCCTACTATATACCTTGTCAAGACCTTAAAAAGCAATAATCCGAACACTTAGTACCCGTTCATAGGCTTTTTCCCTATATTGGATTAGACCAAGAATTAACACGCTTGAATTAATCACTTTCAACCGTGTGCGATGGTGGCAAGACAGACCATGAGTTCATTAGCAAAGGATCGTCGCTTTGAAGCACATTATTACGGATTGAATGAACCTAATTTATGAATGATTGAGCATCTTAAGGTGTGAAGAACATGCCTAAAATTTATATCCAATTGTCCAGCATAAAAGTTTATTAGACTAGAATGAGTATTTTGAAAATTAACAAATCAATAAGCACCGAATGTCAGTCAGCTCTCAATCTTGGTTAGATCAAGTTAATGCATAATCAAACGTCCTAAAAGTATGAGTAAATACCTGCAAAGCATCCCCGTGACGACAAGGGGTATTCTTGCCTTAATGTTGGCCTTAACCTGCCTTTCTTCAATGGATGCTACCGTTAAATACTTAGGGGACAGTTATGAAGTATTTCAGCTGATATGGATCCGATTCTTGGGGCAATCGATTCTTGTTCTGTTCATTGTATTTGCGTTCTATAAGAAGTCATTAAAAACGACTTCATTCGGAATGCAAATGCTCCGTTCATTTTTTTTGTTCATTGGGACAGTTTGTTTTTTTGTGGGTGTAACCACAATTGAGCTGGGTGCAGCAACGGCGATCTTGCAAGTCAATCCAATTTTTATCGCCTTGGGCGGTTACTTCTTACTTGGTGAGCAACTCGGTTGGGAGAAAATCGTTGGCGTCAGTCTTGGTTTGTTGGGCACTCTCATAATCATTCGACCCGGCAGTGATGTTTTTACGTTTTGGACTTTGTTTCCAATTGCCGCCGCAATGGGTTTTGCCGGCTATGCCATTGTCACCCGCTATTTGAGTCGCTCTGAATCAGTTTGGAACAGTTTGTTATACACAACCGTGATAGGAGCTATTTTGTCATCGTTTATCGTTCCATTTTTTTGGAGTCCGATCGCTATCGGTGACTTGCCATTTCTCCTATTGATTATTGTCATGGGGACGCTTGGACAATTGTTTATAATTATCGCTTTGTTTTGGGCTCCAACTACAACTTTAGCCCCAATTTCATATTTTTCTATAATTGTGGCAACCTTCTTTGGAATGGTGTTTTTTAATGAATTCCCTGACCTGTTTACGTATTTTGGTGCTTTGGTAATTATGGTCTCAGGTTTATTCGTTTGGTGGATTCAAAGACAACGGGTAGAACTTTCCTTAAATTAATTTGACGATCACGTAGCACCTCAATGGCTCAGGATACAAAATTCAGAACTTACCAAGCCCTAAAAATTCTTGAGTTTTCGCTCCGGCTTGTTCCATATAATTACCGAATTCACTTGGGTGGGCAAATCATGCAGAGGATGATTGCTCCCCGAACAGGAATGAAAGAACGTGTTCAAGAAAATTTAAAATTCATTTATCCAGACATGCCAGAACATCAAAGAGATGAAGTAACTGGAAAAGTCATAAATAACTTTGGTCGTTTTTATTTTGAATTTTTTAGTAGTAAGGAATTCCTTCGACGTTCAGCACATTTTAAGTTAAGTGGTGAGGGTTTAGAGGAGTTCAGGCACGCGGCGAGCCAAAATAAACCCATCATTATAGTCAGTGGGCATTTTGGTAATTATGAAGCTGTGCGCTCCCACTTACAATTACAGGGCTTTCAACTTGGTGGCATCTACCGACCTATGGCCAATCCGTATTTTAATAAATTATATACCCGAACAATGAAAAACTATGGCAAGCCGGTCTTTCCAACTACTTTGGAGGGGACCAAGGAAATTGTTAAATTTGTTCAGGCTGGTAATATTCTTGCCCTCTTGAATGACCAGTATACACAAGACGGCCTAGAGATGCCTTTTCTCGGAGCCCCAGCCAAAACAAGCCCAATTTTCGCGAAAATTGCCTTAAAGTATGGTGCTCTTGTGATTCCTTCATTTGGCATAAGGCAAACTGATGGCCTTGATTTTGAAGTTGTCATGGAACGTTCAATACAACACACCGATCCAGTCACTATGGCAATAGAGTTTAATGAACGCTTAGGGGTTCACATCAATAACCATATTGACCAGTGGTTCTGGATTCACCGCCGTTGGAAATAATTGAATTGCTTGGGTAGTTATTTGGTCGGACCAATGACCATAGTCATTTGGCGTCCTTCTAATTTTGGTGTCGAAATTAAACGTCCTGAATCGCCCACATCATCTTTTACTCGCTCAAGAACGTCTCGCCCCAATTCCTGATGGGCCATTTCACGCCCTCGGAATCGTAAGGTTATTTTTACCTGATCACCGTCTTCTAAAAAGCGACACACATTGCGTAGCTTGACTTGGTAGTCATGAATCCCTGTTCCAGGTCGGAACTTGACTTCCTTAGTATCAATAGTTTTTTGCTTCTTTTTGGCAAGTGAATCTTTTTTCTGTTTGGAGTATTTATACTTGCCGAAGTCCATTATCTTGCAGACAGGTGGTTCTGTATTTGGCGACACTTCGACCAAATCAAGTTGTTCTCCATACGCTATTTCCATAGCTGTGTCTGGAGACATGACGCCGAGATTTGAGCCATCATGGCCTATAACTCTGACTTCGGCATGAGTTATTTCCTCGTTAGAACGAGGTATGTTTGTTTTCTCTGGAAATTTGTTGAAAGGTTTCTTCGTAATTGGTCAACTCCTAATATTAATAGTTGGTTATATCATAGCATCAAAGACTGCGGATTTCAATATATTTTCACCAGCTAGGATAATGAAAAATCGTGAAATGAGATGAAGTAATAGGCAATCAATTATTTTTGGTCGGGTGGTAAAATGCGTTGTTTAAATTGGGTAATGGCTTCTTCAAGTTCAAGCGTTTGAATGCGTGTTTCTCCAAGACTTCTTATAGAAACGGTCTTTTCTTGCTGTTCCTTTAAACCAACGGCAAAAATGAAGGGAACTTTGGCAATCGAATGCTCACGAATTTTATATCCAATTTTTTCATTGCGGGTATCCGCAAGAGCCCTGACATTATGTGAAGTGAGATAGTCAACAATCTGGCGTGCATAGTCATCCACTTCCGAAACAATTGTCGCAACAATGACTTGGGTAGGGGCAAGCCAAAGGGGCAAGCGTCCGGCATAATTTTCAATCACCATTCCCAAGAAACGTTCAAAGCTTCCAAGAATAGCTCGGTGTAGGATTACTGGACGATGCTTATTTCCATCGCGGCCAATATAAACAGCATCAAGCCTATCGGGTAAGACAAAATCAACTTGTAGAGTTCCACATTGCCATTCTCGGCCGATGGCATCAGTCAGAACAAACTCAAGTTTGGGTCCATAAAAGGCACCCTCTCCTGGGTTGAGTTCAAATTCATAACCAGCCGCGGTAGTTGCTTTTTGTAAAGCCGCTTCAGCACGATCCCATGTTTTGTCAGAGCCAGCTCGTATGTCGGGCCGGTCTGAGAATTTAATTGCAAACTTAGAAAAGCCTAAATCCTGATAAACCTCCGAGAGCATAGAAATGAATTTTTTAGTTTCACTTTCGATTTGCTCTTCTTCGCAAAAGATATGGGCATCATCCTGGACAAATCCTCTTACCCGCATCAAGCCATGTAATGCGCCCGATGGTTCATACCGGATACACGAACCAAATTCGGCGATGCGAAGAGGAAGTTCGCGATAACTTTTTTGGCTATTGTTGAAAATCTGGACATGACATGGACAATTCATAGGTTTGAGGGCACTCACTCGCTCATTGGGGTCAATTTTTTCATCAACATTAACAAGAAACATATTTTCGTGAAACTTTTCCCAATGACCAGACTTTTCCCAAAGGCTACGGTCAACGACTTGGGGCGTGTTGACCTCTTGATAGCCATTTTCCTTTTGCTTGCGGTCCATGTATGAACGGAGCTCTTTGTACATCCTCCAACCATTCGGATGCCAAAAGACCATTCCCGGAGCTTCTTCCTGAAAGTGAAATAAATTCATTTCGCGTCCGAGTTTACGGTGATCACGTTTTTGTGCTTCGGCAATGAAATTCAGATACGTTTTTAGGTCATCACGACGACGAAAGGCAACTCCATAGATGCGTTGGAGCATTGACCGTTTTGGGTCACCACGCCAGTAGGCTCCAGCTATACTCGTCAGCTTGAATGCATCAGCCGGTAATTGACCAGTGTGCTTTAAGTGTGGACCCCGACAAAGGTCCTGCCATTCGCCATGCCAATACATGCGAATATCCTGATCAGCAGGAATAGCTTCAATGAGCTCAATTTTATATTTCTCCCCTTTTTCCCCATAATAACTCAAGGCATCTTCACGGCTCCAAATTTCAGTTCGTATTGGATCTCGTCGATTGATGATTTCTTTCATTTTCTTTTCGATGCGTTCTAAATCAGTAGGCACGAAGGTTTCATCCCGGTCAAAATCGTAATACCACCCATTCTTGATCACCGGGCCGATAGTTACCTTGGTATCTGGCCAAATCTCTTGTACTGCTCGAGCCATCACATGGGCAAAGTCATGGCGGATTAATTCAAGGGAATAGGGATTATCATCGTTCAGGTTGATTTGAATACAACAATCGTCTTGAAGGGGCCACTGAAGGTCCCAATGGATTTCATTGACACAAGCTGAAACTGCTTTTTTGGCAAGTGACTTAGAAAGGGAATCGGCGATTTGAGCTGGGGTAATTCCTTGAGGGTATTCTCTTACAGAGCCATCAGGAAATGAGACGGAAATACTTTTGTTCATTAAACATCCTCATCGTTTTGGTACCTACCATGCACCCGGTTGTGGGAAAAGGCTATCAGGTTATAATTTAATGACTTAATAATGAATATTATGTGCCAATTCAATGAGTTAGTGTAAAAAACATTTAAATTTACATTTTCTATACAACCGCGATTACATAATCGACATAAATCAAATTTAAAATAGAGATTGATCAATGCCTCAGTATTTCACTTTGCCCGGTCGAAACAATGCTGAACTTGCTTACTGCTTGAGTACGGGTTCAAGCCCTGGTGTTGTATTCCTCCCGGGTTTAAAATCCGATATGCTAGGAACCAAAGCATTGGCAATGGAGGAATACTGTCAAGAAAACCAACTCGCAATGTTAAGATTTGACTATCTTGGTCATGGTCAATCATCGATACCATTTATCGAAACGACTATTTTTGATTGGTTTGAAAGTATTGTAGGAATTATTGAAGGATTGAAAATCGGGCCTTCAATCATTGTTGGTTCGTCGTTAGGGGGCTGGTTAGGCTTAGTGTTTGCTCATCGGTACCCACATCTTGTCAAGGGTTTTGTAGGCATAGCCAGTGCCACTGAATTTACTGAAAAATTGATTGATGAACTAACAGATAATCAACGGGAACAATTAGAAACTCAAGGCTATTTTGAATCACCTTCGGAGTATGGAGAGCCTTATGTGTTTACACGAGCTTTACTTCATTCAGGTAAAGATTTCAGAGTTTTTAATACGCCCTTCAAGCTAGAATGTCCAGTTAGGCTCCTGCATGGGTTGGATGACGTTGATGTTGATCCAAATTTATCCAAGCGAATATTGGGTCATGTTGAATGCCCTGATATTTCTCTAAAACTTATACCTGGTGCTGACCACCGATTTTCTGACCAGAGATGTTTGGAGTGGATCAAGTTTGCCGTTCAGTCTATTCGTGACACGCATAAAATTTCTGAAAAGTAGTATCAGCTACCCCGTAATTGTAAGATATTACGGATAACCCTTACCCGCTTGAAACTTTTTATTAAACCACAATGATTCGATACCAAAAAATATCATTTGTTGTTCTGATGGTTGGTATTTTAGCCGTCATATTTATACCTATAATTTCTATCTTATTCATTGCAATTGGTTGGATAAAAATAGGAGTTGGTACTGATTCAAGTGCAATGATTGATTTAGTGACATCATCAACTTTTACACGTTACGGTTATAATACCTTTGTGTTAGTATTAGTCGTAGCCGTAATTTCCACGGTGCTAGGAGTCTTATCGGCATGGCTTGTTACGATGTTCAGCTTTCCCTTAAGAAGTTTAGTGGAATACAGTTTATTTTTTCCACTTGCTATCCCTGCTTATGTTGCCGCTTATGCTCTTGTAGATTTTTTAGAATTTGCTGGTCCTGTTCAAACAACCATACGTCATATTTTTGGATATAGTCTCGCATCGGAATATTATTTTCCAGAGATAAGAAGCCTCGGCGGAGCAGCGATTACCCTCTCACTTGTGTTGTTTCCTTATATCTACCTCTTTACTCGAGCTGCTTTGCGAGAGCAGTCCTCAACTTATGAGGAAATAGCAAGTACCCTAGGTAAAGGTCCAATTTTTCGCTTTTACGGTGTTTTGTTACCTTTGATCAGACCTGGCATTTTTGCTGGGCTCATTATCGTGGTCATGGAAACAATTGCTGATTTTGGAGTTGTTGATTATTTTTCTATCCAAACAATCACGGCCGGAATATTCAGTGTCTGGCTTGATGGCAATGATCTCAAAGGTTCGGCACAACTTGCACTAGGCCTGGTCTTTTTCATTTTCATAATTGTGCTGAGCGAAAAGTATCTAAGCGGTCAGGCAGGATTCTATTCTCACCAGCGTAAACCGATCAAGTCATTGCGGCGTCCTCTAGGGAGAATAAGTCGGTATCTAGCGTCAATCTTTTGCATTTTATTGGTCGCTATGGGGTTCGTTTTACCGATCGGAATCATTCTCTATCATGCCTTGGGGAATTTTAACGAGTGGCTTAGAAAAGACTTATATTTAGCATTCCTAAATAGTGCGTTCACGGGCGGAACCACGGCAATAATTACCTCACTGATGGCAATTGTATTGGTCTATGGTCAATCTTCAATAAAAAGTAGTTTGTTTAAATTACTGATGCCATTAACAACTTTAGGGTACGCAATTCCCGGTGCCGTAATAGGATTAGGAATTTTGATCTTTTTGATTTCAATAGATCATACCGTTGCTGATTTAATTAAAGCCCTATTTAATTTTGAGCCGGGGTTAATTCTAACAGGTACCTCATTCGGCGTTATCCTTGCCTATTGCATTAGATTTTATGCGATTTCCCATAATATCATTACAACAGCTTCAAGTAGAGTTTCCCCTTCACTCCATCTTGTACCCCGCTCCCTTGGCCATTCACCTACTCAAGCTTTTGTCAAAGTTCAACTGCCCATAATTAAAGGATCGATTCTCACGGGTTGTCTGCTAGTATTTGTCGATTCTATCAAAGAATTACCAGCAACATTGTTACTCCGTCCATTTGACTATAATACATTGGCCACAAGCGTATATGAAAGAGCTTCGCTTGAAAATCTCGGTCAGGCCTCACCCGCAGCTTTGTTAATAGTCTTAACTGGATGTTGTGGTGTTTTAATTATTGTTATGGAGATGTCAATTTATTCTAAATCAGATTATTCATAATAATTTTCCTCAATGTCATCTTATTATTTGAACTATTGTTTTTCTTATGATTCGTTTCAATCAATCAATTGACGCTACCTTTGCATGAATAATTGGAACTCTCAAATGGAAAAGCCTGATTGAAACAGACCAGCAACAATAGGCTCTGGCGGAATTCAATACACTTGCCGGATTATTTTGAGACTATGAAAGTATCATTTTTTTGACACCTCAGAGATGGTTGAGGTTTTTGGTGACATTCAAACCTGTTTGGACATATAATATTAAGTCACAATCAACTTCGGTTTGGATCCTAAGTTAACTACCCATAATTATCAAAAAACTAATACTTTCGTCAGGACATGTGGAATTTTTTCTCATCCAGCAATGTATCAAGATATTGCGCCGATACATTAAGGATTCCCGCAGCTTCTTGCGGAGTGAGCCGTCGGTTGGTAGAAACGTATGAGAACCCTCGATCGCTCCTGATGGCACCTATTATAGTAGTTATGATCGGGATTGAAGACAAAAGGTCAATCCTTGTCTTGCTTGGAATTTCTTCACTTGGCACAAAGAACAGTTGTTTAAAACCGGATGGATCTGATGGTTAGGCTTTCGCTGGATCTTTCTTTGGTGGCAAGGGAACAACAAGTTCCTTCTTCAGCAGGGCATTAAGGTTCTGAAGGCCACTGGTCTCAGCCATGGTATAGATATTTGGCAACCGGCTTGCTCCAAGACTAGGCAGCACCAAGGAGTGGTTTATCTCCTGTGGCCGACCACTGGCCTGCAGTTCAAGGATGGCAGCCTCGTAGGTGTCCTGCTTCTCATCGTAGGTGAATTGCCACATCTCGTTGACCCCTAGTTCCCTGTATTTGGCTGGTTTACTGGCATCAAAATTGGTAACCTCCACTTCAACCATCAAGTCGGGTGGTGTTCTGGCTACATAGTTTGCAGCCACTTTTATACCCTGCTTCCGGGCTGTATAAAAACCATCGGCCTTCTGACCTATGTAATAGGAGGCATCAGCCTCTACTTCAATTTTGCCGGGACCTCCTGGTATTTCCCAACGTGTCCCGCGGCGACCAACGGTCGGGAGGTTAAGGATGATACCGCACGACAGGACAATCTTGTCCGCAGCATCGGCGGCTCCTTCATGGGTGGTGCCCGGACTTATCCACGTGATGATACCCTCCCTAGCGTCAATCATCACCCGTTTGCCCAGCTTGCTCCAGTCAAAATCCCAGTTGATGGCCTGTCGCATCGCTGGTGGTACCTTGATACGATGGAAAGTAGAGCCCAGCGGCCCGATAATATGATCATGCTCCAAGGTTGAGATCATGTTTTTTTCTCATCCATGAATTGTTACTGTTTTCACTATATCATATGGGAGCAGGTTCGTGAATAACAATCTCATTCCCCTAATCAGCGACCTAAATCAAATAATTAGTGGCCGCCAGAAGATACCTCATTTTTCATCGGCTTACTAAAATAATTGATGACTCGAAAACCTCTTGTTCAATATTTTCTAGAATTTGAGCTCAGTTTTTTCCAAAAAATAACCGTTTTAATCACTTTTCTCACACCATTTATGACGTTTTAAAAATCAGGACACGCCTCGCCTGCCCGTTCTGTGTGAACGGGCCCTCAGTCTCTCGGTTTTAGAGAGTGTGATATACCGAACCGGGTCTGGACCTTGTCAATCTGAGCACTCAAGGTGGCTGGACCACTCGTGTTGCCCGCAAACAACCGCTACCGGGCAGCCTTGTGTCGTACGCAAGAGATCAAAGACAAGTTGCCACTTTTTTCCTTTCTTCTTATCCCGGTTGTCTCCACATTGTGCTAGGGCAATGGCGACATTCTAGATCGGTACTTGAGACGTCATACAGCAGCAGGGTCGCAGAATGAAGGTTCTGTCGGGCAAGATTATTCAATCCGAGGTTGGTTCTCAAGCAGTCTATCAAGGGTTACGAGCATTTCATTCCCGGAGATGGTTTCAAGTTGGCGGCAAGAGTGAGGGAGCGTTGGCGGACCGGGGTTCGGGGGAGTATTTTTTTTCAGTCCCAGTTTCCGCGTGGTCAATAGGGCGGCCTTGACATGTCCATAGGGGAGAGAGCGTTGAAGCCTGACGTGGTTGTGGATATGATTGACGAGGGTTCCTCCTTTAAAGATGGCTCGGAAGCCATTGATAATTTTGGGTGAGCATTGGGAGAGGTTAGCGATGGTTGTTTTACGAATTCGTTTGCCGTCGCGTTTGGTGTTTCGGAGGAGGATTGTTGTGGAACAGAATTGGCTATAGATGGTTTCGATGTTGTCGGCCATGCTATTATCCTATTATGGGAACGAAATCATATTTTTAGGGGTCAAAAGTGGGAGTCGAGCCCTTTCTGGCAGGACTTTAAGGAGTATTGGGTGTGTGAAGTTCAGTTTAAAAACAAATTCGTAGAAGTTAATAATGAAATAATAGTAGGCACTATGGTAATCTGTAGTAGATAAAGCTGGTAGGAATTTAGGAAAAATGAAAAAGCTAAATGGGGGTCAAGGTGGCGAACTCATGAGAACAGGATTTATTTGAGGGTAAAAGCAATATTTCAAATAATAACCATTGAAATAAATTCCTCTAGGTGACATTTCTACTTCTGTTGCCTCCATAGCTCAGCTGGTAGAGCATCTGATTTGTAATCAGGAGGTCGGGAGTTCGAGTCTCTCTGGGGGCACCAACCAAATTCCTAATTTATACTCACTGTGTTTAAATTAGTTTCAAAGGCAGTGAAGAAAATAATATTTCTTTTCTGTCAGGTTTTATTCAACCATTTGGCAGTTATACCCCTAACTTTATTAGTCGCAACTATAACTCAATCCTGAGTGAGACAGGTGGCAACCTTGGCGTCCGTGCTGAAACAACAAGGCTTTCACTATTGGGTGAAATATTAATCCAAAATGCTGATATTCCCCCCTTAAGTGTCATAGAGGAGGGGCCAATAATCTCTCCTGGCTGCGTTTCAATAGTGAGAGGGTCATCAAAATAGGGGAGAACGTTGCCGACTTGGTCAAGTGCTTTAACTTCAACTCGAACCTGCTCAATACCACTAAAATTTGTAGGTTTCCAATTGGTACCAATTTCTAGTTTAGTTGCTATGGGGTCAGCAACCATTTTGAGTGATATGACTTCCGCATCGTTAAGAAAACCAGTAAATTTAACATTCGTCCAGTATAAGCCCCATTTCCCGAGCTCATCGGGTTCAAATAGGGTATGATCAAAGATAACTGGTGGATAATCTAAAAAGGGATATTTACTTGTGTTCGGATAGGCTGATTTTTTAATAGAGTTTCCAAATTCCATTGTGACTTTTTCACAATTGGTCAAAATGTAAAGAGGCAGAACACCGCCAATATTTCGTTCTCCTCTGGACCAGTATGTTACTGGCTTAAGGATAATTTCATCCTCTGGATTTTTTTGACTTGAGTAAACGTAGGAGGCGAATTTAGGTGTACGAAATATATCCAGTACACCATGATGGCAAATATGATCGCCTGAGCCAAAGTCCTTGTGAGTATTGTAATCTGCAAAACACCACCCAATGCAACCGGAAATGTTTTGGTCCCCGTTAGCCCTGTTGATGACGTCAAGGTAACGAATAACATGCTCCAATTGCCTCTGCTCATGGTCAGTTCTTTTTGTCGGAAACATATGTCCATTGAACTCAGTTACTAAGTAGGGTACGTTCTCGCTTAGACCGGTGATATCGGCCTGGTAATTAAGAGAAATTCGTGAATGATTTGTGCCGGGAAGCTCTTCACTCCCTTGAACAAAATCATTCATCGTATAAACATCTTCAAGAAGTTCGCTATTTTGAATACATCTGACGCCACCAGTTTGCCGAGTAGGGTCAAGTTTTCTGGCTAAGGCATTGGTTTTAACATAAAAATCATGGTCATCAGCGGATTCGTTGATACGAACTCCCCACAAGATATTTGAAGGACGGTTCCAATTGCGCTTGATCATGCTATCAACATTCTTGAGAGTTTGCTCTTTCCAATTTTTCCCTCCAATATGTTGCCAACCAGGAATCTCCTCAAAAACAAGCAAGCCAATGCGGTCACAATGATCATGAAACCATGGCGACTGGGGATAATGGGAGGTTCGTACAAGATTACATCCTAAGTCATATTTCAGATGCTCGGCATCCTGCTCCTGAGCAATCCGGCCCATGGCATAACCAACATATGGAAATGATTGATGGCGATTAAGTCCTCTTATTTTGAATAGGCGACCATTCAGAAAAAAACCGTTGGGTTTAAACTCAGCACTTCTGAACCCAAACGAAGTTTTAATTGTGTCTGAGAATTCTTGGCATTGAACAGTGGTCTTGAGCTTGTAAAGTTTGGGGGAATCTAAATCCCAAAGCTTGATGTCAGTCAAATTATTAATTTCAAGTCGAACTTCATTATCATTGCAAACCCCATTTGCTATTCCCAGCAATTGTTCGCCAACGTCAGGATCAAGTATTTCTGATGTAACAAAAATAGGATAGGAGTTTGATTTAAAACTTCGTACCTGACACAAAATTGATACCGATTTATGGTCTTTCAGAATATTCTGTGGTTCAATTTTAATGAGGTCAATTGCCACAGGGTCGCAAATCTTGAGCCAAGCGTCCCTGTAAATGCCAGCATAAGTAAGATAATCGATCGGCCCACCAAACGGTGGAATATCTGGGTTTTCGGTTCCATTAATGAAAACTGAAAGTAAATTCTGTTTCTGGTCAGGGTGCATAGGAAGTTTACACTCAAAGGGTGTATAGCCATCTCGGTGAGAATCAATCAGCTGACCATTAAAATAAATTTGGGTATCAGCCATAACACCATCTAAAATGAGCCAGATCTCTTTTCCGAGATATTCTGGCTTCCACTCAATAATTTTTTGATAGCAAAAATTTTTTTGCCATGCAGTTTCGTCAAAATAATTCAACGGAATATCAACCGCATTATGCGGTAACGAAACCAACTTTCCGATACTTTGCTCGTTAATCAATTCGGGTGCACCCGAATCAAAAAATTGCCAGTGATCATTAATTGATTTAAGAATTGGCATGGTGAATTTTCTTGTCGGATGTAATCACTCTATTGCAATCACTCGGAGATATTGCTGAAATCCTTAGAGTTTGATTGAGTCCACTGAGGGAGCCAATCTTGATGAGCAGTGAGTAAATCGTCAACCATATTCCATATTTGGTCAAGGTCAAGTATTGAACTCGTGTGAGGGTCCATAATGGCGGCCTGATAAATATACTGTCTATTCCTTTTTACGAGGGACTCGACTGTGAGCTCTTGAACGTTGATGTTGGTTCGCATTAATGCAGCTAATTGGATAGGTATAGCTCCCATACGAATGGGCTGTATACCATTTTTGTCGACAAGGCAGGGAACCTCAACGACACATTGATGAGGAAGGTTACTAATCAACCCGTAGTTTGGAACATTGCCATAAATAACAGAAGGTTTCCCTGTCCAGACTGAGTGAATAATATCCGATGCATATTCATGACTCGGTGATAACTCAAGAGGATTGTTTGCTTCGAGTTCAATTGACTGTTCTTGCCACTGTGTAATTTGCTCCTCACAGCGGACAAGATATTCATCAATCGGAATTTTGAATTTCGCGATTAAGTCGGGGCGGTCCTTTTTAATATACCAAGGAACATACTCAGCGAAATGTTCAGAACTTTCGGTGACAAAATAACCCAGCTTCTGCATGATATCGTAGCGAATTATGTTTGGGCAGCGGGGATTGTGGCGATTGCTTTTTGGAATTATTCCTTGTTGGTATTTGTGAAGTAATTCAGGATATAAATTCTTGGTTTTGCCATTATCGAGGATTTGTTCAAGCTTAAGAAAAAAAGCCATGTGGTTGATGCCTGCACAGGTGAATTGGATTTGATGTGAATCCAAATTTAAATCTTCAGCGAGTTCGTTAACAGTGTATGGCACGGAATGGCATAATCCAACGACCTTTATTTTGGGATATAATTTCTCAAGGGCCCAACAATTGATCGCCATGGGATTGACATACTGTAGCATAATCGCATCAGGACATAACTGTGTCATATCTTCACAAAGTTTTAATAAATATGGAACTGTTCTTAAACCTCTCATGATTCCACCGATACCAAGGGTATCTCCTATGGTTTGTTCCAATCCATATTGCTTAGGAATTGCAAAATCATTAACCGTACAGGGCTTGTAGCCTCCTATTTGAAAGGCGACAATGACAAAATCTGAACCGCTCAAAGACTCTTCTTGGCTGAGGTGTTTAGAGACCGTTGCCGGTATTTTGAGAGTAGTAATTATTTTATTGGTGATTTGATGAGCTTCTTCCAATCGATTCTTGTCAATATCCATGAGGGATATGTGAGCATTTTGAAGCTCTTCACGCATTAAAATATCACCCATTATGTTCTTTAGGAAGATGGTAGAACCTGCCCCTATAAAGGTGATTTTTGGGATTTTATTCATTGATTATAGCCAAATAAATTACTAATAATTTTACCAAGGTACCGTGGGCAGGTTGATTAAAATTATCAAGGAATAATTGGAAATATTAGTGACCTACACAGACGCCAGGGTGGCTATTTCACGGCACCAAGTGTTAACCCTGCAATAAATTGTTTTTGCATCAGAAAGAACATGGCAATGGGCGGAATTGCTGCGACAATTGATCCCGCTGAAACAAGGTGCCAAGCCGCAATCCATTGCCCATTAAGTGAATATAATCCAGCCGTAATAGGCTGTGAGTCCACACCCTGTGTGAGAACTGTTGCCCAGAAGTAATCGTTCCAAATAAAAGTAAAAATCAAAACGCTGAGCGCTGCAATCGCTGGTTTCATCAAAGGGAGAACAACGTACCAAAAAATTCGTATTTCTGAAACTCCCTCGCACCGCGCAGCTTCAATTAATTCCCGCGGCAGTGCTTTAATAAAATTGCGCATGAACAAAGTGCAAAATCCTGTTTGGAACGCAATGTGAAATAAAGCAAGCCCTGTGGTGGTGTTGTAAACGCCCAATTTCAATGTCAAATCTCGAACCGGAACCATCAAAATCTGGAAAGGAACAAAATTGCCGGCAATGAACATGAAGAATACAAATAAGTTGAGACGAAAATTGTAAACGGCCAAAGCAAAGCCTGTCATACAACTTAGGGCCACAGCGCCAATAACCGTGGGTATGGTTACTCTAAAACTGTTCCATAGGTATTTGCCTAGCGGAGTATTCTCAAAAATGGCTGTATAATTTCCAATTAAGTTAATTGAAGTTGGCCAACCCCAATAATTTCCCGACGTTATATCAGCAGCAGACCGAATGGAAGTCAACATGACAGCGATGAGTGGTAGTAACCATAAAAGCAAGGCGACAGGTAGCGCTATTTTATAGAAGCGTTGGACGGCTATATGGCTTTGCTCAATCGGGGTTGGAAACATTAGTAACCCTTTTCATCCCGATACATTTTGTAAAGAAAATAGCTGATATAAACAATCATAATCAGAAACAGAACTACGGCGATTGCAGCTCCATAGCCCATCCGGAAGCCATATTCTGAGAAGGACTGTTCATACATATAATAACCAAGCACTCGGCTTGAGCCCCAAGGTCCTCCTTTGGTCATGATTGATACAAGGTCAAATGAGCGTAAGGCCCCGATGACGGTAACGACAACCGCAATAAAAGTTGCCGGCTTGAGTTGGGGAAGCACAACATACCATAACATTTTCCAGCCTTTAGCATTATCAAGGCGGCCTGCTTCAATTTGTTCGGGATCAACTGAATTTAATCCTGTCAGGTACAAAATCATGCAATAGGCAGTCTGGGGCCATAATCCAGCAGCGATTATTCCATAAGTTACGAATCTTTCATCGGCTAATACGGGGATGGCATCAAATCCCAAACCAACGAGTATTATGTTCATCAAACCATTACGGGGGTCATAGAACCAGCTGAAGACTAATCCGACAACCACCTGACTGATAACAAAGGGAAAAAAGAACAAAGATTTATAAAGTCTTATCCCCCAAATTGTCTGATTAAGAAACAAGGCAATGAACAATCCCGCTGGAATAGCGAGTAAGTAAAGGACGAGCCATATAACATTGTTTTTTAAGGATGTATAAAAGGCCTCATCATCAATAAGTTCAATGTAGTTTCCCAACGCAATATAAGTTTTCTGTCCAAGTCCATCCCAATCGTAGAAAGAAATACTTATGGACTGAAAAATGGGGATTATGACATAAACCAAAAAGACAAATACTCCCGGGGCTAAGAAAAGCCAGGGAGCAATCGTCCTTTGTGAAATACCGGCTATGCGCATCAATGAACCTTAATTGCTACGGAACACTTCAGCCGAAGCTGAAGTGTTCCGTTTGCATTACTGGTAAATCCTTTGACGCGCTTTTTCCAAGCGGTCAAGGATAGCATCAAGCCTATCGGGTTTTACCATGAATTCTTGAAAACCTTGCATTCCAGCCTGTGCCATTTCAGCTGGTGCGTCCCGGTCAAAGAACTGAGCGATCCCACCATCAGCTGCGGATAACATAGAAAATCCGGCTTCCAAAAACTTATCGGAGGTAATTGACGAACCTGAATTGATTGGCAATTGACCCAAAGTTTGGTTAATTTGGGTTTGGACATCTGCACGGGCGATATAAGCGAGAAACTTTTTAGCATTTTCTTTGTTCTTCGCATTCGCTGGAATGTGAACCGTGTCAGTGGGGGCTTCTTCAGCAATAGAAATTTCCGAATTAATAATTGGAAATTGGAAGAAACCCAATTGGTCATCAGACAATCCTGCCTCTCGTAACGGTGCGACAGCGAAGTTCCCCATGACATACATGGCAGCTTCGCCATTAACCATCGGTGCTAAAGCCTCTTGCCAAGTAAAAGCGGCATGATTCTCTAGGAAAAACCCAGCGTCGACAATGCTTTTCCAATTGTCCATTGTCTGGCGTACTCGGTCATCAGTCCAAGGAACTTCACCCAATGTTAATGCCATGTGAAAGTCATAACCATTGGTTCTTAAATTGATGTAATCAAATACACCCGCTGCCGTCCATAGATATTTGGTTCCGATCGTGATAGGTGTAATACCATTCTCAAGAAGCGTGTTTCCAGCTTGGACAAATTCGTCCCAGTTGGTCGGAACTTTGATGTTAAGATCCTCAAAGATATCTTGCCGGTAATACACACCCCACTGATAATAAGTGTAGGGAACTCCCCAGATTTGATCGTTAAGGGTCATAGATGGTAGTGCTGATCTCAGCGATTCTTTAAGCCCTTCGGCCTCCCAAACATCATCAACAGGTTCAAACAATCCGGCATCCACATAGGGTAGCATACGATTTCCGGCATACCAATTCGCAATATCGGGCGCATCAGCAGTCAAAAAGTTACGAATGGATGTTTTGTATCCCTCATGGTCAAAGAGATTCCAGGTTACTTCAATGTCTGGATTCTCAGCTTCAAACCCTGCAATCAAATCCTCAAAAGCCTTCTTTGGAGCTGGATCCGATGTATCAGTATTGATAATTAACTCGCTTGCAAATCCTACACTTCCTAGAAGAGTGAAGGCAAGACCCACAATGAGTTGATGAAAATAGAACTTCATTTTTCCTCCCAAAATAAAATTATAAATGAATTTAGAATAACTACATATAAGTTTCACAAATTACAATAAAAAGCGGTATAAATACATGCGCGGACATTCAGATGTTTTTTTTGTTTAAACATGAGGTATGTTGAACTAACTGAAAAAGCGAATTAGCATAGTCTGTTAGGATTGATTAAAGTGAACTGATTGTGGGTATTTATTAAAAGCAAAATTACTTTAGGAAGGGTTTTATGTCGGGAGTAGCACTAAAGTCCATTTATAAAAATTATGGTGATGTTGAGGTCATACACGGGGTTGATTTAGAAATTGACCCCGGTGAGCTGTGTGTATTTGTTGGCCCGTCAGGGTGTGGCAAGTCAACCCTCTTGCGAATGATAGCAGGCCTTGAACAGGTCACACAAGGGAGTGTTCATATTGGTCAGAGAGATGTCACTCATGTTGATGCTGCTGACCGCGGGATCGCAATGGTTTTTCAAACGTACGCCTTATATCCGCATATGACTGTCGCACAAAACCTTGGATTTGGGCTCAAAATGAATAAAGTGCCAAAGCCGGAAATTGATACCAAAGTCAAGGAAGCCGCCGAAATTCTTAAGCTGACTGACTATATGGCTCGGAAACCCAAGGCTTTATCAGGCGGCCAAAGACAAAGAGTTGCCATAGGGCGGGCAATCGTCCGAGGCCCGGAGGTTTTCCTCTTTGATGAGCCGTTATCAAATCTTGATGCGGAACTCAGAGTTGAAATGCGTGTCGAAATTGCCCGTTTGCATAAAGAAATGGAAGTAACCATGGTCTATGTTACCCATGATCAAGTTGAAGCCATGACCCTTGCCGATAAAATTGTTGTCCTAAAGGATGGCGTTGTAGAACAGGTTGGCACACCTATGGACTTGTATAACAACCCTTCAAACAAGTTTGTCGCGGGATTTATTGGTTCTCCAGGCATGAATTTTCTTGAGGGAATAGTCACAGACAATGGTCTACAAGTCAATGCATTGGGCCACAAAATCTTGCAGCCCAACATTAATCTTCCAAAGGTTGGGACTCTTGTAACTGTTGGCTTGCGTCCGCAAGATTTGGCAATTCAACCTGCCGATTCAGATATCCTCACTGAACTATCAGAAAAACTAGGCGGAGTTACATACGACTATCTTGAGACTCCAACAGGCGAAAGGATTGTTGTTGAAACCAAAGGTGAGGGGCAAACTAGCCCCCAAACCCCCGTTGAAGTTAATTTTGATGAACAGTCAATATACCTTTTTGATAAGCAAACAGAAAATAGAATTTTGTGAAGAAATATCGGTTAAGTCCTTCTGGCAAAGAGGATTAAACCTGCCCTCCCGCAATAGGTATGACCTGTCCATTAATACTTTCTGAACCTGGACAACATAACCATGCAACACATTGGGCGATTTCGTACGGTTCAATGATTTTTTTGTGTCGATTAAGGTTTAGTAACTTAGCTGCCGCCGCCTCAAGAGAAAGCCCTCTTTCTCCTGACTTCGACACTTTATCACTTAAAACACCGATTCTATGGGGGTACCCCCTAAAAACTACCCCATCTTTAACATGAAGTGGTCAAAAGCCAATAGAAACGGGGGTGTAAAAATCCAAGGGACACTACGAAGTCGCACTTCCGGCACTTGAGCACCTCAATCATGTTCTGAATGTCGTGCGGGTTTTATCCCGCCTTGTAGCGCATCAATGCCCAGTCAAACGACTGACTTTCGGACATTCCTCGGCGGGAGTGATAGTCCCATGTCTTGATCGATCTTGGTTTGGATTTCATCCGGTGTCGCCGTCGTGCGAATATGGATGGTCGTGATATCCGGGCCGGCACAACTGGTCGTTGTCAGCGGCAAGGTCATTTGTTTGACCTGTGGACCATGTCGTTGGTTCTTGACCAGTTGATAGGTGATCAGATGTGAACCGTCTTTGGTGGTTCCTATTTTTGTAGCTCGAATAAACATGTGGGAGATTGAGTGTGGGCATGGAGTGGTTTAAAGGCCCCAAAAATGAGGCGCGTGGCACCACTTGAGAGAAATGAGCGGAATCGCAGAAACGAAACTGGCGTTCAAATCACAATATTTGTAAAATGAGGGTAGGAAAAATGTTAAAGATGGGCCAAGGAACCATTCACACGATGATACAGTCGTTCGCCCGCCGCTTCGAACCGGTGTATGCCCATTTGGGAGACCTTGTGAAGCATGAGCCGGTCACCCATTGTGATGAAACCGGTATGCGGGTCACAGGGTCGCTCAACTGGGTGCATGTAGCGGGTACCGCAACCTACTGCTATTACTGGCTCGGTCGCAGCCGAGGGGATGTGATGACGGATGCCACCGGCATTGCGGTGCATGACCATTGGCCGTCATATCGGTGTCATCAATCCGAGGTGCATCATGCGTTTTGTTTGGCACATCTTGTACGCGCATGTCAGGGGTTGGCCGAAAGTGGTGAAACATGGGCTCTGAAGATGGCTGACCATCTCTATCGAATCTTCCGTTTGGACCAACGGGGTTTGCCGTTACCGGCCACGCTCATCGCGATGGTTGAAAAACGCTATAACCGCCTTGTGGAACAGGGTCTTCGCGACCACCTCCAACTGGCCCCTTACCCCAAAAGAGACTGTGAAAGTATTACCAATAGGAATTAATTAAATAGAAAACTTTATTAAAACCGATGAAATAATTCTTTTATTTTAAATTTTTAAGAATACAATACGAGAAGTTTTTTGAAAGTTGCAACTTCCTCAAATACATTCACAGTCTCAAAAGGGTCGGGGCGACCACCCCGCCGTCCCGGTCATAACTTGGTTCTCCGCTTTAAACATCATCGTGATGATACTCTGCGGTGTCTCCATAACCCGCTGGTCCCGGCCACCAACAATCTGGCTGAGCGCGACCTCCGCCCGTTGAAAGTGAAGCAGAAGATCTCGGTGAGTTTTCGGACCAAAGCCGGCGCACAAGACTTCGCCGTTCTCCGCAGTGTGCTAGAGACCGCTCGCAAATGCCGGTTGAACGCCCTAGATGTCTTGGGAATCAATCCGGTTGAACGGATGAGACGGTTTGCTTACGCGGCACCTGCTCCTGAGACTTGAAACACCAGTCCTCCACAAGATCCTTGTTCAGCCGATGCGGCTATACTCATCTCTCACTGAGACTACCTGAGTAGTTACCTTTAGCTACTTATTAGAACAAAAGTTTCTGCAATCCAAGGCAACACTAATAAGAATACTATAGCGCCGCCAATCGTATACACCCACTTAAAGTTGCTCTTGATTTGGGTAACATCATCGGCCAATTCTGTAACTTTTGTATCCATTTTGTCAAAGCGTACATCTATTTTGTCGAAGCGTTCATCCATATCGTTGATTTTTGTTTGGATGGTAGCGAAATTGTTATTTGTTTCAATTTTAAATTCAGATAAATTGCTATTTGTTTCAATTTTAAATTCAGATAAATTGTTATTTGTTTCAATTTTAAATTCAGATAAATTGCTATTTGTCTCGGCTATTGACTTGCTGAGTTCACTTTCAAGTTTGACAATATCAGCTTTCGTTGCAATATCCCCTTCTAACCCGTCCTTAATGAC
>MPNP01000221.1 GCA_002239085.1 Rhodobacteraceae bacterium bin131 | reverse complement strand
AGGTTATTCCGGAAGCTGTCTTGGAATTCCAATCGATTATTGACCGATGTGCCGATAACCCAGTAACCATAACGAGTTTAGAGCGATTCCAATTCTATGAAAGAGCATCGGCAGCGTTTGTAATTGTACAAACTGGCGAGCGCCGGCTTTATGGCAATTTAATTCTCAAGAAAGGAGTCATCCGCTAGTGAAAATTGATGCTCACCAACATTTTTGGGAGCTTAATAGGGGCGATTATGGATGGTTGAGTCCAAATCTTGGAGCGATTTATCGCGATTTTCTACCCGATGATCTAGAACCGCTCATTTCGCGTCATGATATATCGGGCACCATACTTGTGCAGGCGGCACCAACTGTTGCTGAAACAGATTTTCTGCTTAAACTGGCTGAGAGAGCTCCATTCATCAAAGGGGTTGTTGGTTGGGTTGACTTTGAAAGTCCGAATGCTCCTAGCGAAATTTTCCGTCTTGCCGAGCATCCTGCACTCGTAGGTCTTCGACCGATGATTCAAGACATCAGTGATATTGATTGGATGTTAAGTAGCAGGCTAAAACCAGCATTTAATGCTCTGGTCAAAGCTGATCTAACTTTTGATGCCCTCACATTGCCATCGCACCTGATTAACTTACTCCAACTCCTTAGTGACCACTATGAGATGCGTACGGTTATTGATCATGGCTCCAAACCACAGATTAGAAATCAACAATATTCTGACTGGGCAAAAAACATAAAGAGAATAGCCTCTGATACGAAAGCCTTTTGCAAATTGTCCGGACTCGTAACTGAGGCAGGGCCAAACTGGACTGTGAATGACCTCAAACCGTATGTAAGCCATTTGCTAAACACTTTTGGTCCACATAGACTTATTTGGGGAAGTGATTGGCCTGTTTGCACTCTTGCTGCTAGCTATGATCGTTGGATTGAAGTGACTCACAACTTACTTGACCATTTGAGTAAGGAAGACCGTCTTGCAATTATGGGTGGTAATGCACGGTTCGCTTACAAATTAGATGACTAGTCAAGATTATTGAATTGTGAAGGGCATAGCGACTGTGAAAGTATTCCATCTGGCTATTAATTGAGTAATTTTTTCCTGTTGTTGAGATCCTGACCCTTCCCTCTCCAGCTTATTTTCATCGGACCTCCTACCCAGTACCATTAGACCCAAATATTTTTAATAATTGTCCATTGACCTCTTGCTTTATGGAATCAGTTGTCCTGACTTTGACACTTGATCGCTTAAAACACCGATTCTATGGGGCACCCTCTTTAAATTAGGCACTACATTACCCTCTTTTTTGGCTCGCAAAAGTCCCTTCATTCTCCCCCCTATTTGACCCAGCTTTCAGTCCTCATCCTGGCACAATTCATAGGCCTTGGTTCCAAGCCTGATACCCATCGCCTTGTCGACCGCTTCCCACTCCTTCGTGGTGATTGAGGGTATTGAGGTCGCTTGCGACGATTTAGACGGAAGCTTTTTGGGGTTGGGGCGTTGGTTTCGTTCGGATGGACAAAATGGTTAGACTATGAGAAAGAAAAATGAATTGTTGTGGGGCTGATTATACGGGAGAAATTTAATCAAGCAAAATTATTTTTTTCAATAGGCACGACCATGGAGTGAGCCGCATGACAAACATTTAGAATGTAGAGCTGCTGGTGATTTAATAAAAATGAAAAAGCGGAAATGGGGACAAAGTGTTGAACTCATAAGGGTCAAGCCTTCTAATTGGCAAAAATTGAATACTTTCATAGTCTCCCTTGAGTAGGGATTGCAGAGCACTGACAAGGTTGGGAGGCATTTTGGAAAGATTGGCGAGTGTCTCCCGGCGAATTCGTTAACCCTCCCGCTATGAGCGTCTGAGGAGGAGTGCTGGTGGTGAAGAGCGGTTCGGAATGATATGGATATTGATGACAATCATTGTAGCCTTTAACATGGAAACAATCATTCAAGATAAAATTACATTTACCTTGCATTTTATACCGTAATATCGAGGGATAGAGGTTTAATTGAGAAGGAAAATTAAATAGAAGTTCAGCTGAATGGTCCATATTTCATGACCACTTGTATAACTTGTAAACTTTCATAATTATAAATGAACTGCTTGTGAGTGTTCGGTTTTGAAACGCCACCAAAATTGCTTCAGGCTTATTTGAGCAAATGAATTGTTGTCATTTACAACTCTATGCTTTATCATTGAATTAAGAAGGAGATTAATAATGACACAAACATCTTTTGATACACTGACGACGACCAGGCTGCTTCAGGAAGCTGGGATTACTGATAGCCAAGCCGAAGCGATTACGTTTGCCATTAAAAGCGGTTTAGAAGGTGAACTTGCAACAAAGATTGATATACTCAATCTGGAAAGTAAACTGACCCAGTCAATAGCTGAGACGAAGATTGATATATTCAATCTGGAAAGTAAACTGACCCAGTCAATAGCTGAGACGAATAGAAATGTGGCGGCGGTTAAACATCAACTTGACAAACATGATGAACGATTCGCCATGATAGATAAACAATTCGTCATGATAGATGACAGATTCGACAAGATGGATGAGCGATTTGACAAGATGGATGACAGATTTGACAAGATGGATGACAGATTTGACAAGATGGATGACAGATTTGACAAGATGGATGAACGACTTACTAAACAAGAGATATTACTAGCTTCTTTCAAGAACAACTTTAAATGGATGTATGCATTTGGTAGCGCTATTTTAGTTATTTTGATTATGTTAGTGATTCCTGTGGTCATGGAAGTTTTCGCCTTATAATCTTTACATCAGGTTTGCGAACACAACATCCCGACTTTGACCCTATTGACTTGGTTGAAATCATTCCCTTATTCAGAATACTCCTTACTCATCTTTAACATTTTTCTCTCCAAAAAGTGTCAATGACGGCTCAATTCAACTTTTTAACATACCCTTAATTTAAAATATTACCCTATACCCGATAGTTACGTGTCCGAGGTCTCTCTACAATCTCTCAAGTAGTACCCACTCTATTTTAGAGGGGTGAAACCGCCACAAACCAACACTCAATCTCCAACATGTCGATCAGAGCAACCAAATCAGGAACCGCCACAGACGGTTCACTACGCATGACCCTTCGACTGGCGAGAATTCACGGCATGGTCAATCGGTCAACCAAATGACCTTGCAGCTGACAACGACACGTTTTGCCAGTTCGGATAACGAAACCCTCGATGTCCGCACGACCGCGACACCGGATGAAATCCAAACCAAGATCTCTCAGGACATGGGACTATCACCACCGCTCATGAAGGTACGCAAAGTCAGTGATTTGACCGGGAATTGATGCGGTACATGGCGGGATGAAACCCGCACGACACTCAGAACATGATTGAGGGGCTCAAGTGCCGGAAGTTCAACTTGGTAGTGCCCTTTGAATTTTATCATCCCCATTGCTATTGGCTGTAGAGCACTTAATGTTAAAGATGGGATAGCTGATTCACTGAGTTAAGAGGAAAAGGATCATTGTTGAAAACAAATTAGATCACAAGGAATG
>MPNP01000220.1 GCA_002239085.1 Rhodobacteraceae bacterium bin131 | reverse complement strand
TGTGAATATCAATAAACCTATGAACGGGAATAACTTTGTTGCATTTAATTATCCCTTGCTAAGCGAGCGTTATTAGGCAATCCTTTAGGGATCAAAGATGATTTACTAGGATTGGCAGATTCATTGTTTGGTACTGTAGAAAATTAGTGGACTCTTCAGGAAAGCACCTAGGTTCAGAGGCGAATTATGAACAAACAAACCTTCCTTCAGTGTGGCTGTCAACCTGACTTTCAGGAAGCTTAAAATATACTAATACTCTTTAAAACAGAAGGATTCTGAAAAGCATGGTACGAAGAATGAATGTTAAAGATGCAGTTTTACAGGTACTAAAATTAGCTGGAGAGCCTCTTAATGCCAATGAGATCACCAAGCAAATTATAAGTTTCGGCTTGTGGTCAAGTGATGGCAAAACCCCTGAATCTACTGTCGGTGCACATATTTATATGGATATTAAAGAGCATGGCAACCAATCGCCCTTTGTAAAAGTTGCACCTAATACATTCTTTCTCAGGGAACTAGTGAAAATTCCTATAGTTGACACAAAGGAAATAGATTTGAGCACTTCGAATCGATCTACTAAGCAATATTCTTTTGGAGATGCCGCTGAAAAGGTTCTGGACCAATTTGCCAATGGGAATTCAATGCATTACCGAGATATTACTATAAAGGCAATTAATCAAGGATGGCTGAATCCATCCGGCAAGACTCCCGAAGCAACCATGTGTGCTCAATTGGGAATAGAAATCAAACGGGCAAAAAACAGAGGTGAACCCGGAAGATTTGTCCACACATCACCTGGACATTACAGCCTCATAAAATGGAAGGAAACAATGGGACACACTTCTCAATATTCTTTTCTGGATGCCGCTGAAAAGGTTCTGGACCAATTTGCCAATGAGAATGCAATGCATTACCGAGATATTACAAAAAGGGCATTGGATCAGGGCTGGTTAAAAACATCAGGTAAGACTCCAGAATCAAGCATGAGTTCACTATTGTTAACAGAAATTAAACAGGCAAAAGTCAGGGGTGAACCCGGAAGATTTGTTCAAACGGCACGCGGTTATTACAGCCTCGTAAAATGGCAAGAAAAAATTATGAAAAAAACGTCCCAATATTCTTTTCTAGATGCCGCAGAAAAAGTTCTAGAACAATTTGGTTATGGGAATTCAATGCATTACCGAGATATTACAAAAAGGGCACTGGAACAGAGCTGGTTGAAAACATCCGGTAAGACTCCAGAATCAACCATGTGTGCACAATTGTTAACAGAAACCAAACGGGCAAAAGCCAGAGGTGAGCCCGGCAGATTTGTTCAGACGGCACGCGGTTATTATAGCCTAACTAAATGGCAAGGAACAAACCTAGGTCATCAAATTTCGCAGCATAATCAAAAGATCCAAAAAAAGTTACTGTCCAAGCTGATTGCCCTTAGCCCGTCTCAATTTGAAGAGATTGTTAAGCAGCTACTTGCTAAGCTTGGTTTTGAAAGCACTGAGGTTACCAAGCGTTCAGGAGACGGTGGTATTAATGTTCGTGGTACGCAAATGATCAGTGATGTGATAAGAATAAAATTGTCTGTACAGGCAAAACGCTTGAAAGGCAATATTCCAAGACAAACAGTTCAACAGTTTCGTGGTAGCCTTGGGGCACATGAACAAGGGTTGATAATCACCACGAGCGACTTCAGTCCAAGTGCCAAAAAAGAAGCCGTTCAGCTAGGTAAATCACCCGTGAATCTCATGAATGGCGAACAGCTGGTTACACACCTTGTGGAAAACAACATCGGTGTTAACCGCAATTCCCACGACATTTTCGAACTAGATGAACTACCGACGACTTAATCCAATAGCGGTTTTGATATCAAGTGACTGAAGTTAAGGTATAGCAAAGAAACTTTACAAATACCTCATTGAATTGGTAGCCAATCTTACCTGTGGCGTTCAAGTTTGAATACCAAAACTGGCCATAACTTTGGACTTGTTCAATTGATATTGACACCAACTAAATGGACACTTATGATTGTTCCTTCAGCGACTTCAATCTTCCAAGCCGGAATCCAACTGGGTCAAAAGGGAAAGCAGTATCTGAAATTCTTAAGACTGAACGAAGGAAAGAGGAGAGGTCAATGAGGTGAGAAGATGAAAAGTTTTTCAAATTCAAAACAGGACGGGTGAAAATATTGAAATTAATTGAGCTCCGCATAAACTTGGGGAATTATATACTTAAGTGACCATTTTTCCCAGAACCCCGATGAACAGAGGGCGAATCAAATCCTTGACAGTTAAGAATTAAAATACTAATATAGGTATTGTCTGTGTTCTTTAGTCTTCTTTCTTTTCTTTAGATTCAAAACACATACAGGTGGAATTGGTAGGGCTGGCGGGATTCGAACCCGCAAGCCGGTGGGTTAGCACCAGCAAACCCGAATGACAGTCGGGGGTGTCTACCAATTTCGCCACAGCCCCTTAATTCCATAAACATTATATACTCATTAACAAATAAGGGCACGTCTAATTATTCTAAATTAGGTAATTTCTCACATTTTATCCTCTAAGTCATTTTTCTTGAACTTTTGTTTGGTGTTGTGATTCACTCGAATCAAGCAATACAAGAGTTCTTTTTGATGAATTATGGTAATCGATAAATGGAACAAAGAAGCCTGTTTGAAGAAGACCGGCAACTCGCAACCCTGGCGGAATTCAACACCCTTGAACGGATCAAGGAATGGGTCGACTGGGACCGGTTCAATCCGATCTTGGAAGAAGTTTTCGGCTCGCCTCATCTGCGTGGTCCTGGCCGTCCTGTGTGGGATCATATGATGATGTTTCGTGCCATTGTGTTGGGCATTATGTATTCCCTGAGAGACCGTTAGTTGCAATAGATGTTGTTGGACAGGACCTCGTTCAAGATGTGTGTGTGGCTTCAGAGCAAGGATCAGGTTCCGAGTCAGAAAACAATCTGGAAATATCGTGATCATCTAGTCCGGATGTGGGCTTCGGATGCCTTGTTTGATGCTTTCAAGGAGCAACTGCGGGATTGTGGTTATCAGTTGCAGGTCGGGACCTTGGTGGATTCAACCATGATTCCTGTTCCCCGCCAGCGGAACAGTCGGGAAGAGAATAGTGCGGTTAAGAATGGCCGGATACCGAAGGTCTGGGAAGAGGAACCAAACAAATGACGGCAAAAGGACACGGATGCTCGGTGGACCACGAAGCATGGCATGACCCCTTTTGTGGCGACACGAACCGTGTTGCGGTTGACACGGAGACGCAATTGATCGATCAGTGGCAGATGACGGCGGTCAACGTTCATGATCGCCGGATGTTGGAGTCTGTGCTGGCCGCTAAGCCAGCAGGAGATTCTCAGTTGTGGGTGGACAGTGGCTATCGTTCGCAGGAGTTGGCCAAGGCGTTACGGGAACGAGGGTATAAGCCTCGGATTGTCTTTAAGGCGCAACGTGGCACGAAGTTGAACGCCCGTCAGGTTCAGCTGAACCCGGCGTATTCTCTATCCCGCGCACGAGTGGAGCACGTGTTTGGTTCCATGCACAATGACATGC
>MPNP01000219.1 GCA_002239085.1 Rhodobacteraceae bacterium bin131 | reverse complement strand
CAGCACACCCCATGGTTAACATACAAAACTCTGCACTTTTTGACAAAGACCAAAGAAGAGTTTGGCTACCATTCCACTTTCTCCCTGGCAATGAAGGCAAAACTATATCAGAGCGACTTATATGTCGTAAGGATAGCGCCATTGCTCAGCAGATGGTAAAACACTGCTTCTCTATGGTGAAAAAATCGTATGGTCTCCATCTTGTTGGAATCTCCTCCCATGTATACGCAGATACGTTCTCGCATTACGGATTCATGGGAGTGAGTTCGCGATGGAACAAGGTGGATAGTAGGTCAATCAAACTCCTGAACGACATAAGAGACAAAGATGCTGAAGGTAGGTTTCAAACGAAGTACGGTGAGACCATGTCAGGACTCCGAAACTGGCGTCAGTCGTTGTGGGACAAGGTCAAGTCTGATGTAGCTGAATCGGGGACCGGTGCATTAGGGCATGGTGCGGTACTGAAATATCCTGACTTCCCGTATCTTGAGTGGGAATTCTCATACGAACATCCCGAAGGAAGTCAACGCGTCAGTCACCGGAAAAACGCGACCACGTTTCTTGAAGCATGCGAAAAGATTTACGGATTGTTCTGTTCCCTTGATCCCAATTTACATGATCTAGAAATTATTCAGGACAAGGGGTTTGATAGAATTCGAGATAAAGTCAAAGAAATTCTCAAATTTCAGGAAACCAACCGGGAAAAACGCAGCGCAAAATGGAGGTCTGCTGCCGAAGAAGGTATTCTATTTCACAGACCCGAGGAGATACTTCCCTATCAGGGGGATGCATGGAAGCAGAGCCTAGACGAATTGAGTGACCATGCAGAGTCCAGCGAGGTTCATAAAATGCCGGCATTTCAGTTTTATCAGGCCGCCGCCACTTACCGCACTTATGTCCTCCGGGAACTACTTCCAGCTCATGGCTTGTTAGTAGGTTGAGTCTGACGTGATTTCGTATATCATTTGAGGAGGGGGTCGAGTACAGATCTTTTGGCAACATTAGAGTTGCGATTGAGTTCTTTGTGGAAATGTATCATTACCTTCAAGAGGTCGCTGGGAGATTCATCTAGAGTTACTTGAAATAATTGAATTCCTTGTCCTCAAAATCGTTGACCCGAGGATAAGGTTGCTTTAACTCGCGTTGATTTGCCTGAACCAAGAGTTGTTAGGCTTATGATTGGGTAGCCCTTTGAATGGGTTTGATTGGGAATAATTCATCACAATCCTCATTGTGTGGGTCGACGAAATGAGCTTTAAGAAATTTGCTTTTCTATCTTGAGGACAGATTAGTTTTAATTGAAAAGTAAGTATCACACATTATTTCCGATTGAATCAGTAATTTAATAAGACTTTTTCGATTGAACTCAGCTCAGTTCTGACAACCCACTCCATTAACTGCAGGTAATTTTCACCTGATCATCATCTTATCAACTATTGTCGCTCAACAATCAAAATAGTTTCAGTTCTCGGTAACACAAAAGGGGGAACCGCAGTTCCCCCTCTTACACTAGACTATTTTGATTGAGTTAGAAACTCATCTTGATTCCAGCTTGAATCGTATTCGATGATTCATCCGGCATCGCGCCCATGGTCTCACTCACGCGGTCATACTCCATAAAGAAGCTCGCACCTCCACCAAGGCCATAGTTAAAATCAACCTCAATCTGGGTCGCATTCATGGCTCCAGTATCGTTGCCATTTTTGTCCGTCAACTTGGAGTATTTCACCGCAACATCAGAATCGCTACCCAGGTCAGAACTCACCTTCAAGCCAAGCGCATTCCAATTGTTCACACCGACAAAACCCATGTCTCCTTCATCCTCATCAGGGGCCTCACGGGTCATACCAGACTGCCGAACATAGATGAACTCATAGCCGATGTTGGTCACTGAACCGCCCACACTCGCTGAGAGCACACTATTGCTGTTCATACCAAGTCCAACAGTGACGACCCCAGCATCATATTTGGTTCCAAACGACCACCCTTGTGCATCACCTGTACCGGCGGTGAGTGCGTAGCTGACTGACGCAACCGAACCGGAAAGGGCAATCTGCTTGAGACTAGACGGTTCCGCTACCAACGAGGTCATCGCTGGTACTGCCGGTGTTTTTTGAGTAGCAGGGCTTGGATCTTTTGCCCCTACAGGATTCAGAGCATCCACAACATTCAAAGTGAAAAGCTTGTCATTAAGAGCAACATCTGTATTGTCTTCAGCATTGTTAGCTGCTTTCATCGTGTCCTTATGGCGATAGATTCTCATACCGTTGTACTTTTCATAATCACCGTCAAGATTTTCTAGTTCAAAATAAAATGTACCAGCTTCAAAGTCAACTACTTCTTTAACCGTATTGGTATTGTCAGTGGCTACAATAAGGGAATCAGCAGGGATTAAAACTTCATCCTCACCATCCATAACACCAGTTCTCAAAGGGATTGCAGCAATTTGAGTAGCGGTATCTCTATATTTTGCTGTAGCGGGGTCAAAGCCGGTTGCAGCTATTTCTACGTCTGTCAAAGCAGCACCTTTGTTTAATGTGATGACACCATCACCTCCCATCGGAGTAAAAGTTCCACCAGCTAAGTCGCCCATAGCAGGCATGGCATCCATTGCATCATCGTTAAGTACTTCAGGAACCATCGCCGTGTCATGGAACATCTCTTTTGTTCCAAAGGCACCATCATCGGGGTCAGCCACACCAAAGCCACCGACTGTCGCAATTCCCTCATCATTGTCGCCAAACTGCAGCTTCCAACTGCCATCCGCACCACCAATATAGGCCGCAAAGCCATCACCGGCTATGCTATTGTCCACACGACCATCTAGTGTAATAGAGGCCCCAAATGTCAGACCACCATCGGTGACACCCGAAGACGCAAACTTCACGTCATATTCACCAACCGTCGACAGTTCCCCACCACTGACTTGTTTGAGAGCCATCTTGCCTCCACCACTTATAGCTACCGAGGGCGCCGCTTCCATGGCCATCTCAGTGTCCTGAGCGAGAGCATACACACTACCAAACACAATCAGTAGTGCTGAAATTATGAGTTTTTTCATCGTCTTTTCCTATGATAATTAAACTTACTGTGAAACTATTTTCACAAACTCCAACTTAATTCCCTCTGGTGCAAGTGCTTCCAAATATGATGTAATCGGATAAAAATACTTCTGGTGTGTAACTTTTAGGCAACAGTAAAAAAGACTTATAATTGAGTACTTTTATCTTCTGTCACACAGTTTTTCTCTGCCTTTTCAGAAAACAACTGGTTCAATGGTTGTTAAAACCTCTTAGTTCCTATGAATTGGAAATAGAGTTTCTTGAAAGCACCAAAGGAAATTGATTTGTTTCCAAGTCACGCTTTAGAAAATATACCGTAAAGTCAAATACTAGTTTTGACACAGTTCAATCTAGAATGTGGAAAGGCCAGAAAATCATGCTACTGATTTCAACCTGTATTAATTACCAATCAGAAATTCGTATGGAAATTTTAACCTAATCCTACCAGATGGGTCTTTCTCAAAAATATGGGGATAATTTTTTACTCGGAGATTAATCTGAAATTCTTTAACATCCTGTGTCTCTGCACCTTCTTTTTTCAAATACCGCCCTCGTTTATTAACTTTCC
>MPNP01000012.1 GCA_002239085.1 Rhodobacteraceae bacterium bin131 | reverse complement strand
TGTCGCTCGAATAAACATGTGGGAGATTTAGAGTGGGCATGGAGTGGTTTCAACCCCCAAAATTTTCCGCGTGGCACTACTTGGGAGAAATCAGAGGAATCGCAAAAACGTAACTGTCGGTCAAATAACACTATTTGTAAAATGAGGGCATGAAAAAAGGTCGAAATTAACCTTAATTTTCTTTATTTTGGGGGAAAAATGTTAAAGATGGGTTAGCTTTAAGCGAATGAAACAACAATCGCGTCAAGAACGAAAATAAGCTCATTCCGGGTATTCACGTGCTACTCACGAATAAAGATACGTCAGAAGGAACAATTGTCCGAGAGTGATTTGAATCAGACCTTAAAGGCAGCTGAAGGGAACCAATCGATGGTGGTCATAGTAACTCAAACTGAGTGATTGAGTAAGCTTTTCGGATAATCTCGCCACAAACAGTTTCATGCTTCATGGAATTAGAGATGCCTGCGTATGGTTGAATAGATTGAGTGCAACTAAAAACCCAAACAAGAAAACCCTTGCAAAGACACCTGAACTTTTTTAGTCACCGGTTCTACAGTGGACAGACAGATTGAGAACGATTTCAACTCAACCAAATATCTGCCGAATCAATTAGCAGGCCATCAAAGGGTGATAAGTGGCTTTATACCAATGGTGTTGAAAGTTACTGACCGTCCCTTCGGAAAGCACCCTGAACGATGCGGTCCATAACCATGGCACATAACAAGATTGCTATGCCTCCAAGCAATCCTGGCCCTTTGGCTGCATACTGTAAAGCAATCAGTATTTTTTGACCAAGACCACCGCCGCCAATAAGTGATATAATGACGACCATCGACAAACACATCAGAATCGTCTGATTTACACCAGTCATAATAGAGGGTAAAGCAAGAGGAATTTCGACATCTTTGAGCACTTGACGTTTATGGGCACCAAACGCTTCGGCGGCTTCAATAATGTGCCCCGGAACTCCACGAACTCCAAGAGCCGTTAATCGAATGACTGGGGGCATGCCAAAAATAATTGTAGCCAAAATCCCAGGTGGATTCCCCGTTCCAAAGAACGCAATAATAGGTATGAGATAAACAAAAGCTGGGAGCGTCTGCATTAAATCAAGAACCGGTTCTGCAATCTTATACGCCCGTGAGGATTTTCCAAACCAAATGCCCAGAGGAATACCAATAACAACACATAAAAAAACCGCCGCTCCAACAAGAGCAACCGTTTCCATGGACACTTCCCAAAAACCAAGTAAGGCTATATAGGCTAATGCAGAACCAGTAAATATGGCGACCCTTGGGCCTGCCGCTCGCCAAGCAACAACACAAACGACAACCATCACAACTGGCCAGGGTGTTATAATCAGTGCTAATGTCATCGCATTTAAGACTGAACGGACCCCAGCAGTTATTCCGTCAAAAGCTCCCTGACCGGCCTTTGCAGCCCCATCAATACGATCTTCCAACCATGTTGCGGTAACCGTGTAGAGCGTATTATCTTCGTTCCCAATAATTGCGGTACTGATTTCTTTTTCAGGGAATTGATTCAGCAATTCTAATGGACTTTCCACAGTAAATTTGTAAACGGTCAGTGGAGCAATAAACAGAATCAATACCAAGGCAAATACAAGGTTTTTTGGCTTAACTCCTGACTCTGCTTTTTGAGGGTCAATTCGCCAATTAGAATACTGACGTTCATAAACCTTATTGGCATAGAAACCCTGAATTGCTTTGACTAAAATGAAGAGGATAATCCCCGTAATTAGAACATTAATCTTTCCCTCATTAAGAACACTAGCTTCTGCTAAGCTCCGATCCGAAGCAGCAATCATATTGTTGTAAAGTTGCTCAAAGCGACTAGGGTCTTCTCCATTTGCTCTTGCTTGTTCTGCTTGAGCAAGAAATGATTCAGCACGTTCTAATTGAGTTTCAGAACGATCTTCATATTTCGCACCTGGATTACCCCACAAACCGCGCCCAAGCTGAACCCAAACAATCATTTCGACTATCAGAAAAGTCCAGAAAAAACTCCAGATTCCTCTTAATCCAGCCCACAGCGGACCAAGTATTGCCGCAGCCCAGTTAAACGTGTTGGGAATTGAACTCGTCGCTTCATGGACTTTTTGAAAAGTCTGTTGGTAGTAGTGGGGATTGCGATCAACAAACTCGGCTATTGAGGCATCAAGCTGCTCACGGTCAACCTCAATATCAGAGGCTGCAGTTACGTTGAATCCCTGTTCAACATCATTTTGATTTACTAGAGTATTCACTCTTTCCCTCCTTGAATCCCTCGCAACAATCGAGGTTTGGTAATCAGGCCGACTTGCTTGCCATCATCAGTTATTATGACTGGTAAATCGGTATCAACAGCAAGATCAATGATTTGATCTAAATCAGCTAAGTGATCCGCAGTTGGAGCCCCATCAAGAGGTTTAAAATAGCTTTCAATGGGTTCCATAATTGAATGGGCTTTAACCAATTTTAGTTTGGAAATTCCCTTGACAAACTCACGGACATACTCATCAGCTGGATTCATTACAATTTCTTCAGCAGTCCCAATTTGAACGATGGCTCCATCCTTCATAATGGCAATACGATGCCCAATTCTGATCGCTTCATCTAAATCATGTGTAATAAACAACGTTGTTTTCTGAAGTTTTGCAACTAGTGCTTTGAACTGGTCCTGTAATTGCAATCGAATAAGGGGGTCTAGTGCTGAAAACGGTTCATCCATTAATAGAATTTCTGGGTCTGAAGCAAGTGCTCGAGCGATACCAACTCGTTGCTGCATACCACCCGATAGCTCTCTAGGTAAGCGGTCTTCATACCCAACGAGATCAACTAGCCCAAGCGCATGGTCTGAAATGGCCCATCGTCGAGATTTCGGTACATTCCTAATTTCCAGTGGGTAAGCTACATTATCACGAACGGAGCGATGGGGCATGAGTGCCATATGCTGAAAGACCATGCCCATTTGCAGGGCTCGTATTTCTCTGAGATCAGCATTGGACAAAGCACCTAAGTCCTTGCCCAATACTTGTATTTTTCCTTCGGTCGGCTCAATCAGTCTATTGACATGTCGAACAAGGGTTGATTTGCCAGAACCGGACAGTCCCATAATGCAGAAAATCTCTCCTCGTGTGACCTCAAAAGTTGCACTCTGAACTCCAACCACACAACCAAACTCTGAAAGAACTTCTGGTTTTGAGATTCCTCTCTCCTGGATTGCAACCATAGCTTCAGCCGATTGCTCCCCAAAAATCTTCCATACATTTTCAAGTTTTACAACAGCTTCACCCATAATCTCGCTCTTTCTTTGCGTTTAAGTTGTATTTGAGCCTAACTTAGTTAGTCAGCCATTCAATGATCAGATCCTGATTTTGAGCAACCCATTCTTGGGCAAATTCCTCATTATCGCGACCTTCAACAACAACAGCTCGTGTCATTTCACTGACTGTTTCAGTATCTAACTTCATTCCCTTGAACAAAGTTGCGACTTCAGGATAGTCAGTCTCAACAGATTTAGCATAATAAAGATGTAAATAAGCTAAATCCCATGCTACTGGGGCACTCGACTTCTCTAGCCAAGCCGGATCATCAGTGGGTTGAATAACATTCCATTGCGCTGCATCAAACGGTGGTTCTTCTAACGGGAACATATCATGCTTAGCGAACAGATAATGCGGTGTGTAGCAGAAACCAACCCAAGGCTGTCCTTGCTCAATGGCATTATCCAAGCCGGCATAGGCAAGGGTTTCATCCATTTCCAGAAGTTCCATCGTCTGATCGTAACCATACGATTTGGCTTTGATTCGTTCTACATTGGTTGATGCCCAACCACTCGCCCCGATCCAAACTTCGCCCCGACCATCTCCATTTGTATCAAACATTTCGGCGATTGTCGGATCACTCAAATCAAAAATTGAGGTCACCCCCTGATCGGCAACAGACTGATGAACACAAATTCCTTGAAAAGCCGCGACTCCATTCTCATTGCGGGCGACCGTTCCATTTTCTACAACAAAAGTATCGTGAAGGTTTTGCTGATTAGGAATCCAAACTTCTGGATGAGCGTGCATTGCACCCTTGTCCATTGCTTCAAATACAATCGGATTGGTGGAGGTCTGAATTTCTACATCAAGACCGATGTTTTCCTCAATAATCGTTTTTAAAATATGTCCTGTAATCTGAACCGAGGGCCAGTTAGGTGTACCAATGACGATATCAGCCGCCTTTGAAACACCTGTAAAACTTAATGTGAGTGCTATCACAGCCATTAATTTACGCATAATATTTCTCCAATTTTCACAACAATTTAAATGACAATTAATCATTGGACTTGTTTGCATTACAATGTCAAGTTAAAAATAATAATTAATACGATTAAATGTCGTTTCTAAAAAAATGTTACGAAAAATGCCGACCAAACATCAAAATGACCTTGGTAAAGATTTTGTCAAAGGTTTGTATTGGTCCGTAATTCCAACCTTTTTCAAATGTGAACAATCTTCTGAACCAACTAAGTGTGACATCGCCATTGTGGGTGTTCCATCCGTTTAGTTCGACCAACCGCCGTCAATCGTAAGGGTTTGGCCGGTTGTAAATGCGCGGCTATCGCTCGCTCGATAAACCGCAAGCGCTGCGACTTCCTCTGCCTTGCCCATACGCCCGGGCTGGTGTGCGATAAAGTCGTCCATGGCTTTCTTCGCCCGTGGCGCGAAGGCGTTTGTGTAAACTAGTATCATAACTTCATTGAATTGATGGATAAAGCGATTTCAACTTGATGCGTGCATCCTCGGTTTTGAACTGCCAATTAATCGGCTTGGCTGTCTCATTCCGATAATCCACCCAAGCCTTGGTTTTACGCTCCATCGTCGCACGGTCAGGGATCCGCCGTGCCAGACATTGACGCGTCATGACATTGATTTCAATTTCGGCCATATTTAACCCTGACTTTGAGACCAAAAATCCCATAATTTTTACCTTAAACCCTCTTGTAGTCGTGCTTTTGGCACGTTGAACTCCTCTTTTCAAACAACTATTCTAGTCAGTATATCTATTTTGTTGTAATTCATTAAACATTTAATATCATATATGTCATAGTAATTATATCTCAATTCTTCATAGGCAGTAAGTACTTCAAAACAACTCATAGACATTTAAGACCAGCTCGCTCCCAGTACGCCCGATTTATCACCGGCGGGAAGATCAGCCGCACTCCCAAGGAGCCATACACAAACAGAGCAAGCAGAGTACCAAGGAGGGACTTCCGGTCAACCGGTGTGAAGAGGGGTTGCTCCATCTCAATAGCCGGTGTGTCGTAGCGATGGCTCGGGGTACAGGTTGTACGGTGCCGGTCACGTCCAAACCGACGCCCTTGCAGGCCAAGGTATTGGATTGGTTGGGGGATACAATCCATCCAGCTCCCGGTGAGGCACAATCGGTCCGATGACAGAGCCCTGTCCAGTAAGTGTAGTTTGACAAATTAGATTAAACCCCCATGAATAGGGGATAATACCTCAATTATTGTTCAAGAAGTTCGGTTTAACCAACTCCCATGCTTGGGTGTATAGTGAACCTCAAACCGATTGACGAGACGACGTGCCTCAGCGGGTTTGAATGCGTTATACAAGGTGGACAGTTTGTGTGTGTTCAAATGGTCCATGACGAGGACAATGTGCTTATCAGGAAAATGAACATCGGCAAGGTCTTTCAACACATGGGCAAGGTCCGGCTTAGTTCGACGGTCCGTGACTTTCACATGACGCCATCCCAGCAGTGGAGCCGACATCATGAAAAGATTAGCCGTTCCGTTCCGTGTCTATTCGTCATCGTCGCACGCGGGTTGGCCCGGACGCACTGGTAAAGGGAGACGGGTTTCCAGTGTCTGTTGCCTTGACGTCTCATCCAAGCAGACTAAAACCGTGTGATCATCATATTCGCGATGGTAAACCTCCAGAACATCTTCCATAGCATAGATAAAATCGGCATTCGCTTTGGGGGGAATACACCAGGTCTGCTTACGCCACGGCTTTATGCAGTTTTTTTTAGCGACCTCCGCACCGTCTCGGTCGAAATCGTATCCACAATCTCTAGTTCAACCAACTTATCACTTAACAGTTTTAAACTCCACTGAGCATGACCCTCGGGCGGCTTGGAGCAGGCCAACATGACCAGCTTAGCCTCACTCTCACCATCCAGTGTGCGCGGCTTACGGTTCTCTTGAACCTTGCGCTCAACCGTCGCTTCAATCCCCTCCAAAACGCATTGTTGACGCACCCGCTCAACCGTTGCCGTACCGACACCAACACTATCAGCTATCGCCTTGTCTTTGTATCGACCACCAGGACGGTGCGCGTTATCTCACAACAGAATCTGAGCCCGTGAGCGTGATTGAGCCGAACCCTTGCCACGCTTGATACGGTCTTGTAAACACTGCTTCTCATCCTCTGCCAAATGCACGCGGTAAATGTTTCTGCCTGTCTTTTCCATCATCATTATCCTCTATCAATACTCCCCAGTATCAGCTCCAACCAAACGACCAGTTAGGCATGCACGATGAACCTGATTATTGAGGAAGAATTACTGCTCTCAATTAATTGGTGTTGTGTATTGACAATATGACAGAGAATAATGCAAATTAATTACATCAATTCAACGGTGTCGTGATACTAGGGCTTTCGACCGTGCTTGGGCAAATAGCGTTATATTGAATACCGCGCGTCACAAAATCTGCGGCAATAGACTTAGTCATGCCGATTATGGCTGCTTTGGATGCGAAGTACGCAAATCTGTTCGGAACTCCCTTTATCGAAGAAGCAACCGAAGCCATGTTGATAATCGAATCGCCACCGTTTTCGATCATTTTGGGCAGCGCATATTTGATTGAACTGAACATCGCCGTAACATTCAACTCAAATGAAAACACCTAATCCTTTTCGTCGCATTCCAGGACCGGTCCAGCGGCTACGTAACCTGCGCAGTTAAACATCACATCAAGCGGTCCCACTTCGTCCTAAAGTTCTTTGAGCGCTTCGCAATTTGTAACGTCCAAATATCGCCCGCTAACGCCATCGATTGTGCCAAGTTCTTCAAGCGCTGTCTCTTTGATATCGCACGCCACAACTTTTGCGCCATTGGCAACATATGCCTTGAAGCTAGTATCACAAAATCATTGAAATGATGTAGTTTGTTTGCATTATTCTCTGTCAACAGTCAACACCAATTAATTGCGAGCAGTATTTCTTCCTAGTATCTCGCCTTTATCCATCAATTCAATGAAGGCGTGATACTAGCGTGACCGATTCCCTGACCCGCCGCTGAGATCAATGTTTTTTCCGTTTAGCAGAGTTGTCATGTCAGGTTTCGTTTAGCTTGGTTGATATTCCCGACACACACGATCCGGTTGTCGCGTCAAACAAATATGTAAGACCGTCCTTGGCGCCCATTCCGACTGTATCACCTGCATTTGGGGCCTTCTGACCAGATACCCGCGCAACAATTGGGCTTGCGGCTCCGATGTTTACATAAATGAACGACTCAGCTCCCAATCTCTCCACCAATTCAACCTTGCCTTTGATCGGCAATGCAACAGATGAACCTACTTCAATACTTTCCGGTCGAATGCCCACTTTTAAACGTGGCGGCAGCGTTACTATATCTAAGTCAGTCAAGCTAAACCTGCCGCCGGCCACACTAATATAGTCGCCCTCGCGATGAGTTTCTTCAAAAAAGTTCATTTTTGGTGAACCAATAAAACCTGCCACAAACTCGTTCGTGGGTGAGTTATACAACTCCAATGGAGTACCAACTTGCTCAATATTGCCAGCATTAAGAACAACGATCCGATCGGCCATTGTCATGGCTTCGACCTGGTCATGGGTAACGTAGATCATTGTCTTCTTAATACGCCGATGAAGAGCAATAAGCTCCACACGCATGTGGACTCGCAGCTCAGCGTCCAGGTTCGACAGAGGTTCGTCGAAAAGGAAAATCCTAGGCTTTCGGACGATTGCACGACCGATTGCAACCCGCTGTGACTGACCTCCGGACAGTTGTGACGGACGGCGATGCAATAGTTCGTCAAGCTTAAGTGTGGTTGACGCCTCTGCAACAAGCTTTTTGATCTCGTCCTTTGGCATTTTGGTTTGTTGTAGACCGAATGCAATATTGCCGGCGACGGTCATATTGGGATACAAAGCGTAGCTCTGAAATACCATTGCCACCTGGCGCTTGACCGGCACCCAAGTATTGGCAACTTCACCGTTAATCAGCAACTCGCCAGATGAGATCTCCTCGAGTCCAGCAATCAATCGCAACAAAGTAGATTTGCCGCACCCTGACGGGCCGACAAAAACGATCAGTTCTCCTTTGTTTATTTTCATGTTTAAATCACGGACCGCTTGGAAATCCCCAAAGTATTTGTTCAGCGATCTTAGTTCTAATTCACTCACAGTATGTACCTCAGATATAATTCTTAGCCTTTGATGCCGGTACTGGCGATGCTTTCAACTATGAAGCGTTGTGCAACTATGAAGACAATGGTCAGCGGCAAAAGCGCCAGGGTAACTGCGGACATCAGGACAGAAAGTTCCACACCCATAGTCACGTTCGAGATCGCGATCATACCAATGGGAAGGGTCATCACTTCGGGGCTTCTGGCAAATACTAATGGCAACAAGAAGTTATTCCAGCTCGTGGTGAACACAATGATTGCCAATGCCGCGATAGGCGGTCCCATTTGCGGAAGCGAAATTCGCCAAAAAATTGTCCAATAAGACGCACCGTCTATGAATGCTGCTTCTTCGTATGCTCGCGACTGGCTTTGCATGAACGACCGCATCATCAAAATTGCCAATGGATTAGCAAGACCGGGAACGATAATCGCCCACAGTGTGTTGTGAAGACCGGCCCATGCAATTCCGAAGAATAGGGGGATAATCAACATGGCCGGTGGCACCATCAAACCTGCCAACAAAACCACAAACAAAGTATTTGAACCTGGCATACGCAAGCGGGAAAAAGCAAATGCCGCCATTGCTGATGTGAAAATAACAACTACTGTCGTTACGCTGGCAACGACTAAACTATTCCAGTACATCCGCAGAAACGGTACTGGGCTGTTCAAAAGTTCACGATATGATTCTAAATTTATTCTTTTTGGGAAGAAACTTGGCGGCAACTGATAGGCTTCCGCTGCCGGTCGCATCGATGCCGAAAACATCCAGAGAAATGGAAGTAACATAAAAATTGCGCCGATGAGCAAAATAATTAGTACGCCAGTATTTCGCCAATGGACCGCTTGCATTGCGGAATACAAACGGTCTGCCAACGTCGCATGTGCGGACAGTGACTGAAAGCCGGACATATTACCTCCTGGGCGAAATAGTTTGTGCAATCGCGAACTGTGCTGCAACAACCAGAGAAATTACGATCAGAAGAACCAAGGCCGCCACAGCGCCAGCTCCGCTGTCGCCTGCACCGAAGGCTTCTTCGAACATGTACATAACAACCGAACGTGTCGCATCACCTGGACCACCGTTTGTCATAATGCGGATCGAATCGAAAACCTGCAGACCGCCAATAGTGGCAAAGGTAACAAGGAACAGTAGCACGGGCGCAATAAATGGGACTTTTATGCGCCACAGGATTGTCGATTCAGACGCACCGTCAATTTTCGCAGCTTCCAATAGTGAACGTGGGATACCTTGCAATGCGGCAAGGATAATGATGATGAAGAAGCCAACATTTTTCCAAACATCAACAAGGATAATCGAATACATAGCAACATCTTGATTTGACAGCCAGCCAATCTTGGTGAAACCAAGTTGTTGAACGTAGTAATTTATAACACCTAAATCCGTCGCAAAAAGGAATTTCCAGATGAAAGATACAAATGCAAGCGACATCAGGACGGGCAAGAAATAGGCCAATCTTAGAAAATATAGAATGAAGTTTGGGTAATTGCGATCCATCAAAACCGCCAGAATTAATCCTCCCCCCACATTCCCAACGACCGCCATTGAAATGAAAAAGAAAGTGTTTTTGAATGTTGTCCAGAAACGAGGGTCGCCCAAGACCCACTTGTAGTTCTCAAGACCAACAAAAGTTATATCCAAAGTCAGTCGATTGACTTGAAGAACCGACAACATCAGAGCAGCAACCAAAGGCAGTGCAATGAAAAGCGCATAAAGCAAATAGGCAGGGGCAAGAAACATATAGCCTGCACGCGCCTCTCTTCTTGTTAAGATAGACACGATCGATGACCTTCCGTTCTCGGCGCACCGACCCAAGTTACCTTGGATCGGCGTTGCTTTAGCTTAGCGCGATTGGCGCTCCATCGAGCGACTCATTTCGCTATTCATGGAGGAAATGGTCGTATCAAGATCCTGATTGTTGGTCAGATACGCTTCGAGATGACGCATGAAAATCGATTCCATCTCAGCAAAGTTACCTGGAGAAGGAACTGGGATCGCCGTTTTTGCGCTCTCATAGAAAATTTCAGAGTTGTCTGGGTATGCTGTCCACTTGTCTGTGGTTGCGAAACGACGCCACGACGGGATTGAAACGCCTGAGTCTGCCAGTTCTTGTTGGTAAACTTCACCGGTCAGTTCCAGAACAAATTCCCAAGCAAGGTCAGGGTTATCGGAAGCTGTTGTTACACCAACTCCACCGATGCCAAATACGGTTGAATTTGACTTGTTGCGAGGAAAGTTTGCTACGCCCAAATTTTCGATTCCAGCGGCCTTGAGGCCATTCGTTGGCCAGTGACCAGCTGTCGACATTGCGAGTAGACCTGCTCCCAGTTTGTCGTCCTGGAATCCAGGCACTTCAAATGCGGCGGTCGAACCGTCAACGTGGATCAAGTCGTGCATAAACTGCAGCGATTCACGGAATTCAGGTTGAGTGACCGTAACTTCCGTCCAGCTCCTGTCAAGATAACCGGTGTTGTTGGTCAGCAGCCATGGTTGCAGACCGAAGTTGCCCCCAGGCAAAGCAAAACCAAAGCGAGTGACGTTGCCGTTGTCGTCACGCACCGTCAGCGCTTTCGCAGTTTCTCGGAAGTCGTTCCATGTCCAATCATCTGCAGGGTATGCAATACCGGCTTCATCAAACATGTCTTGGTTGTAGAAAACTACGATGTTGTTCCACTCAGTAGGGAAGTAGTTAAGTTCGCCCGAAACGCGAGAACGCATTCCCGCAAGGAGATTAGGTTCAATTTCGTCAAATACCGCAGCGGCATCTGGGTTTTCTTGCACGAGACTGTCGAGGTTAAGCAGTAGGCCGTTTCCGGCAACTTCTTCAAACCCTTCGATTGCGGTCGCGAACACGTCGATGTTGGTGCCCGCTGCAATCTCGTTGAAGAATGAGTTTGAATATTCACCCCAACCGTTCATTGCTGACCCGAACATTGGTACAACTTTCACGTTCGGATAGCGTGCTGCGAACCGTTCAATTGCAAGATCCGTTGAAGCGATGATTTGTGGGTTGTCCCACTGATACACGGTCAGTGTTGCTTCGATGTCGGCCGGAATGTCAGCCGCTGTCGCGTTAAACGCGAACAAAGAAACGGCGGTAGCCAGTGCTAGTTTAAGCTTCATGATATCCTCCTTATGATGCTTTCTAAAAATTTGAATGTAGATTGTTTCCTGCAATCGAGACCCGCAGTATCTGACCCGCGGTAACGACCGCAAAATCGTTGTTAACGATTGCTGCGCCTGCCTTCTGTAATGCCGTTAAGTCAAAAGTTGCTTTGCAAATCATTAGTGTGGTGAGCTCTAGCTGACCGCCTTCAACGGATAGCGTTGCTTCACCCTCGTCAATCTCGATCGACCCCCACGACTGGCCGTTAGACCAGATCGTTTTGTATGAAACTTTGGCACTGGTGGCTGGGTTGAAGCCCAAAAACTTTTTGGCGGCGTCAAATTCGAAACCGGAAAGAACCAAAAGTGCAGCGTAAGATGCCATTGATCTTGCATAATTCGAGCCACACTCAATTTCGTTCCAAGGGTTTCGATTGTCGCCGCGATATCTATCACGAACTGCCTTAAATACTTCGAAGCCCTTCTCAAGCTCGCCAATCATCATCAGTTGGGTACCGAATGCATACTCAAATCCATGCATGGTTTCTTGCGAATAGGGCACTGGAATGCGTGGGCGGCGGGCACCTTCTGGCCACTCACACATAACTGTCCCAGCCTCATCACCCATCCCAAACACACGACAAGGATTGGCGGCGTCACCTAGGCGGTGTTTGAAGTTGTGCTTGTAGATTGAAAGAACCGCTTTTTTGAACTTGTCCTCATCAAAGACCGAATCAAGGCCATAAAGTGCGCAATGCCATTCTGCCAATACTTGGTCAATCTCACACCCATCCCCGATCTGATATTTCAATTCATTGGTTTCGTCAGACCAGTACATTCCGTAGATATCAGCGTCAATAATCCCAACATGACCTTTCGTCGTGTCGTATTTATCAAGAATGCTCTTGTCGTCTAAATCAATTTTTTGAATGAAATACTCGCCGTTAAACAGGTGCTCGTTTGTCCACTTTCGGCCACGTTCATATATCTCTCGATATTGCGCCGCGGCGTCTGAATCCCCAATTGCCTCTGCCATCTTTGCACCCGCCTGTAGTGCAGCTAGGTAAAAGCCATTTAACCAGCTATTTGGCCCGAACAATTCCATGTCCAACGTGTGATGTTGGCGACCCGTCATAACACCAGTCTGGTCCGGATCCCAACTGTCGTAGTTTTCAGAATGCCAAGCATATTCCAACGCAGCTTTGGTGGTTGGCCACATCTTTTTCAGCCACTCAATTTCACCAAACAATTTGAAATCCCGATAAGTTTTTAATACATTGCCCATTTGACCATCAACACAAGGGCGCGCCAGCCCAGTTCCAATGCCTAAAGGCAATTTCAAACGGAATGCCATTCCGCCACCGTCTGGCACTTGATTAAATTTGTAATCCGCTTCTCGCATCGACCGTTCAAGATCTGGGAACAGGAAGGGCAATACCTGCTGATAGTTCCAAACGTGAGTACAAGAACCTTCGCAACAGCCTGAGTCTGGGTGACAGCCCTCCCACCCATAAAAAGTTCCATCTTGAAGACGCATAGTTGTGGCTGTTTTGACTATTGAAAGATTCGCCGAAATCGCATCAATGACCTCGACCGGTGCTGTTGTGCCGATCAAAAGTTCCTTCAAGCGTTTGGTGCGATCAAGAGCGTAATCCCACTTGTCAAAAGCTTCCTCGGCCACACTCTCGGCGCCGGACCATTCACTCGCGTAGTAATTCGTCCAGACTTCCGGTACTGGCTTCTGCTCGTCTAGTAATCCGGATTGTTCGTCCCAATATTTTGTTACATTGGGCACGAACCACGAAATTATGTAACGGATTTTTTTCGACTGCCCAGGCTTTATTGTCACGTGACTAGCCAAAACGCCATGCTCCGAATTACTTAGCGGCATTTCGGCCGCTTTTTCCCCATCGACACCGTAAAACCGGTCCTTCAAATTGCCGGGGGCGGAGATGTCTTGCCAATAAACCTCCATCGTATCAAACCAGCTTCCGCGAAATGTATTCCGCTGAAAGCTTGTATCCGCGTGATCTGTCGCCAAGCATAACTCGCCGTAGTCAACCGACGTTTTCTTACAAATGGCACGCCCTGTCAGACTGGTTTGAGATCCGGTCTTGGCATCAACAACAGCTTCCTTGAATGGGAAACCGATACAGCCATAAATCGAATAGTCGATGTCTTTTTCGCTGCTATTTGTGATTTCAACCTCAAAGTGCGCCGCCGGCATCGATGAAATACGCGACTCAAGCGGGACAAATGGTGAGAACGCTTCCATTTTAACGCTACCTGGAAACCGAACATCCTTAAAGCTTAATTCAGCAACTGGGTATGGCCCTTGCAACGATGTCTCATTGAACCATGGGAAACCCGCCATTGTTTCACGCCTTGGGCCAAAACCAAACGTGTTGTACGGGGTGCCTTGCAATTCGCCAGCAGCATTACCTTTATATTCGCCGTTTAGGAGCCGAATATCAATTAGTTGATCACCACGCATAGCCTTGACTGCAAAATGGGTGAAGCCATTCAAGCTGCCTTTTGCAGGGCGATTGTAGATTTCCCAATCTTTCAATCGACCATCTGCGCCAATTCCGATTGAGCCTGCTCCAATACCGCCCAAGGGGAACGTGGCATATCGTGTTGCCTCACCGTCATAGGTAAAATAGTCTTTTGACATTTTCGGTGTTACACAGGGCTATCGCATTTAAACTTTGATGAGTCCGAAACCCGGACTTGTCCAAGAATGACACCGGTTTCCGTGGCAAAGGCCCGGACTAGATAAAGGGGCGAGCGTTTTTTTTGGGGGGGGGTAAAGGATGTACCGACATGGCCGTCTTTGGCCGTGAAAAGGAAGAGTTCCTCAGGTCGTTTCTTAAGTTGAAACTTGGTATCCCCAGTCATGATGCGTTTTCCAACCTGTTCAGAAACTTAATGTGAGTGTTATTACATCCATCAATTTACGCATAATATTTCTTCAATTTTCACAAGAATTTACTTGTTTGCATTACAATGTCAAGTTAAAAATAATAACTAATACGATTAAATGTCGTTTCTAAAAAGTGTTACGAAAATGGCGACCAAACATCAAAATGACCTTGATAAAGATTTTGTCAAAGGTTTGTATTGGGCCGGAATTCCAACCTTTTTCAAATGTGAACAATCTTCTGAACCCACTAAGTGTGACATCGCCCTTGTGGGTGTTCCTCACTCAACTGGCAATGGAACAACACTGAGAGACCAACATTTGGGACCCCGAGCCGTACGTGATATTTCGGGGTTAGGACGCCGAGTACATTTAGATTTCAACCTTAATCCTTGGCAATGCTGTCGGATTTTTGATTTTGGTGATGTCCCTTTACCCGAAGGTAACAATAACGAGGCCTCAATAAAGCATATAACCAATTATTTTGTGACTCTTGACCGAGCTGAAACCCGAACTGTTGCCATTGGAGGTGACCATTCAATTACTGGAGGTATTCTGCGGGCTATGGGCGGCAAAGCCTCAAAATTATCTCAGGGGGAACCTGTTGCATTGCTTCATATTGACGCACATACAGATACCTTCTTGCATCTGGAACACTTTCTGGGAGCGCGGCAATCGGCTGCGCACTGGGGCGCCCAGCTCGTCAAGGAGGGACATATTAACGCGAATGCCTCAACCCAAATTGGTATCCGCGGAAACCCCCGGTCTTTGGATTGGTATGAACCAAGCATTGAGCTCGGGTACAAGCTGATAACCAAACAGGACTATGATACTCTCGGTGAAGCGGCATGCTGCAGAGTCATACGTGAGCGAATCGCCGATAAACCAGTCTATATTACGTTTGACCTTGATAGTCTTGACGCCTCAATTGCCCCAGGTGTTGCCAATCTGGAGCCAGGAATTCCGGGCTTTAACATGCAGCAAGCCATCGGGCTATTGCGGTCTGTTCGAGGCCTCAATATCATTGGAGGTGATGTGGTATGTCTCATGCCAACAGCTGATAATCCTAATAAAGTGACAGCCATGGTCGCCATGAATATCATGTTTGAAATACTTGCCTTAATCACTGATTATTTGCAATCTCAAAGGAACGAACTCTAATTGTAATCATTTCCTGAATATCTCATTTGAATACACCACATCCACATATTAATCATGGTGCTTAAACAAACCGATAATTTGACCCCGATGATGGAACAATATCTGGCTATAAAAAGCCAGTATGAGCATGCCTTGCTCTTTTATCAAATGGGTGATTTTTATGAAATGTTTTTTGACGATGCCATCGCCGCGGCTGAGGCCCTGGATATTGCGTTGACTAAACGGGGTAAAACCAATAAGACCGATATTCCAATGTGTGGCGTACCAGTTCATTCGGCAGATCATTATCTCCAAATGTTAATCCGCAAAGGATTTCGGGTCGCGGTCTGTGTCCAAACTGAAACACCGGCCGAAGCTAAATCAAGAGGACATAAAGCCGTTGTTCAACGTGAAGTTATCAGGTTGATCACACCTGGCACTTTGACTGAAGATTCACTCCTTGATGCCAAAAAGCCCAATTATATTGCCGCCGTCCATAATATTCGCAATCTCTTTTCTCTCGCTTGGGCGGATATTTCCTCGGGCGAACTCCACGTTTGTAATTTTCCTCAAGTTAAACTCGCACCGCAACTCGCTCGTATATCTCCCAATGAAATCCTTTATCCCGAATCATTACCGGCACAGATTATCTCAACCTTGCAAGAAAACTGTGAATCTCTCACTCCCTTTACCGATATTCACTTTGACAGTCAGGCGGGCAAAAAACGTATCCACGATTTATTTAAGGTGAGTTCACTTGATGCTTTCGGCAACATCAAGCGCTCAGATTGTGCCTCCATTGGTGCTCTGATTGCTTATATTGAGATGACCCAACAGGGAAAGCTTCCAGTTTTGCAACCTCCCCAATGTGAACGGCATGAGCACGCTATGCAAATTGACACCGCGACATGGAAGAACCTGGAAATTATACACAATCTATCAGGAGAGCGAAGCAACACTCTGATTTCTGTTCTCGATGATACCCTGACTGCAGGTGGAGCAAGACTGTTGGAGAAATGGCTCAAAACACCCACAACCAACATTGGTATTATTACCAAGCGACAGAACGAAGTAAAACTATTTCTGGCCCACGCTGACTTCCGCTCCCGACTCCGGACAAAACTTCGTAAGATTCCTGACCTACACCGTTCCCTCTCGCGACTCGGACTTGAGCGTGGAAGTCCAAGGGATATGAAAGCGATTCAAACGGGATTAACTCAAGCTTTGAGTGTGCGTAATGATGTCCTGTCGCTTGAACTGCTTTCGGAGGCACGAAAGGTTGAGATGGATGTGATTTTGTCCTTAAAAGATATGTCAATGGAATTGCAGGATGCTCTTGTTGACCAGCCACCGATAACCACAAAAGAGGGTGGCTATATCAAAAAAGGATATAATGAAGAACTTGATGAAATTCGTCTTCTACGTGATCAAGCACGCCACTTTATTGCTGAATTGGAAAAAAAGTATATCAAATTAACCGGTATTAGCAGTTTAAAAATTCGGTTCAACAACATGCTGAGTTATTACATTGAAACACCCTCATCCTATTTTGAAAAAATGGCTACAGAGCCTTTGTCAGATATCTTCATTCACCGCCAATCAACCGTAAACAAAGCCCGGTTTAATACCCAAGAGCTTTCCGAATTACAAACGAAAATCTTTAATGCTGAATTGAATAAAATCACTCTTGAACAGAGTCTCTTTGACAGCTTCCGCCACGACATACTTAATCAATCCGCGGCTATACTGGCTGTTGGACAAACGATTTCGGAGTTGGACGTTATCGGAAGTATGGCTGAAATTGCTGCCAATAATAATTGGTGTCAACCCATTTTAAATGATGACATTGCTATTGACATACGGAGCGGGCGTCATCCTGTTGTAGAAAAGTCTTTGGCACGTGAAGGTCACAATCCATTCATCGCCAATGATTGCCAATTAAAACACGACTCACGCATTACCCTCTTAACTGGACCTAATATGGCCGGCAAGTCAACTTATCTACGACAAAACGCTCTCATTGTATTACTCGCTCAAATTGGCTCCTACGTTCCTGCCAAAGAAGCCAAAATCGGCATTGTATCGCAGTTGTACTCGCGAGTCGGTGCCGCCGATGATCTCGCTAGGGGGCGGTCTACATTTATGGTCGAAATGATTGAAACAGCCGCCATTTTGAACACAGCAGATAGTCGTGCACTCGTGATTCTTGATGAGGTCGGTCGTGGAACTGCCACTTATGATGGATTATCCATTGCTTGGGCTACACTTGAGTACCTCCATAACAAAATTAACTGTCGGACACTCTTTGCCACGCACTATCATGAACTCACACACTTATCCGATAAGCTTAAGCGAATAACTAATGCGACCGTTCGGGTTAAAGAGTGGGAGGGTGATGTTATATTCCTGCATGAGGTTGTTGATGGCATCGCTAGCCGTTCCTATGGCATTCAAGTAGCCCAACTCGCCGGCTTGCCAAAGCCTGTTATCAATCGAGCAAATTTTATTCTTGACCGATTGGAAAATGAACAGGAAAAACCCAAGGGAATTAACTTTGACCTTCCCTTATTTGCCCCATTATTTGAAGAGGTGCCGCCTCCCGAACCTGAGATCACAGCCCTTGAAGAGAAAATTAAGGAAGTAAATCCAGATAATCTCACCCCCATTGGAGCCCTACAGCTCATCTATGAATTGAAGGAACTTAACACCAAAAATTAGTCAGATTGTGGGGTATCTGATTCGCCTACACCTGGTGAATCCTGTTCTGGTTCTGCGTCTGGTGACGGCTCGGGCTCCTCACTCGGTATACATTCAGCAACTCCGACTTTAGCGGGACGCAACAGACGAGTATGGAATATGAAGCCTGTCTGCCGAACTTCTGTGATTTGTCCATCACTAAATCCTGGAACTGGAGCATAATAAAGTGCTTCATGTAAGTTATGATCAAATAGATCACCGGTTTTTGGATTGATTTCTTGAATGTGATTACGTTTCAGCGTTTCTTGAAATTCACGATAAACGGCTTCAATGCCTTCAACCCAGGCAGCGATGTTATCGGAACTACTATTTTGCTTACCCGCTTCAATGGCCCGAAGTAAGTTGTCATAACTGCCAAGGATTTCTCGAGCGAGCTTCACACCATCATACTTCCGTTCGGAACTGATTTTGTTCTCAAGCCGTTTAGTTTTATCCCTTTCAATTGACAGATTGAGGAGGAACTTTTGATTCTCTTCCTTGAGTTTACCAATTTTTCCGTTAAAGAAGTTTGACCAATAGCTCGCAAGAGCTTCGCCTAAATTCTGCATGGTGTCATCCACTTCATTGACAGAATCCGAGGTATCTTTCGTATCTGTTGAATCATTTTTCTCAGGAATATCAGCTTGTTTTTCGCTATTCATTGTCTTTACTGTTTGTTTGATCAAGTTAAGTTTGTTCAGCAACAAGTTTGCTAACAAGTTGAGCTGTGTAATCAACAATCGGCACAACCCGGCCGTAATTCAATCTTGTGGGACCAATCACTCCGATTGCACCAATTATTTTTCCTTCGGCATTAATATAAGGTGTAGCAACTAGAGTTGAACCCCACATTGAAAATAGTTTGTTTTCCGAGCCGATGTAAATTTTAACACCTTGCCCTCCCTCAATGAGTTCCAATATGTTTGCTATTTCTTTTTTCTTTTCAAGGTCGTCAAACAAGGATTTAATTTGCTTGAAGTCAACTTCTTTATCATCATCCTCAAGCAGTTTTGCTCGCCCTCTTACAATCAATCGGTCCGAGTAACCAGGATGGCGGTCCCAGATAGCCGCGCCCTTTTCAATAAGCTCCGCTGCTAATTCATCAAGCTCAAATTTCCGATCTGAAATATCTTCTTGAATGAGCACTTGGAGATCAATGATACTTTCGCCATTCACAAAGGAGTTGACATAGTTCGCAGCTTCTCGAAGAGAAGCTTGAGTAATACCCCTTGGTGGTGTAAACACTCTATTTTCAATCGTCCCATCGGCTAACACAAGAACAACAAGGGCCTGATTTTCATTGAGCAAGACAAAGTCCACTTGTTTGACTCTTTCCTCATGCTTAGGCATGAGAACTAAACTTGCCCCATTGGTCAACAGTGAAAGAATTGTCCCGACTTTATCCATGGTGTCGGACAGCGGATGGTTGTCAAGATTAAGTCTGGCGAACTCTTCTTTTTCTTCCGGCTTAATATCACCGACTTCCAATAGTTCATCAACAAACAATCGCAACCCTAGATTGGTGGGCACCCGGCCAGATGAAACATGCGGACTTGTCAATAAACCGAGCAATTCCAGATCATGCATGATATTACGGACAGTCGCGGGCGAAACATTCATGTCTAAATCCCTTGCCAATGTCCTAGAGCCAACTGGCATTCCATGAGTGAGAAATGATTCGACTAAGCGCGAAAAAACGTGTCGATTGCGTTGGTCTAACTCTTCAAACAATTTCAATTCAATCATTATTCAAATCGTCTTTTTTTAAACGAAGGATACTAAAAATAATACTCCTTTTGTTAAAAAAGTCATTTTCAGAGAAACTTAATTTTTTATTGATTATTGACTTCTAAACCGTCCCGTTTGAGTTATCCAATAAATTCACTGTCGTTAGGTGCAAATTTTGTTGAGTTGTATGTTTCTCATATTGCGACATTTTAGTCAAATCAAGATTATTTGTTCTGTTCATATTGTTTTCCTATTTTCAAGTACTTTAATATAAAAGGCGATATTTCCCACTACAATAGGGCTTGAGCTAGAGCGCCGTGTAAAAAGGGGCATCGCTGCTCCCTTTCTACCTGGCGCCTTGAGGGAAATTCACAAATGGCAGAGAGAAAATGTCTAAAAAGTCGTTTTCTCCCTCGCAATTAAAACAGCACCAATTATCGTGAATTGGGTTAACCACCCCGCAACTAGGAAAATTGACAGGGAAATTGCTAAAGTTCTATACCGAACTTCTTGAACATTAATTGAGGTATTATCCCCTATTCATGAGGGTTTAATCCAATTTGTTAAACTGCACTTACTGGACAGGGCTCTTTCATCGGGCAGATTGAGCCTCACCTAGAGTCGGATGGATTGTATCACCCAACCAATCAAATACTTTGGCCCGCTAGGCCGTCGGTTTGGACGTGACCGGCACCGTACAACTTGTACCCCGAGCCATCGCTATGACACTCAGAACAATATTGAGGGACTCAAGTGCCGAAAGTAATGCCCCTTGAATTTTAACATCCCCATTTCTATTGGCTTTCGCGCACTAAATGTTAAAGATGGGTAGAGATTTGACACGACTACAGGAAGAATATTGACTAGGGCAACGCCTGACAGAGCAGTTTGCCTCAATAGTGGTTCTAGGGATTCTTCCTGCCTTTCGTATCCTTCTTTTCTTCAGCTTCTGGTTTGACCTGTTCGCTTAGAGTAGCTTCTGTTTGCTAGCTTCCGCCACAATCGCTTGAACCAGATTGGGGACCATCAGGCGAACATGGTCAGGCACAGCGTCCGCCACAAGCACTTTCATTGACCTGAATTGTTTCAGTTTGGCATTCGCAATATGATGATTCTGATCTAGGACTATCTTAAGTTTATCTATGCTGATGACCATAGGCTGGTTCGTTGGTGGACCAAAACAGTCGGCCAGTTTCTTGAGGGCATGTACGTTGCCATCTCCTTGCAGGGATTCAAGCAGATGCCTGACGGCATCCTTCCGAATATACGATGCTAGGGAGGGAATGCCGAATTCCCAAGTGCCAAATTTGGGTTCCCAGATAAACCCAGTGTGGAGCAGTTTCTGCTCAGCCCTGCTCTGGTCTATGCTACCTTGCTCAAGGGTGTCACGGGACAGATGCCGGACAGCCAGTTCAAAATCGTAACGGGTGGGTTGCCTATCTGGACCCACCCGCCATGCCATTTCAGCCAGCGGTACCAGCAGGTCATTCTCGGCCAGTTCCTGCATTCGCTCGCCATAAAGGTCATTGCGGCCTTGGTGGCTTTCATCCCTGGCTTTTGCCACCACATCACTGCTGGCCGGCAAGTCTGGATAACGCTGCATGACATCCCAGAGAGCCTTGCCCCAGAGCTGAAGGAAGTAGGGATAGTCTTGGGCTTCGTCCAGCACCGGATTGAGGATATCCGGTGGCAAGTTAATCCCCTGCTCCTTGAAGGGTTTGGTGAGTGCTCGCCTTGACTCATTCCGGGTCAGCCGACCGATGCGTTGAAGCTGTCCCCGCTCCGTAAAAGTGGCCTTTGAACGCCGAAGGACAGATCTCAGATCCGGTGTGCCTGCAATCACCAGCAGGATGGGCTTGGCCTGAGCTGCCGCCTGGGCTGCATTATAAAATATCGTACCGACATCGGGCGCCATACTATGGGCTTCATCAATGAGAATAACCCCACCTGTCTCGCCACAACCCAATGCTTCAATCCATGTCCGGAGATCCTCATCCCTAACTTCCGGGCGGGGCCTGGCAAGATCAATTCCTCCACCGACACCCGTCGGCCCGACATTCACCTGTAAACCACTCAGGCGTTCCCACAGTTTCTGCGGAAACTGGCGGGCCATTTCGCGTGCCATTGTCGCCGGTGAAGTTGTGGTATCAGAGGCCAGACTTACTATTGCCAACCCCCGCTTTTTGGCCTTTGTTCGCAACCAACCGAGGAGTGCGGTCTTGCCGCACCCGCGTGGACCAGTGAGAATAATGGCGGTTGGGTTGCACTTTTTCTCGACAATGCCGTCCAGGCGGTCCCGCAAATCATCCTGCAGCCTATCACGACCGGCCATTTCCGGTGGGTAAACCCCATACCCCGGCGTGAATGGGTTTTTTCTTTTCTTCTTAGCGACGGATTGCATGGCAGTTTTCCTCAAAAGGCAGGTTGATGTTGGTTCCACTATACCATATAGAACTGGTGAATATCAAAACAATCTCACTTTGCCGGTAGACATCAGGTCTATTTCACTCAAGAAAATATTGAAAAAGAGGATTTCGAGTCATCAATTAATTTAGCAAGCATACGAAAAATGAAGTGTTTTCTGTGGACACTATATTGACGCTGAATGAAGTCACTCTACCAAGAAGTTCAGACTGTGCTTTTGACCTGCTGGAGATTAATTCTGCCAAGTATGTTGCCATGTAAGTGACAGGTTGAACACACAGAATTCTTCCCTCAGCCCCCGTCATTACAAGGAAATTATGTTAATAACTCAAAATGAAGTTTCACCTAAAGGATTGGGGGGGCAAGTGGTTCACGCATGGTAATATCCAGAGGGTTCGTAGATTCTAGACAACTGTGGTTTCGGCTTTCATGACACGGGTGAGTAGGTCAAAGCTCAGTCTTTCCCATCATATTTTCTTTAAGATCATCATAAATGTTTTTGACTTAAAATCAGGTAGTATTGACTCTTTGAAAGGCTTGATCCTCAATTGTTGATTTTGCTATATTTTGATCTTATTAAACCTGAAATGAACACAACCTAAACACGGTAGTAGGTTTTTGTCAGTCCAGTAGATCCCGCTAAAAAATTGAACGAAGCAATTTGAATAAATACGAAACTTTCCAAAATCAGTCTTGATAGAGCAATTTTTGTCGTAAAATGCGATTTACACTCTTATTTGGTAAATTCGTTTAAAACGCCCTTTAAGCCATTTATCCCTGAGAGATATTTTTTACCAATTTAAAGTGTGATTATCATTTAAGTAATTTTGGAAGAGTTATGAGACATTCTGGAAGACAAATTGATGAATTGAGAAACGTTTCAATTCAGCCACATTGCAATCCGTTTGCAGAGGGGTCCTGTTTGATTAAATGCGGTAACACGCAAGTAATTTGTACCGCTTCAGTTGAAGATTTTGTTCCATTCTTTCGACGACGCACAGGGCTTGGTTGGGTTACCGCTGAGTATTCAATGCTTCCTCGGTCAACCCATACAAGGAGTAGAAGGGACAGAGGTGCCAATGTCTCAGGACGAACAGTGGAGATCCAAAGATTGATTGGGCGGACATTACGGACAGCAATAGACTTTGCTCAATTGGGAGAGCGACAAATCGTTGTGGATTGCGACGTAATTGTTGCTGATGGCGGAACCCGATGTGCTTCAATTACAGGTGGGTGGGTTGCCTTGCAACTAGCGGTGAACAAACTTCTTAAGTCCAGAGTCATTTACAAAAACGCAATAATTCACCAGATCATGGCCGTGTCGTGTGGAAGAGTCAAGAACCGCAATGTTCTTGATTTGGATTATGAAGAGGATTCAAATGCTGAAGTTGATGGGAATTTCGTAATGACCAGCAATAATGATCTTGTGGAAATTCAATGCTCAGGTGAAGGAGGTACGATACCCCAAGACGCAGTTGGAGACTTATTGAGGTTGGCCTTCAAAGGAAGTCAAGAACTGGCACAAATCCAAAATGAGGCCCTCCAGAATGACCGTCCGTAAGCTTGACTCTAACGAAGTTGTCTTGGCATCACACAATAAGAACAAAATCCGTGAATTCCAAAATATCCTTACACCTTACGGATTCATTCTCCAACCGATCGGGAATCTTAACCTTCCTCAGCCGCTTGAAACCGAAGACACCTTTGTTGGTAATGCTAAAATCAAAGCTCATGCCGCGGCACAAGCAACCGGTTTGCCTGCAATTTCAGATGATAGCGGTCTAGTTGTTGAAGCTTTAGATGGACAGCCTGGAGTACACACCGCTGATTGGGCACAAACTCCTCATGGAAGGGATTACACCGTTGCTATGAAACAGGTCTGGAACCTGCTTGAGGAAAAGCATGCTCCTTTCCCAAGAGTAGCACAATTTTGCTCAACGATCTGCCTTGCTTGGCCCGATGGCCACGATGAAATCTTCACTGGGATCGTTGATGGGCAAATCGTTTGGCCAATGCGGGGCTCAATTGGTTTTGGCTTTGATCCAGTATTTAAGCCCAATGGCTATACCATAACTTTTGGTGAAATGGAACCTGCAATCAAGAATACGATCAGCCATCGAGCTCTTTCCTTGCAACAATTTTGTGACACTTGTTTGAATGCCTGAAGACCCTGAATCCTCGTTCGGGATTTACGTTCACTGGCCCTTCTGTCAAGCACTGTGCCCGTATTGTGATTTTAATAAATATCTTCACCAAAATATTGACCATGCGATGTGGTGTGAAAGCTATTTGACTGCCTTACAAACATATTCTAAAAACACTTCGCTTACGCGTTGCCAATCAGTCTATTTTGGTGGTGGAACCCCAAGCCTGATGAATCCCTCCACTTGTGGTCGGATCCTTGCACTCATTGACCAACTGTGGGGGTTTAACTCCAATCCTGAATTCACATTGGAAGCTAACCCCACCTCTGTTGAAGCCAACAAATTAGCTCAGTTCAAAGATAATGGAATCAATCGGATTTCTTTGGGAATCCAATCCTTGAAGAACACGGATTTACAAAGACTTGGACGCCGACATAGTGTTGCGGAGGCCATTAAAGCTTACCAAATTGCCCGTAACCTTTTTTCAAATGTCAGTCTTGATCTGATTTTTGGCCGGCAGAACCAAACTCTACTTGCGTGGCAGAGAGAACTCCAAGAAGCACTCAATCTGATGCCTGAACATCTCTCCATTTATCAACTCACCATCGAATCTGGAACCGTTTTTGGCAAACTCAAGGCATTAAATAAGCTAACGGGTCTACCCTGTGAGGAAACTTTGGCTACAATGTATGAGCTTACCATGGCAACTTGCCAAAATGCTGGATACAATCACTATGAAGTGTCAAATTTTGCCTATCCAGGCTATGAAGGACGTCACAATCTGATGTATTGGCAGAGCAAACCCTTTCTAGGAATCGGTCCAGGGGCACATGGCCGAATTAAGATTGATCAGCACTATTATCGAACCGAAACAATTTTGGCTCCTGAAGCTTGGCTAACAGGTGTCAAGACTAATGGTACCGGTGAGTCCTTTCGTCATCGCCTTGAGGCGTGGGAACAGGCAGAAGAATATCTGATGATGGGGCTACGGCTTAACGATGGGATTTCATTAGCTCGATTCAATACATTGGCACCTCATCACCTCAACAAATCAATACTTGAAATGTACGTGGGTGAAAGATTACTTTCCATTGATGAACAGCGTTTAAAAGCCACTCAAAAGGGTCGGCTTGTATTGAATCGGATTATAGCCGATTTACTCCCTTGAGTACAGAGGCACTTTCTCATTCAGTACTGTGTTTGATATTTTAAATTCATAATTCTTGTGAACATTAAAAACTCTTATGTCTATCCAGTCTGAAAGTGTAAATTGAAAAGGACCGGAGTAGGATAATTCAAATAGGAATAGGAAATTGCAATGAAGTCACCAACGGCTCTTAACTTACCCTCTGAAAGCCCACTCCCGGACGATATCGAAAAATACTTTCAGGTGTGTCAGGAAAAATTGGGTTTAATCCCCAATGTGCTGAAGGCATATTCATTCGATAGTGAAAAACTTCGAGCATTCTCAACGATTTATAACAACCTTATGTTAGCAGAGAGTGGTTTAAGCAAACTTGAGAGGGAAATGATCGCCGTTGTCGTTTCATCAATAAATCGATGCCACTACTGCTTGATTGTTCACGGGGCTGCAGTACGAAAACTTTTAGGAGACGCTAAATTCGGAGCTAATCTTGCTATCAATTACCGTATTTGCCAGCTAAGCAAGCGACATAGAACTATGTTGGATTTTGCATCAAAGCTAACCGAATCAAGCCATTTGATTGAGGAAGACGATCGTGAAGAATTACGAAAAGCGGGGTTTGGCGAAGCTGATATCTGGGATATTTGCGCAGTAGCAGCATTTTTCAATATGACCAACAAGTTGGCTTCAGCAACCGGTATGGTTCCCAACAAGGAATACTATTCTTTTGAGTAATACATGAATAAATGCGCAAAAATCTACCTTTCCTTGGCCTTTGTGATCCTACTGTTTGCGCCTCTAAATGCACAAAGTCCAATAAATAACGGAAGTTGGGAGAATGTCTTTGAAACGAATACCCCCGAAGGTTTCCTTGAGTTTCCAACAGGACCATACAGTGGCGATCAGAAAAACCTTGAAATCGTGAATGGTCAGATTCGAACTGTTGTCTACCAAATCCAAGGCGAAAACTCCACGTTTAAATTGCTCAGTCAAGCATGGAATCAGCTTCGTCAACTCGGATATTCCAAATTATTTCAATGTAATACTCGTCTTTGTGGCGGGTTTCAGTTTCGCAATCAAATAGAGGTGGTTGAGCCTCCCTTCATGTTTGTTAATCTTGGGAATTATAAATTTTTGTCGGCAAACCGCAACCATCTTGAAGGTCAGGACCATGCCACAATTCTCGTCAGCCGAAGTCAGGCAACTGGATTTGTTCAATTTATCTTTATCACACAACCGAAGAATGAAGGTGGGGAAGACACACCTACTGTAGAATTAGAAGGCCCAGATTTAAATCAATCAAGCTTGGAAACAGCGCTATTGGAACAGGGCTTCGTAATTCTTCGTAATATTGACTTCACCTCGGGGATGACTTCACTTGAAAATGAAAACTTAGAAATATTTTTCAAACTCGCAGAGTTTCTCAATGAGCATCCCCAGTATTCGATTGTTCTGGTTGGTCACACCGATACTTCTGGTAGCCAGGAAATCAATAGCCAACTCTCTTTTGCTCGTGCTGAATCTGTTTTAAATCACTTAACCGAAAATTACGGGGTTAATCCAAATCAATTATTGGCTCATGGAAACTCCTACTTTTCGCCTCGTACAACTAATTTAACCCCGGAGGGTCAAAGGCAAAATCGTCGTGTTGAAGCTGTCCTTGTACCCAATACTGAGAGTGAGTAGGAAAGCCAATGCCATTCAGACAATTTCAGGAGGAAAAATAAGCCGTGCTTTTTATTCAAAAATATTTGATTGTTCTTTCTTGTTTGAATTTATATTATCATTTTATCTATTCTTGTCCTTCCAAGCGGCAATTGCAAAGAGTAATAGCATGAAATCTCGTGAATCGTTAATTCCAAAATCAGCCTTTTTCTTGCCTTCGCTGAGAAAAAAACTCCTCACTATCGTTGCCTTCGCTTTGGTTGTGAACCCAGTGAGTTCGGCCTCTGAAGCAGACGTAAGTTCGGTCGTTGAGAGTGCGATCAGTGAAATAACATACATGCTGGAAAATGATTTTCCGACTGAACAAGTGTATGTGGGTATAGAGGCTATGTTTGATGCCTATGCCGACACGGATTACATCGGAAAAATATCCTTAGGCCGGCCTTGGTTGGACATGACAACCAATCAAAAAAAACTATACATCAAGGAATTTCAAGGCTATCTATCACGAAAATATATAAATTATTTTCCGAGGTTCATTGGGGGCGATTATGAAGTTATCAGTATCACAACAAATGAAACGAATAATTCGTTTGAAGTTGTGACTCAAATGAATTTAAGCCACAGGCCGCCCTTTCCAGTCTATTGGTATTTAACCACGATCAACGACGAGCCAAGAATACAGAATATAATCGTGGATGATCTTAATCTACTGGCCTTAGAAAAGAAGATCATCGGTGTTTTATGGGAAAAAAGTCGTGGCAATGTGAGAACTTTAATTGGGACTGTCGCTAATCGGTGACAGATCCATACCGTTCTTGCATGAGTTGATACCCCTGCTTGATGAGTTCTTCAAGAATAGAAAGATCAATATTTTCTAAATTCCTGATATATAAGCAACTCACAGAATGCGTGTGCTGACCGAGTTTTGCTAATAGATTCTCAAATTCACTAAAACCCGGCATGATATAGACTGTTAGAGCTTGCTTACGAGGTGAAAGGCCCGTCATCATCCATTGATGCACTGAATTGTCGCTGCGTCGATAAGAGTATTTGCCAAACCCGATTATACTTTGCCCCCACATTTTTGGTGGCTCTTGCGTTACACGCTCCATTATCGCCAATACTTGTTTAGTATCTTCCCTTCGCCGGGCGTGCGTAATCCCCTTTAGAAATTCATATGGATCATGGTCATTTTCTACTGTTTTTAATTGACTCATCGGTCCCTCCAAATCCTTGATATTATTCAATCCAGTTTACCATACATTAGCATAAATTTGACAGGGGTCAGGATTCATTCCCCAACAAACTCTTTATCTCTTGTTACTTGAAATCTAACGCCTTTGATTTATGTTGTAATTATCAGCGGTTTCAGGGTCTTAAAGCCTGACACCATTTGCGAATGACTAACAGGCCGCTGGCCTGTTTTTTATTGGGTAGATATGACTGACCTAGTAGCTTTGACAACTTTTGAAAGACGACTCCAACGATTATTGGAGCCTGTAATATACGACCAAGGATTTATGCTAGTGCGATTGCGTTTCGGCGGAAGTAGAAAAAAATCTCTCCAAATTATGGCCGAGAAAACTGATGGCACAATGACCGTTGGCGATTGTGCAACGCTCTCCGAGTCACTTTCGCACATCCTTGATATTGAAGATATTATTGCGTTAGATTATTCCTTGGAGGTTTCATCTCCTGGAATTGACCGCCCTCTTACTAAATTGGAACATTTTGAACGATGGATTGGCTTTGAAGCAAAGCTTGAGCTCTTTGACATTCTAGATGGCCGACGCCGCTTTAAAGGTATCATCCAAAAAGTCATCGGGACAACAATTCATTTGGCAATAGATGATGAAACGACCGCCATTACGTTTTCACTCATTTCTAATGCACGTTTGACACTATCGGATAAGTTGTTGCAGTTTACAGCTGCAACTCCCACGCAAATTAGCTAATGGAGGCATTTATATGAATTTAATCAGCGCAAATAAATTTGAATTGATGCAAATGGCAGAATCTGTTGCTCAAGAAAAAAATATTGGGAGAGATATCGTAATTAATGCCATGGAAGAGGCTATGGCTCGAGCCGCCAATATGCGTTACGGCAGTGAGTTGGACATTCGCGCTCACTACGAAGTTGAGACCGGCTCACTGACTCTACAACGTGTCCGGCAAGTGGTTGAAGACGTGACCAATAGTGCCATTGAGATTGCCATTGAGGAAGCTCGTAAAATTCAAACTGATATCGCTATCGGTGAAGCGATTATTGATTTGTTACCTTCACTCGGTGTCGATGAATTAGACCGTATTAATATCCAAGCCGCCAAACAAGTCATTCACCGCAAGGTACGTGAAGCTGAGTTGAATCAACAATATGAAGAATACCATGATAAGATCGGTCACATTATCGTTGGTACCGTTAAAGGTGTTGAGCATGGCAATATTATTGTGGAACTCCCTGTCGGTGAGGCCATCATCCACCGCACCCAGAAAATCCGCCAAGAAAACCCAGATAAGGGCTCCCGCATTCGCGCAATGATTTACCAAATCTCCCAAGAAACACGTGGCCATCAAATTCGTCTTACTCGCACTTCTAATGAGTTCATGCGCGAATTATTCCGCAATGAAGTTCCCGAATTTTATGAAAAAAATATAGATATTAAGTGTATCGCCCGTGACCCCGGTTCTCGCGCTAAAATTGCTGTCGTATCTTATGATGCGAGTATTGACCCCGTGGGAGCGTGTGTTGGTATTCGTGGCTCGCGCGTCCAGGCTGTCGTGAATGAACTCCAAGGCGAACGCGTTGATATCATACCTTGGAGTGAGAACGAGTTTGAGTTCATCACTCAAGCCCTTCAACCCGCACAAGTTACCAAAGGATTACTGGATGGACTTGGGAACTTGAAAACAATTGTTGTTCCCGATGACCAACTCTCGCTTGCCATCGGTAAAAGAGGACAGAATGTTCGTTTGGCGCGAAGCCTTACCGGAATGGAAATCGAAATCATTTCCGAAACCCATGAACGAGAGCAGCGCGAAGAAATGAACAATGCCATCCAAACACAATTTATGGAGGCCATGGATATTGATGAAAATTTTGCCCGCTTGTTGGTAACCGAATCTTTCGAGACGGTTGATTACATTGCGGCCTGCAATATTGAGGAGTTAACAGCAATAAATGGTATTGACGACGATATTGCGACAGAACTCCAAGAACGGGCAAGTGATTTCATTACGAAAGAAAACCAAGAGACCCTCGCTGAAGCTCGGCGATATGGCTTGCAGGAAGACTTGGAAAAGTTTGAGCTCTTAACGCCCAAAATGCTTCTCGCTCTCGCTCAAGATAAAATCACTTCACTTAACGATTTTGCCACTCTTGCTGACTGGGAAATCGCCGGTGGTTTCAATGAAGTGAAAGGGCGACAGATATGGGAGCAAGGTCTCTTGCAAACTTTTGATGTCAATCAAGACCTGGCCAATGAGATGATCCTGACCGCACGCTTAAGGGTTGGTATTATTGATGAGGAGGCTTTCAATTCATTCTTTGCACAAGATGATCAAACCTTGGAGGACGACAATGAGCCGGGGCAAACCGAAGAGTCATGAAACGGGTATTCGGACCTGTATTGTTACTGGCGAAAAGCGGCACCAAAGTGAATTGGTAAAGTTCATAACCGACCCCCAAGGCAATATCGTCCCGGACATATTTGGTAAATTACCTGGGCGAGGATTATGGATGTATTGCACCTCAAACAATCTCGAAAGGGCTATTGCCAAGAATATCTTTAGTCGTGCAGCCCGAAAACATATTGAAATTCCTGATAATTTGTTATATAAGGTTGAGTGTGGATTGGTAGAGCGTTTGGTTGGTTTGCTGGCTATTGCCCGCAAATCCGGTTTGTTGATTGCAGGGTTTGAACGTGTTCAGAGTGAAGTTCGAGCCAATAAAATCATCATCTTGTTCCATGGTTCTGACGGCTCTGAAAGGCAGTTTAGTAAGATTATAACTGCCCAAAGGCAGTTTCATGTATTCAATTGCTTGTCCTCCACAGAGCAAGGAAAAGTTTTGGGTAAGGATATCGTGATGTATTTGGGGGTTCGGCCTGGTGGATTAGTTGAAGGCATTTCGCTTGCTGCCCGACGGCTCAGTGTCATGAGATCTGTCTAAAGGCGGTCTGAAATTGCTACGGATATTTAAAGAAGGGTAACTTAACTGTATGGGTAATAAAAAAACCCTCAGCTTGAAGGTGGATGCACGAACAAGCGGTACACCACGTCAGCAGGTTCCTCATAACCGCTCTACGAAAGAAGTGTTAGCTCCGAGTGGGTCGAACAGAAAAAATCCTTTCACTCCCAAGGTACCGTCCGGTAACTATAAACGTTCTCCTCCTCCCAACCGTAAGCATCTTAATGCGACCAAGAACACCCAAGAAAAAAATCGGATTGAGGATCAAGATACTTTAAATCGCCGCTTTGAGGCTGCCAGAAAAGCCAAAGAAGCCGAAGAAGCTCGCCTCAAACAAGAAATTGAACTCCAAAAATTAAAAGAAGCCCAGGAGCGACTTGAGCAAGAACGACTTGAGCAAGAACACAAAAATGAAGATCAAACGGAAGTAGAACCGGCAAAAGCCAAAGAAGAACCGGTCCAGGATGATTCAAAAAAACCAACCCTGCGAACGGATGATCAAGCGACAAAATCAGACGGGGAAACGAAACGAAAAAAGCGCTCTCGTGGGAACGACACTGTTGAAGATACTGGTCGCCCCTCTGACCAAAAGAAAAAACCAAAAAAGTTTTTACCCCAAGTCGCACTTGATGACGATGATGATGGATTTCGACCAAAATCGCGGGCGGCCTTCCTTCGCCGCGAGGAAAGACGACGTCGCCAAATTATTCAGGACGTAACCATCCAACCCCGAGAGAAGGTCATAAGGGACGTACAACTCCCCGAAACCATTGTTGTTCAAGAGCTGGCTAATCGTATGTCTGAACGATCTGCCGATGTAGTTAAAAAACTCATTGAATATGGAATAATGGTGACTCAGAACCAAACTATTGATGCTGCAACAGCCGAAATTATCATTGATGATTTTGGACATAATGTTGTCCGGGTGGCTGATGCTGATGTGGAAGATGTCATCGAGTCAGTGAAAGATGACCCACAAGACCTCAAACAACGTTATCCCGTTATAGCCGTTATGGGTCATGTGGACCATGGTAAAACAACGCTACTTGATACAATCCGCAAAACCAATATTGCGGCTGGGGAAGAAGGTGGCATAACCCAACATATCGGAGCTTATCAGGTTGCCACCGATGCCGGGCATAAACTGACCTTTCTTGATACACCCGGTCATGCCGCCTTTACTGCAATGCGCGAGCGCGGCGCCAACGTGACTGACATCGCCGTGATTGTAGTTGCCGCAGACGATGCTGTAATGCCCCAAACAATCGAAGCAATCAACCACGCTAAAGCAGCTAAAGCACCGATTATCATAGCGATTAACAAATGCGACCGGCCGAATGCTGATCCCGATAAGGTCAGAAATCAACTCCTCCAACATGATATTGTTGTTGAAAAACTATCGGGAGATGTACTGGATGTTGAGATTTCAGCACTCAAAAATGAGGGTATTAATGAATTACTTGAAACCATTACCCTGCAAGCTGAGCTCATGGAACTTAAGGCAAATCCTGACAGAGTTGCTCAAGGCACTGTAATTGAAGCCAAGTTGGATGTTGGGCGAGGACCTGTGGCTACTTTACTTGTTCAGCATGGCACCCTCAAGCGTGGCGATATTTTCGTTGTTGGCGAACAGTGGGGCAAAGTGCGAGCTTTGATTGACGACCAAAGAACGCGCATTGATACCGCGGGTCCGTCCACGCCGGTTGAAGTATTAGGAATCAATGGAACACCCCATGCTGGTGATGTCTTAAATGTCGTCGAAAATGAAGCTCAAGCCCGTGAGATTGCACGGTTTCGGCAGCAATCATCAAAAGATGCTTTTGCCTCGGCTCCGACTGTTGTCACTCTTGAGAACATGCTACAGGGCACTCACCCAACAAAGGATCTTCAACTCGTCATTAAAGCCGATGTACAGGGTTCGGCTGAGGCCATTAATCAAGCTTTGACAAAAATCGGTAACGAAGAAGTCCAAGTCCGCATTATCCATTCTGGAGTCGGAGCCATTACAGAATCTGACGTATCCTTGGCGGCTTCCAGTGGTGCATATTTAATTGGCTTTAATGTTCGTGGCACACCATCGGCTCGTCTAGCGGCAACAAAGCGAGACCTTGTGTTACGCTATTATTCTGTCATTTACCGCCTTGTTGAGGATATCACGTCCATGGCCTCGGGCCTTCTTGATGTAAAAATTAACGAAATCTTTTTGGGCAATGCAAAAATTCTGGAGACCTTCAAAATTACTGGTGCCGGAATGGTTGCGGGCTGCATGGTAACCGATGGAACCGTAAAACGCTCTGCCAAAGTCCGCCTTCTTCGAGATAATGTTGTCATCCATGAAGGAAAATTAAAAACCTTGAAGCGTTTTCAAGATGAAGTGAACGAGGTGGTATCAGGTCAAGAGTGTGGTATGGCCTTTGAGAATTACTCAAATATAAAAATCGGTGACATTATCGAAGTGTTTGAGGAAGAAGAGATTCAACAAACTCTCTGATTTTCCGGCTTTGTTCAGCCGTTTCTTACCTAACTTATCAGCACTTAGAATCTCCCAGAAGGGCGAATTCGTGGCTTGGTGCCATTTCTTAATCGCTTGAGGTAGCAGTAGTATGCCCCTTTACCCCCATGCCGGTTGTGCGCATGTTGAACGTGAAGTATCTTGGAAACCAAAGGTTCGCGTTCAAGAAGAATCGGAATGTACTGGGATAATATTCCTTTGCAATCATTCCCTTGAGTATGCAGACCTCGACCTGTGATGATGAGAATCAGCCTTTTCCCCTCTCGATGAGACCGTAATACGAATTGAGTTACTTCAATTTCGGCCTCGGCTTGAGTCCGGTGGTGTAAATCAATTTCACCTTCTGGCTTCAGTTCTCCATTGTTAAGTTTATTGAGAATCTTTGGATCAATCCGTGATTTTGTACTGGGTTGGTGATTATCAGGATATTTTCTTTTCCAAGGGAACGAGGGTCGCTTTTCAATATAATTGGGTTTCCGTTGAGTACGGTGTTTTGGAGCTTGTGTATCTCCTTTGAAAATAACAGGTTGATTCCCTCCAATGAAAGCGTTCCAATCGCTGCGGTCAGCCTGAGTAATATCCTTCGCGTACTCGGTATTTAATCTAGACGTTGATGTGCATCCCTGCTTGACCTGCGCTTTGATTGTTTTGATTGTCTTGCCGGGAACTTTTTTTTGTGGAGTGCCTTCTTTAAATTCTAATTCGGTTGACTGGCAATATTGCTCCCAAACAAGACAGTCTAATTGCGAAAGGTTCTTGTCCCCATCGGAAGGCATGATCTTTAACTGCCATTAAAATAGAATAATTCGATTCATATTAGCTGGTTGCAACAAGCTTCCAGTTCGGATCTTTACTTCCCATAACTCGCGAAAATGTCCATTCTTCCGTTTGACTCACAGAATTGTTCTTGTCTCCATCAATGACTTCACCACTTTCATCCTCCACATAGGAGTATAAATCACTGACAAACTCAACTGTGATTTCAGCACTATGGGACTGTTCATCAAATTTAACATCCGCAATAATCTTGGCTTTAACACGTTCAATTTCGACGATAAAATTATGGACCGGATCGCGTTGCTCAACTCCCGATTTAAAGGATTCGAACACTTCGGCGGATAAAAATGGTTTGAGATCTTCAATTTGCCCTTTGCCAAAAGAGGATAATATCCACTCATAGGCCTTTGTGGCCCCTTCTAGGAAGTCTCGAACAACGAATTGTTGATCAATTTTTTTCATGGCCGCAAGAGACTTGGCTTCAACCGAGTCAGGCGAAACAAAATCAATTATATCTTGATCAACTTTCTCTTCTTCAGGCTGGACTTCTCGGCTTGGTTGGTCAATGGTATAATTGCTTTTTGCCGGTCCTTCAAACCCGTCTCTTGTGCCTAATAATCCCCGGAGTTTAAAAATGAGGAAGAGGGCAATACCTGCCAATATCAACAACTGTAAAACTGGGGACATTTATTAAACCTGCTAAATGACGATTATGTTTTCAAACACTACTACCCTTTTTAATTAGTGATTAAGGTGAATTATGTCTATACTAGAATGTAAGATTACACAGGATTTTTAACTCTATGAAGCTCTTTTTAATATTAACCGCCGTTTCATTGATTGAAATTGCCTTATTTATTCAGTTAGGTGGCGTCATTGGCATTTGGCCAACTCTAGCTCTTATTGCTTTATCCGCACTCTTCGGGTGTTTTCTACTCCGTTATCAGTTTCCGTTGAGTATAGATAACCTCTTTAAAATTCACAATTATGTCAATGAATTGGAGAATCCGGTCGTACAAATCCTGGCAAAAGGAATGAGCGGACTATTGTTAATTATTCCAGGATTTTTGACTGACTTAATGGGCCTTTTGCTTTTGATTCCAATAACACGAAACTTCATGTTGCGGTTGATCTTTCAATTGGTTGCTCGAAAATATCACCTTAAAACCGAAAATATTTTTACTCATTATAATTCTGAAATTCCCATTGATGTGCCTTCAACTGAAGTCGATTCTGACACTCCTTCTGAATCAGTAGAAGCCCAGCCCAAGCGACTTAATCATTCGCCGTCTGAGCTTGCAGACAAGTAATAACAATGAGTGCGATGATATCATCAACCTGACAACCTCTCGATAAGTCATTAGCGGGCTTGGCCAAACCCTGAAGCACTGGCCCCACGGCAACCATTCCGCCTATTCTTTCGGCAATTTTATAGCCAATATTACCGGCCTCAAGATTGGGGAAAACAAACACATTGGGGTATTCTTCAAACTCAAGATTAGGGGCTTTCTTACGCCTGAGAATAGGATCTATTGCAGCATCGAATTGAAGTTCTTGGGGAATAATCCAATTAGGCTTTTTCAAACAGGCAATTTGCAGTGCCTCTTTTACCTTGTCAACATTGGGGTGATTGCCACTACCGGCCGTTGAAAAACTTAGAAAGCCAACCTGAGGCTTTGTTCCAAGCAGTTTCTCGGCGGTGTGTCCAGCAGCCAAACCGATTTCAGCCAATTGTTCAGCGCTTGGTTCAACAATCATGGCACAATCGGCGAACAGGACAGGCGATTTAATCGGGGTTTTTTCAGTCTCAGGGAGCATAATAAAGAACGACGAAATATGCCCCGTGTCTGGTTTGCGGCCAATCACATGCAAGGCAGCTCGCAGGGTATCAGCCGTTGTATAAACCGCTCCACCAATCGTACCCATAGCATGATTTTCTTTAACCATTATAGCCGCATAGTTGAGCGGATGTGTGACGGCCTTTCTTGCAAATTCACGAGTAATTCCCTTGTGCTGTCGAAGGGAAAAGTATGTTTCACTATAAGCCGGTATGAACTCACTTTGTGCCGGGTCAACAACCTTGATGGCCGAGCTGAGCTTGTGGTGACTAATCTTGGAAAGGATTATTTCTGAGCGACCGAGAAGAGTGATTGTCGTACGACTCTCCTGTGCAACATATATAGCTGCTGCAATTACACGATCATCTTCGCCCTCTGAAAGAACTATATGACAGTGTTTCTTTTTAAACTGCTGAAATAATTCCTTTAAGAATGAGTGCCGCATCGGAATTGTTGACATTCCTATGCCAAAACCTGCCCTCGCATGTCCTCTTCAGCAATACCAGCAACGACTTCAGGCTTCTTCATAGCATCACGACGGAATGGTTCACCCAGTTCCTGATTGAGAATAACTTCAATAAACGTCGTTTCATTGTTCTCCATCTGAGCTTCTATGGCTGCTTTCAATGCCTGCGAAAGCTCATCCATAGTCTGCACTTGGATGCCTTTGAGTCCGCACCCTTCAGCGATTTTAGCGAAACTGACTTTGAGATCAAGTTCAGTGCCCACAAAGTTATCTTCAAACCATAAAGTGGTATTTCTTTTTTCAGCTCCCCACTGGTAATTCCTGAAAATGACCATGGTAATTCCCGGCCATTCTTCCCGCCCGCAAGCCGTCATTTCATTCATGGAAATACCAAATGCTCCATCACCGGCAAAGCCCACAACAGGAGTTTCTGGACAGCCAATTTTAGCTCCGATAATAGCCGGGAATCCATATCCACAGGGACCAAAGAGCCCAGGAGCAAGATATTTTCGTCCTTCCTTGAAAGTGGGGTAGGCATTGCCAATCGCACAATTATTCCCGATATCTGACGATATGACCGCTTCAATGGGTAGAACGGATTGAATGGCTCGCCAAGCCATTCGTGGACTCATTCGCTCAGGATCTTTGGCTCGTGCTCTGACATTCCAAGTTGTTCCTTCATCATCGTCCTCGTGATCCATAGACGCCAAGGTTTGGAGCCACCGTGATTTAGTTTTGGCAATAATTTGCTTCCTGACTTCTCGGTTTTCATTGCCAGCATAATCAGTCAGATTATCAAGAATCTGTTCAGCGACCTGTTTGGCATCTCCTTGGATACCAACTGTCACTTTCTTAGTTAAGCCAATGCGGTCGGCATTAATATCAACTTGAATAATCTGCGCGTCTTTGGGCCAGTAGTCTAGCCCATACCCTGGCAGGGTCGAAAACGGGTTGAGACGAGTGCCTAAAGCCAAAACGACATCGGCTTTAGCAATGAGTTCCATTGCCGCTTTAGACCCGTTATAACCAAGTGGCCCAACAGCCAGAGAATGATCACCTGGAAACGCGTCATTATGCTGGTAGCCACAACATACTGGAGCATGAAGTTTTTCGGCGAGGCGGGCAGACGCTTCAAGTGCGTTACCTAGAACCACTCCCGCACCGTTTAGAATAACTGGAAACGTAGCCTTAGACAGCAGCCTTGCAGCTCTTTCAATGGCCTGTTTGCCTCCCCGGGGTCTCTCCAATTTTACTGTTTGTGGAAGTTCAATATCAATCACTTGCGTCCAGAAATCGCGAGGAACATTAATTTGAGCAGGTGCACAGCCACGCCACGCCTTTTCAATAACGCGATTGAGAACTTCGGCCATGCGTGATGGATCCCGGACTTCTTCTTGATAGCACACCATATCTTCAAAGAGCTTCATTTGTTCAATTTCTTGAAAGCCACCCTGACCGATTGTTTTATTCGCCGCTTGGGGCGTCACAAGCAGGATCGGGGTATGATTCCAATACGCTGTCTTAACTGGGGTGACAAAGTTCGTTACTCCAGGGCCGTTTTGAGCAATCATCATTGACATTTTACCCGTTGCCCGTGTGTACCCATCTGCTGACATTCCCGCATTACATTCGTGTGCCGCATCCCAAAACGTAATACCGGCGGTAGGAAAGAGATCTGATACCGGCATCATTGCTGAGCCAATTATACCAAACGCATGCTCAATTCCATGCATTTGTAATACCTTTACAAAGGCTTCCTCGGTCGTCATTCTCATGATTTCATACCTCCTACTATGAATTATGATTTTAGAATAATTTAATTCTGTCTCCGTGAACTTTCAAATAGGGGCTGAAATTAAACTTTTGAGTAAAATTCCAAAGAATCATTTATTGACTCTATATTGCGTCCAAATAGAATTCGCTCCAAGTTGGCTGGCAACATAATTCTCATGGGCTTCGGCTTCAGCTTCAGTTATCTGACTTCCTATCCTAACTAACCGTTTGGAGTGCCGTCTTTTACGAGCTGAGTTGCTTAAAAGCGAGTCTATATTTGACTCAATGAGATCAGGAGCCTCTTCTTGTTTAAGCCGAATATAAATTTCCGAAAGGTATTGAGCATCTAACAATGCTCCGTGCTTTGTCCGCTTGGAGAGATCTATCTTAAAGTGATTACACAACGCATCAAGCGAGTGGTGACCCTTTTCAGGCAGCATCCTTCGAGCAAGATCTAAGGTATCAATGACCTGATGACTTAAAATGGGGGGCTTATTACAATATTCCAGTTCTTTATTGATAAAGGCAATATCAAATTCAGCATTGTGGACCACCAATTTTGCCTCTTTAAAATATTCCAATAGTTCCTCAACCTTATCGGCAAATAACGGCATATCTTGAAGATCTTCGTCGCCAATACCATGAACTTTTTTTGCGTCTTCATGTATGGCCATCTCGGGGTTAAAAAATTGTTGATATTCTAAGCCCGTTGGGCTGCCGTTAAGATGCTCAACAAAACCTAGTTCAATGATTCGGTTTTCAGGAACATTCAATCCTGTCGTTTCTGTATCAAGAATAAGTTCCCGCACTCTTTTGTTCCTCAATCAATGGGTTAATTCTTTAATGATTAATCGTATTTGTGACCGTGTATCGGCATGTGTGTCTGAAGTTACGATGAAGTCAGATTTCTGGATTTTAACTGTATTATCCATTTGCCATTCCTGAATTTTTGCAAACCATTCTTCATTCATACCTTTTCTTTCCCTCATACGTTTTAATTGCACTTCTGGGGAAGCCGTAACGACGATAACATAATCAACTTCCTTGTCAATTCCCGTTTCAAACAGAAGTGGAATCTCTAATACCACAAGGGGTGAATTTAATTGGTGACATGCATCAATAAATTTCTGTCGATGTTCTTTCACTTTCGGATGGACAATATTTTCCAAGGGTTTTATGAGTTCGGGCTGAGAGCTTAAAATTTCTTTTAGCTTGTTTTTCTTAACACCATTTTGGCCAACGGAAGAACGACCAAAGAGATTTTGAATTTCTTTCTGGACCTCGGTGTTGCTTTGATATATTTGGCTGACGGCTTCATCTGCTTGCCACCCCGGAATTCCCTCAGCTGAAAAAATCCCCAATACAGTTGACTTGCCGGTACCGATTGAACCGGTTATACCAATAATTTTCATTTCTCAAAGGTATCAAGCACCAACTTACGAAGGGGTAGGGTCACTTCTGGTTTTTTACCATACCAGATATAGAATGATTGGGCAGCTTGATGAAAAAGCATCCCGAGACCGCCAACTGTTGGGCATCCTCTTTTTTTGGCATCACGCAGAAGTTTTGTTTCTAACGGATTATAAACAATATCACACACCAAAGTTTTTGGATTGAGTTTATTGATGTCAAACTTCAGTTCCGGTTGGCCAATCATTCCTAAAGATGTTGTATTGACAAGCAGTTTAATTTTATTGAGCATTTTTTCTAATTGAATGGATTCCACGAGTTTTATACGATTGCCCAAATCGGATTTTAGAGTCTGGGAGCGCTCAACAGTTCTATTTGATACATAGACCTCTGGAGCACCCTCATTGAGAAGAGCACATACAATTGATCGAGCTCCTCCCCCGGCTCCAAGAACTAATACTGAGCCTTGATTGGCCCGCCAGTTAGGATAGATTTCTTTAATATTCTGAATAAAGCCATAACCGTCGGTGTTATCAGCATAAATTTTACCATCGGTACTAAAAGTAAGCGTGTTTGCTGCACCGAGAACTGCGGCATTATCAGAAACTTTATCGGCAATTTGGATAGCTTTTTCCTTATGAGGTATCGTAACATTGACTCCTCTGAACCCCATTTTGCTTAAAGCTTTCACAACCGTTTCAAAGTTTACCCTGGAGACTTCAAGAGGAACATAATATCCATTCATAGCGTAATAATTAAACCAGTAATTATGAATGTATGGAGATTTGCTTTGATCAATGGGAGTGCCAATCACTCCTGCTATTGTTTGATGAATACCTCTGTTGGCCATTGCAATTTTAATGTTTACAAAGTGTTAATAATTCTATGAAAATATGGCTCGGTTGTGAGTGGTTTGTTCTCCTTTTCCCACAAATTTGCCATTGCCGAATAAATCCAATCATTTTACTAACTATAATGAATTGTTTTCTTCAGAGTTTTCAACATAAAGTAAAAATCAAACCATTATCTTAGTCATCTCAAGGGGATTGAGTTTCCACCTCATATTTCTGTTAACAGTTTGAGTTTTCCACGTTATGAACTGATACAATTATTTAAATTTAACTTACTTATAATTTAATAATATAAATAATAAATCCCGTTAATAATCCATCACAAGCGGTATATGACATGAAAACAAACCTTGTTTTACTTGGTACAGGTGGTGATCCACAGATTTATAAAGGATCAAGCTGCCCAACATCAATGGTTTTAGATGTTGATGGAAGACCCTATCTTGTTGACGCGGGTTTAGGAGTTACTCAACAGTTTGTGAAGGCGAATTACTCCTTGGACGAACTTCATACTGTATTTATTACGCATCTTCTTTCAGATCATGTTATTGAATTATGCCCTCTGCTTCATACAACCTGGGCAACAAGTTACCAGCGGACCTTGCGCGTTTTTGGGCCACCAGGGATTGAAGATGTCATAGAGGGTTTTTATCACTCACTCAAATATGATATTGAAACGAGGATGGTAGAGGATAACAAATATCCTATACGAAACATCATCAAAACCAGCTACCTGGCTGAGGGTAGGGTACTTAAAGACGACCGGGTAGAGGTTACGGCAATGAGAGTCAAACATCCCATCTGTAACCATTGTTATGCACTACGTTTTCAAATGCATGATAAAACAGTTGTTTTTTCCTCTGATACCGCTGTTTTTCCAAAACTTGCGGATTTTGCTGCCGAAGCAGATGTGTTAGTCCATGAGGTATCTTATTCGGCGGGGCTTAACGCGAAACAAAGAATACAAAATCCAAAAAATGACACTCTAGATTCTCATACAAAGGCTGAAGAAGTCGGTATCATAGCAAATATTGCGGGCGTAAAGCATCTCGTATTAAACCATATTCAACCTCGACCAGAAGGCAATTATTCCAAGATTAGGATTTATGATAAAGTTCGCGAAAACTGGAAAGGTAAACTGACTATTGGCCATGACTTAATGTGGATCAATGTGTAATCTGGTCAGAGCAGTATAAAATGAATTTGATGGCCAAATAATGGATTTTTTTTATTCACTCTACCCCTTGATTAAGTCGTTTCACATCATTGCAGTTGTGTGCTGGATGGCTGGACTATTTTATTTGCCACGACTCTTCTACTACCATGTGACGGAAGGAGAAAAAGCACAAACAAGCGAATTGTTTTGTCTCATGGAAATGAGGTTATTAAAAATCATCACAACCCCAGCTATGCTTGCCACGTGGTTCTTTGGTTTAATCATGTTGATGATCCCGGGAGTGATTGATTTATCCACAAGCTGGATTTGGGTCAAGATTGTTGCCGTTCTTATTCTCACTGGGTTTCATGGATGGCTTGCGGCTAAAAGAAGAGAACTTCAAGAGGGAACATGCCAAGTTTCAGGTCGAACCTTCAAGATGATGAATGAGGTTCCAACGGTTTTGCTTATTATCATTGTCATTCTGGCTGTTGTTAAGCCTTTCTAATGGCATGAAAATGAGTCAAAATCTGAAAAAATAGCGTGAATAACTGAAATCATTAATTTTTTTACTTGTAAAACCACAAGAAACATATTAAAACAAGTCTTCCCTTAATGTTCAGAGTCCTTCTGAATTGATTTTTTCCACTACAGATTTTATGACCAAGAGGTAGATAAGTTCATGGACACCATGTCGGAAACATCTTCAAAAACAATATCGATATCAGACCTCAAGGCTAAAACGCCAGTCCAGCTGTTGAGCATGGCCGATGAACTTGGAGTAGAAAATGTCGCGGTTATGCGAAAGGGCGATATTATGTTCCAAATCCTGAAAAAGCATGCTGAGCTTGGTTGGAATATAGTAAGCGATGATGGGGTTCTTGAAGTATTGCAAGACGGCTTTGGCTTCCTGCGTTCACAAGAAGCAAATTATTTACCTGGCCCTGATGATATCTATGTGAGTCCGAATGTTATTAAGAAACATGGACTGCGAACAGGGTCAACAGTTGCTGGCCAACTCAGGGCGCCTTGTGGAGAGCAGAACTATTTTACGCTTACGAAAGTCACACGGCAAAACTATCAAGTACCCGAAGTGTCCCGAAATAATGTTCATTTTGATAATCTGACCCCTCTTTATCCAGATGAGCCTCTTATCATGGAAATTGCAGATTCCGAAAAAAAGGATTTGTCAGCACGTGTTATTGATTTAATCGCACCATTGGGAAAGGGTCAAAGAGCACTCATCGTTGCTCCCCCTAGAACCGGTAAAACGGTCCTGTTGCAGAATATTGCTCATTCGATAGCAACCAATCATCCAGAAGTATTTCTGATTGTTTTACTCGTTGACGAGAGGCCAGAAGAAGTAACTGACATGCAACGAAGTGTTAAAGGGGAAGTGATTTCCTCTACGTTTGATGAGCCGGCCACGCGTCATGTTGCGGTTTCAGAAATGGTCATCGAAAAAGCAAAACGGCTTGTTGAAACAAAAAAGGACGTAGTCATTCTCCTTGATTCAATTACGCGTCTAGGGCGAGCTTTTAACGCTGTGGTTCCCTCGTCTGGAAAGGTGTTGAGTGGCGGTGTTGATGCGAATGCACTCCAAAGACCAAAGCGCTTTTTTGGTGCAGCAAGGAATATTGAAGAGGGTGGTTCCCTGACCATTGTTGCCACGGCATTGATTGATACCGGCAGTCGAATGGATGAAGTGATTTTTGAAGAATTCAAAGGAACAGGCAACTCTGAAATTGTTCTTGATCGTAAAGTCGCTGATAAACGTGTCTTCCCTTCAATGGATATTCTCAAATCGGGAACCCGAAAAGAAGACCTTCTGCTACCGAAAGAGTTTCTCAAAAAGACCTTTATGCTGCGGCGAATTTTAACCCAAATGGGAACAACCGAAGCCATTGAATTTTTGCTTTCTAAACTCAAAGTGACTGACTCCAACAAAGAATTTTATCGTTCAATGAATCCCGATGGACGTTAGTGGCCAATTCAAGGTCAGAAATGAATTTAAAATTCCCAATGAGTTAGTCATTATCCAAGGGTTGGTTATTAGCCGTTAAAATTGGAGGTCAACTGATGATCTTTACCCGGCCATCCGCTGACACAATTTTCGCTACCGCAACTGCTCCTGGGAGAGCAGCAATTTCCATCACCCGGATATCGGGTGACCGCACTCAAGCAATTCTCAATCGTTTGATTGGTCAGGTACCACCTGAGAGGCTCATGACTTTAGCCAAAATCATATCCCCTGATACCAAAGAAGTTCTGGACGAGGCTTTGATTGTTTATTTTGCCAAGGGTAAGAGTTATACAGGGGAAGATTCTGCCGAGCTCCATCTTCATGGTGGCAGGGCGGTAACCCAGGCTGTTGCACAATGCTTGTTAAAGTCTAAAGCGAGGTTGGCAGAACCAGGCGAATTCACATTAAGAGCTTTACTCAACGGTCGGATGGATATCGCCCAAGTGGAAGGGTTGGGTGATCTCATTGACGCACAGACCGAAAAACAAAGAGATCAAGCCATGCGAGCCTTTAGGGGTAAAACTTCAGGACAAACCAACCAATGGCGGGACGAACTCATTCAATGCCTTGCTCTAGTGGAAACTGAAATCGAATTTACTGATGAGGCTATACCACCTGATATTAAACAACGAGCAGAAAATGTTTTATTGAGTTTACATCACAGCTTGTTAGAAGAATTAAAAGGTGTAAAACATGCCGAAAGATTAAGGGAAGGTTATGAAGTGGCCATTGTGGGATTACCTAATTCAGGTAAATCAACACTTCTGAACTATCTCGCCAAAAGAGATGCCGCAATTACGTCAAGCATTCCTGGTACGACACGAGATGTCCTTGAAGTCCAAATGGATTTGGATGGGTTACCCGTGAATTTTCTTGATACTGCGGGATTAAGGGAAACGCAAGACCGAGTGGAACAGCTTGGTATTTCAAAAACTAAGGAAAGAGCCAAAGCGGCTGATTTGCGGATTTTTCTACTTAACAGGGACGAAACAAGCCTTCCTGGGGTGATTGCAAAAGCGAGCGATATAAAGGTCATTGCAAAATCTGACCTGTATAATGACTTGAAAAGCTTTGGTGTATCGGGCAAAACCGGTCAAGGTGTTGACACGCTTCTTAAATTAGTCACTGAGAAACTTGAAGATAGTGTCCAACAAGTTGGAGCAATGATCAATGCAAGGCAACGGGTGGCAATTGAGCAAACAGTTCAGTGTTTAGATAATGCTATGATGGAATTAACTAAAGATCATGGAGTGGACGAAATTGCGGCAGAGGAAATCAGAGGGGCAGTCAAAGCGCTCGAAACGATAACGGGTAGGATTGATATTGAGAATGTTCTCGGCGATATCTTTCAGAATTTTTGTATTGGAAAGTAACCTGTGGGATTGACCCATATAGAAGTGAGGCCAAATCCCGACAGCACTTTTCCACCGTCCTGACCATGACGTCAGACATTTTTTAATACCTGTCCCAGGATCAGCGGAAGTAATTCATCAATTCCTTGTTGATCGATTTGGAGTCGAATTTCTCAGGGTTGAAATTGACTCCAGGCCATTCCATGTAGGTTTCGTAATTTTCATGGTTCGGATTCTTCAGGGCGGTGTAGTATTCAAAATAACCGTAAGCGCCACCTATATCTTCAGGAGGACAAGCTCGTTCTCCTCCAAGGCAGGCAAGCAGCGTTTTTAGTTCTGGATTGGAATAGCCGTTATCCTCCAGAACAAGTTTATGATCCCAACCATCCCCAAAATCATACGTATAATAGAAGACGCTGCCTTTCCGATTAATCAGATCTCCTAGTTTGTAAAGACCTGAGTTCAATCCTTCTTCTTCCGATTCCGGAGCTTTCGTGTATCGTACTTTCCTGATGGTAAAATCGTACAAATGGGAGTCGGTCCAGCCCATGACAATCTGGATAATATTGTGCAGATGGTCCAACGTGATGTTGTCAGGTACCATAAAACGGCGCCAGATTGGTGGTTCAATATTAAGCAGCTGAATTTTCAGCACAAAATATCTTTGTTTCATTTGTTTACCTCTTATATTTGACTAGGAGTTTCGTTTTCGGCCTTGAACTTCAATGACTTAATGTAACCACTCAAGTAGTATCAGTGACAGATTAGTATAGCCCATCTTTAACATTTTTCCCAAAAAATGGGAATATCAAGGTTAATTTCAACTTTTTTAACATACCCTTAATTTAAAATATTACCACATACCCGATAGTTACGTGTCCGTGGGTCCTCCAAAACCTCTCAAGTCGTGCCACACCTCTATTTGAGAGGTTGAACCCACCACAACCCACCACCCAATCTCCAACATGTTGATCAGAGCAACCAAAACAGGAACCACCAAAGACGGTTCACCACGCATGACCCATCGACTGGTCGAGAACTTACGGTATGGTCAATCGGTCAAGCAAAAGACCTTGTACCTGACAACGACACGTTTTGCCTGTTCGGATAACGCAACCAGTCATGTTCGCACGACGGCAACACCGGATGCTATCCTAACCAAGATCGATCAGGACATGGGACGATCACCTCCGCTCATGAATGTACGCAAAGTCAGTCGTTTGACCGGGAATTGATGCGGTAAAAGGCGGAATGAAACCCGCACATCACTCAGAACATGATTGAGGTACTCAAGTGCCGAAAGTGCCACTTAGTAGTGCCCCTTGAATTTTTACACCCTCATTTCTATTGGCTTTTGAGCACTTAATGTTAAAGACGGGTTAGGGGTTGAACCCGCTACAAACCAACACTAAATCTCTCACATGTTGATCAGAGCAACCAAATCAGGAACCACCAAAGACGGTTCTCCACGCATCACCCATCACTTGGTCGAGAACCAACGGCATGGTTCAAAGGTCAAGCAAAAGACCCTGCTCAATCTCGGTCGCAATTTTGCTATTGCCAAAACGGACTGGCCCCTGTTGTGTCAACGCATCAAGGAACTCATGGGCAATCAACCGATGTCTGACTTGGAACCACTCGCACCGGACGTTGAGGCACAATCCCGTCGGATTGCCGCCCAACTCCTGGAGCGTCAGAGTGAAGACACCACCACCGCTGACTGGGAAACCGTTGATATCAATTCGGTCCGGGATCACGATGGCCGTACAATCGGCCTTGAACATGCGGCCGTGGCGGCCCTTGACCAGCTGGGTTTACCGGCCCTGTTAACCGAACTGGGTTTGAGTCGCCGACAACGTGGGTATGCGTTGGCTGCCATTGTCGGACGCATGGTTCAACCGGGTTCGGAACGTGCCACCGCACGATGGCTGCGAACCACCAGTGCGACGGGCGAACTGCTGGGCTTTGATGGAAGTTCCATCAACGACATGGCCTTACATCGGGCGGCTGATGCACTGGTTGCCCACAAGAGACGCATTGAGGATCATCTGTTCCGCACAGTCTCAACCCTCTTTGACCTCCAACCCACGATTGCTCTGTATGACCTGACCAATACCTTTTTTGAGGGTCAGGCTCTCAAGCAACCCAAGGCACGCCGCGGCCATTCCAAAGAGCGGCGGTATGATGCTCCTTTACTGACCCTGGGAGTGGTCGTTGACGGGAGTGGTTTTGTCCGTCGGAGTACGGTTCAAGCGGGGAATGTCAGGGAAGATCAAACCCTGCAAGCGGTTTTGACGTCCCTTGCGGCACCGCCCGGCAGTTGTCTGGTGATGGACCGGGGTATTGCCACCAAGCGCAATCTGGCTTGGTTACGACACCAGGGCTACCAATACATTGTGGTCTCCAACGAAAGGAATCGCCACATCACAGCGAGTGATAACCCACCCATTACCACGGTGACCACCACGGCTCAAAAGGAATTGAAGCTGGAGCGACATGTCATTGAACGCCACGAAGAGGAGGATAAGACCCAAACCTACAAGGAAGTTCTCCTGGGGTGTCATTCGGTGGATAGGGGGATCAAGGAAAATACTATCTTGGCCCTTTTCCAGACACGGTTTGAGCAAGAACTGGACAAGTTGCACACGAATCTTGCACGTCCCAAGACCCGCAAGACGCTCAACGCCATTCAACGCAACGTCGGTCGCTTGCAAGAGAAGAATGCCACGATTGCCCAATATTACGATATTACAGTCACTCCGGATAAGAAGGGTGTTAATGCCACTGCTGTCAGCTGGACCAAGAAGAAGATTGACGGCTCCATGCAGAGTCATCCCGGTGTGTATGTCCTGCGCTCCAATATCCTAGACTGGGACAGTGCCACCATGTGGAGGACGTATATCATGTTGACAGATGTTGAAGCGGTCTTTCGGTCTCTGAAATCAGAACGTGGTTTGTGCCCCATTGATCATCAGACCGAACGCCGTTCAGAGGGGCATCTGTTCATCAGTGTTCTGGCCTATCAGGCGGTTCAGTATTTGCGAACCAACCTGAAGAACAACGGTTGTACTGACAGTTGGCAATCCCTGCTTCATTGCCTGTGTCATTTGCAGCGGACAACGATCAGTTTTGACGGCCCGGATAACACGACCATCCATGTTCGCAAGACGGCGACACCGGATGAAATCCAAACCAAGATCTATCAGGACATGGGAATATCACCACCACCAAGGAATGAACGCAAGTCAGTGATTTGACCGGGAATTGAAGCGGTCAAAGGCGGGATGAAACCCGCACGACAATCAGAACATTATTGAGGTGCTTAAGTGCCCGAAGTGCGACTTCGTCGTGCCCCTTGAATATTAACATCACCATTTCTATTGGCTTTCGCGCACTCAATGTTAAAGATGGGCTATGTGATGAATGTAAACGAAACGTAACTACTCAGGTAGTCTAAATACCCCTTGATTATTTTTTTTCTAGTTTTTCGTTGACAATATGGTGGTATCTTTCTAAATTCTATGACCAATCGGCAATCCATGTCGAGCAGTCTAATAATATCA
>MPNP01000218.1 GCA_002239085.1 Rhodobacteraceae bacterium bin131 | reverse complement strand
CACACGGCCTTCAGGGGATCCTCAGTTGTAGGCTGATTGTGCCTATCGTTCGCAGGACATGGTTCAGGCGTTGCGCCAGCGGGGTTATCAACCGCGCATTAGTTTTAAGGCCAAGCGTGGTCAGAAGTTGAACGTCCGTAAGGTTGTATTGAACACGGCCTATTCTCGGCATCGCTGCCGCGTTGAACATGTGTTTGGCTTGATGCGTAATGACATGCCGGAGCACGAGATGCGTTGGATTGGGAAAGTTCTAGCCAAGGGTTGGATTGGTATGCGGAACTTGAGTTATAATTGTCACTACCGGTTGTGTTATTTGGAAACGGTCGCCGAGGTCTAATCCTGATTTTGTGATTGTATAGGGGTGTGCTTAAATGAATGTGACGCCAAGGAAGATAAAACTATTCTGAATAATCTTTTTTTCAATGGCAAAAACAGGTGAATTCTGGTTTTCGGATTAAATAGAGGTGCCCTTAAAACAAAGAGAATCATGTCAATTAAGCTCAAAGCAAATGAAAGGTGTTGGTTTAAAGTTAAACTCAATAACTGTGATATCCCCTGACTATGGGAAAAACTCGTTTCAAATGCAATTGAAAGATCTTAATGACTCTGTCTGAACAAAGTAGAGGGCACTTGCTCATGTTTGGCTTTTCCTTTGGGATTGCAGGATCATTCAGCTTGGGCGGCATGGTAGCAAATTTGATCGATCCGATTGCTTTGACCGCTTCCCGGTTTATGCTGTCTTCAATAATTATTTTCTTGGTGATCTATTTTGGCACTGGATTTAAACGGGAATATTTCAAGAATCCATGGCGTTATTTGTTCGGGGGAGGATTAATGTCTTTATATTTTGTCCTGATGTTCATCGCGCTTAAAACTGCAACAGCCGTTTCAACAAGTACAATTTTTACGATAACTCCACTTATGTCGGGATTGTTTGGATGGATTCTGTTGCACCAAACCATGAGTCAAAGGACAGCCATTGCTTTGTCCATTGGAGCAATGGGAGCAGTCTGGGTCATTTTTAGAGCAGATTTATCAGAGTTGCTATCATTCAAAGTCGGGCGGGGTGAAGTTATTTTTTTTATTGGCTGTGTGGCTCATGCTTTCTACGCCCCATTTTTGCGTTACTCTAATCAAGGCGAACCACCTCAGATTTTTGTCTTTGGTGTGACATTATCAGGGGCGATTGTTCTCATTGTATTGGGCTGGCAGGATATAGAGGCCACACCTTGGCTCAATTTACCCAGTATCGTACTTATTGCTATGTTTTATTTGTCAGTTGTTGCCACTGTATTGACTTTTTTTGCTCTCAGCTACGCCTCAATGAGGCTTCCGGCCGCCAAAGTCATGGCGTACACTTATTTAACGCCGAGTTGGGTTGTACTTTGGGAATTCACTCTAGGAAGAGGTTTGCCATCGCTACCGATATTATTTGGAGTTGGTGCAACAGTTGTCGCACTCTTATTGTTGCTGCGGCAAGATTAAAATCAATTATAACTTGCATTAAGTGGATACCTAAAGCAAACCCATACACCATTTCATAATGGACTTTTGGATATGAAGGCGATTTTCGGCTTCGTCAAATACCACTGATTGGGGTCCATCTAAAACTTCAGAGGTGACCTCTTTCTCCCGATGAGCAGGTAGGCAGTGCATAAACAATGCGTCTGATTTAGCCATTTTCATCATTGTTGAATTGACCTGATACACCTTTAAGTCGCTGTTTAATTTGGTATTGGGGTTATTATCTTCATGAATAGACACCCAAGTATCGGTAACGATCAGATCTGCTTCGGGGATACAATTTTTTGGATCTCTTTCCAAAATAACTTCAGCCCCTTGTTCTTGGGCATTGGCAATTTCACTCGCATCAGGGTCAAATTCTTGGGGTCCACAAAAGGTCAAGGAGAAGCCAAATTTTCCGGCTGCTTGCAAAAAGGAATTACATACGTTATTACCATCTCCAACCCAGACGACTTTCTTATTTTTTATTGTACCTCGGTGTTCTTCAAAAGTCATAATATCGCCTAGAATTTGGCAGGGGTGGTTCGAGTCAGTCAGGCCGTTGATAACGGGAGAGTCAGAATATTGAGCCAACTCGTTAAGGATATCATCTTCAAAAGTTCGGATCATGATTAAATCAACATAACGGGACAAAACAAGAGCTGTATCCTTGACGGATTCACCTCTCGCTCGATGTGTTGACTCGGTTGAAACGACAATCGATTTCCCACCAAGTTGATGGACTCCGACATCAAATGATAAGCGCGTTCGGGTAGATGGTTTGTCGAAAATCAAGGCCACAACGCAATCTGAAAAAGGAGCTTCGGGGTCAACAAAACCTTTGGGTTTACCAAGCCGAGATTGTTTGGATTTATGTGCATCCTCCAAGATGGCAGCAAGTTCCTCAGCAGGGATATCGGCAATTTGTAAAAAATCAGGCATCTTGAGTAACCCTTATGTGCTCAGCTGCTTTATCCAGCCGCTTAACAATTTCTGTTGCGTCTTCTTGGTCAATGATTAAAGGTGGAAGAATACGCACAACATTATCTCCCCCAATAATAGTCAATAATTGCTGATTAAAACAAGCTTCAATAACAGCGGAGTTTGGAACTTTACACTTAATACCCAACATCAAACCTTCACCACGGATTTCTTCAAATATATCTGGATGGCTACCAATCAGCGATTCGAGTTGTTGTCTGAAGTCTCGTGCAACAGTTCGTACATGGTGGAGCATATCATTGTTAGCTATGATTTCCATAACAGCACAACCTACAGCACATGCTAAGGGATTTCCACCAAAGGTAGAACCATGTGAACCTACGGTCATTCCTATGGCCGCCTGTTCGGTGGCTAAGCAGGCTCCAATGGGGAAACCACCTCCAATTCCCTTGGCAATGGCCATGATATCGGGGCTAATTCCGGCAAACTCATGCGCGAACAATTTTCCGGTTCGGCCCATACCAGTTTGGATTTCGTCTACAATAAGTAAAGTCCCTGTGCTGTCGCAAAGCAATCGGAGTTTCTTCAGGTAAAGGTCGTCAAGAGGAAGAATGCCACCTTCTCCCAAGATCGGCTCAATCAGAATAGCCGCGGTGTGCTCACCAATTTCCTTTTCAACAGCGACTAAATCGTTGGGTTCTACTTGAACAAACCCCGGAAGGAGTGGAGCAAAACCGCGAGTTAATTTTTCATTCCCCGCCGCGGAAATCATGCCTAAAGTTCGACCGTGAAAAGATTGATTGAGAGTAATGATCTGATTACGTGCGGGTTGTCCTTTATGGTGCCAGAATTTGCGTGCCGTTTTCACTGCACATTCAACAGCCTCGGCGCCACTGTTGGTAAAGAACACTGTATCCGCAAAAGTATGTTGGACCAACAAGGATGCCAAGCGCTCCTGGATAGGGATACGATATAAATTTGAAGTATGCCAGATTTGACCCGCTTGTTCAGTTAAGGCTTCAATCAATTTTGGATGGCTATGTCCAAGACTGTTGACCGCTATTCCGGATCCCGCATCCAAATAGGCCTTGCCATCTGTACCATAAAGCCAGCAGCCAGACCCCTTTTCAAAGCCAATTTTGTTTCTGGCATAGGTTGGCATTACAGTTTCAATCATCACTCCCACCTGTGCTTACAAAAGACATGATATAGGTCAAG
>MPNP01000217.1 GCA_002239085.1 Rhodobacteraceae bacterium bin131 | reverse complement strand
TGGTGGATGGGGTAGATCAGTAGCTTGATGCATAAAATTAAGCCAAGTGATTCCTATACCATAGGTTGCTATATTGGTAACAAGAAGTTAAAATTTCCAAAATAGCAGCAGCACTTTCCTGACTTTGTCACTTTGCGGACTCTATCACCAATACGTTTCAGTTACGCCTTTAATCCAACTCAACAGTTACGGTTGAATAGAACTACATTCAGCTCGTATAGTTCCTGACTTCGTCACTTTTCCTCCAATTTCACTTTTTCTTGAGTTCTGACATTTAATCGCTGAACTCAAGAAGGAGGGGAAAGCGACCAACAAGGCGATGGGTGTCAGGATTGGGGCCACGACGTACGAATTGTGCTAGGATGAGGACTGAAAGCGGGGTTACATAGGGGGAGAAAGATGGGATTTCTGCGAGCCAAAAAAGAGAGCAATGTAGTGCCTAATTTTTAGGGGTGTCCCCCATAGAATCGGTGTTTAAAGCAAAAAAGTGTCAAAGTCATGAAAATTGTCATTAATCCTCCTTATTATGATGGCTCATTATCATCGCCATCATCCAGCTCTGATGGTTCCGGTGTCGACGGTGCATGGGTCGCTTGATAAATCATTTCGTACGTCTCACTCCCCTTCTTGGTCATCTCAAATGGAAGCCGATTGCGATGGTCACGTATTTGGGGATTGGCTCCCTTATCTAAAAGCAGCTGTGTAATCTCACCCCAGTCATTCTGGACACTTAAATGAAGGGGTGTTCGATCCCAATCATCTACAGCATTGATATTTGAGCTAGGCCTCAAAGCATCCGTGATATTAGGTATATTGCCTTCATACACAGAAACATGCAAAGGTGTTCCTGTTTGCGCCACTGCGTAGGATTGGAGCGATGGGATTGGACATTTAAAACTACTAGATGACCCTTTTCCCAAAGGGTATTTGTCAATAAATCCTCGGTGAAGAAGATAATCAATATTAAGTTTTGGAAACTGGTCAGATGTAATAGAATCGACCCAAGTGGGTTTTGTAATTACGCTATTAATCGCACTTGTTATTTCAATCCAACTTCGCTCAGTTGAGCCAATTTGAGCCATAATTTCACCAATAATTTTTGGATTTTTACCATACCTCTCAAATTGTTGGTTATAGTATTGGCAACGAATTTCCGCAGCACTAATCTTCACCATCTGAGGGTTCACCTTCGTTAAATCACCGCCATTGTCCACTAGCCGATAACTTACCGCCACTTGTGCGTTCTCCACATTCTTGGGCCAACCATCCGACCAATCAAAAATGCGTTCCGACCACTTGTTGGTCACTTCAGGAGTGGAAGAAATATTGAAATAGTCTACAAACTTGGTAAATGACTCCTTAATCTCATCGCGGGTTAAGAGGGATAATGGATGTACTGAATCTCTTGCAAGACGCGATATATTAAATTTTGAGAGAATGTCCGGACTCGTCGACAATCCAGCCATGATTGGCAGTATCGGTAAATTGTCGCTACCCGTGTGAAGCCATTGCAGTACACCCTCCGCCTCCTTGGGGACACTTTGGATTTCGTCAAGCATCAAGATAATTGTTATGCCCTTGGGAATGATTGGCTTGGTTATCGGTTTATTGCTCACACCACCCCCAAAACCGGCGAATGAAATATTTTCAACCGAATGGAAAAAAGTGAGAACGCGATGCTTGCAATACGCAAGCGTCAGTAAGGGAATGAGCTGATTGCTAGATTGACGAATACTTGTGGCAAGATATTCAAAGGATAAGTTTGCAGAGTCATTGACCATAACCGGAATAGTTATGGGACCTTGTATTTTATTGTTCATCTTGTTAATGCAGTTTTGCCTGATTTTTTCTAGTAGCGAGGATTTACCTATCCCAGGTGCTCCGTAAATGACTTGCGTCATACCATTGGCAACTCCACTGACTTTTTCCTGCTGACGTTGTGCAACCCTTTTGGCTAATTTATCAATTTTTGTTTGGAGAATTTCTCGGCCAGCGAAAGAGGGGTTGATAACACGGTCTCTATCAATTATTAAGTTATTGAGTTCATTGGCTTTAAATTCATCGGGCATAACTCGCTCCATTTAAATTTTACTTTCCACCTAAAAGTCAGACTATGCATTGAATTTAACCCTGAAGGTTATGACCAATCTTGAAAACTTGAGATAGTCAAATTAGGGTATCTCGTTCTTGACAATGTGCAGCGATTCCTTTTTTTTCACAAGTCAAGTGATTCCAATTCTACCCCTTAGATAGACCTTTTATTTTTCATTTTTCTATCATCCTAAGCGCTACACTTTACCTTACAACAAAACACTCTACTAAACCTGATACTTTGACTGAGAGGTAACCTTTTTGGATAACCTATCCCTATAATTCACTCTTTGGACAGGAATTTCCTCTGCTTGAGATTTTCAATTGTTGAGGGGAGGGGATTGAACGTGTTGATAGAATAACAGTCATTCCCGATAATTTATTAAAATTGATATCATTAATGCTTCTTTTGGTTTTCAAATGGAAAGACGTGATACTATACAAATCGCTTCTTTTTCGGTGTCACAACAAAGTTGAAGGGTATCCACTAGTAGGTTCAGTTGTCACCTGTCCTTTGTTTATCCTCCTTTATTTTTAATCCCAGACCGCAAACCTTCTTATTAAACCCTTCAATAATTCATTGATCAGGTGCTAGATCATATCCTTCCAATCCCTCGTAGTACCTGTATAAGGGATAAAAATTTGCTTAATTATTTTATAATCACGCCAGGTCCACCATGGTGGACTGTTCTGATTTAGTCTGCTTAACAAGTTATTTTATTTTGTGTAGGAAAGTATTATTCTTCGTGAATTTCCAAGAATATCGTTCTCAAATGCTCGTTTTGATTTTCATCATTTTGGCTCTTCATTATATTTCTTCCAATGAAGCTGTTCTTTATATGGAAGGTCAGCTAGATACTTGAGGTAAGTAAAAACTTGACCTTCCTCATTAATGTCATAAAGTTGTAAATACCAAACTCCCGAACAGAAAATACTTCTGTTATTGATAGTGTATCTTTCTGAATCCTTCTGGTACCTTAACAAGACATCAGGATTAAAAAAGGCCGGAGAACTTTCAAAAGGCAAATCAGATTCGGTGAAATAATTTGCTGTACACTTCGGGTCACAAGATGACTCTATAATTTGACCGCTCTTTCTATCCCTGATTATAAAGCTTTGATATTTTTTATTCCCGTTGTCTTCATCTTCTTTCATTTTATTGATCAAGTCAACTTTAGTTATATTTGGATGGTTTACTAAATAACCATATGTATAACTTGCTTGACCTGATTTTATTTCGTTTGTATAATACAAATCAGTGTACTTATAAGTGTTTGATTGAATTTCGTCCAAAATGATATCTGGAAAACGTTTTCGAAGGAAATTAAACCGAGTCACAAGAGACATTTCACTTAGAGACATGTATTTCTCTAGAGCAGACTTGCGGATGGTTACTACACTTATATTTTTGTAGTAATCAGTTTCTTTATTGTCATATATAGTAATGATCTTTTTTTTTCTTCCTTGAGAATCCCGTGTATAGTAGGAATTGTTTTCCTCATTGCAGTAAAGATCCAGAGAATGGACTAACTTCTGACTAACTTCAAATTTAGGTTGATAATCTTTAACATGACTAAAATTG
>MPNP01000216.1 GCA_002239085.1 Rhodobacteraceae bacterium bin131 | reverse complement strand
ATTTCTGGAACAGAACCCTTCCTTGCCATGACCCCATCCATCTCACATAGCAAAAAGTTTAGCTTCTCACATTAGGGCAATTGTACGGCTGGGAGCTTTGGTATCGGCCACTCCATTGAACAGTGCAATGGATACATATGGGATTATGTTTGCTGAACTATATAATTCCTATAATTATGGGAATTATATGAGGGTTTACGACAACAAATCAGTTTGATTGGGATTAACAAAAGGCTGAAAAGTAGTTCCCCGTTTTTAACGTGCCCCTGATCATATCGGCGTTCAAGAGGAAGTATGACGGAAGTCCAGATTAAGGAGATGGTATTCTAGGTCAAAATAAAAACCAAGTAATGGTTTTGCTCATTTGATCATTCCTTTATGTGTTCTATTAGCATTCCCTCGTGATTCACTTTAATCGTCACCCTATACTTTTTGTAAAATACTCAAATTATTAGGCAATTATTCATCACTTTGGTGATAAGTACTATGCTCAACTTACCCGCCGAGTAACAGGTTTGGAAGGTACAGCACAATACCTGGGTAAAGAACCAAACCAGCAATGGTTAGAGCATCAGCAATAAAAAATGGCGTCACACCTTTAAATACATCTTGTACCGAGAGTTCAGGACGGACACCAGCAACCACAAAACAGTTAAGTCCGATGGGTGGAGTAATCAAACAAAGCTCTGCCATTTTTACAACTATAATACCAAACCACACCCCACATCCTACTGCGGACATCCCAAAAGCACTCTCTGCTGCTGTCACGTTAATTCCCCCGTTGAGAGCAATAACAGCAGGAAATACGACCGGAAGAGTTAGAATGAGCATGCCGATTGCGTCCATAAACATCCCTAGAATGGCGTAAGCCAGAAGTATGAATACCAAGGTGAGTAAAGGACTTTGGTCAAGGGATGTGATCCATTCCGAAAATGCCCCAGGAAGGTCAGCAAAACCTAGAAATCTGACAAAAATCAGAACACCCCAAATGATTGTAAAGATCATTATGGAGAGCTTAGCCGTTTCCATTAGTGCTCCCTTGAACTGGGGCCAACGCATACCTCGGTAAACGGCTATTATAAACACGACAAATGCTCCGAGTGCCCCTCCTTCTGTCGGTGTTCCCCATGCATCACCGCCAAACGGGTTGTAAATGAATAAAATAATGATCGCTATCACAAAAAAGATTGGAAAGACAGGAGGAAGCGACTTAACTCTTTCAACCCAGGAAAACCCTCCTACGGGAGGTCCAAAATTCCTGAAGCTAACGGCCATACCAATAATCAGTAAGCCATATACCAGTGCAGAAAATGCTCCTGGAAGAAATCCTGCCAACAACAACGCACCAACATCCTGTTCAACGATAATGGCATAAATTACAAGGATTGCCGATGGGGGTATCAACGACGCGAGCGTTCCGGCTGCGGCGACAACTCCTGCAGCAAACCGTTTATCATATCCTATTGCTGTCATTTCGGGGAGAGCTATTCGAGCAAAGACAGCCGAAGTTGCGACCGAAGCCCCTGAAACGGCAGCAAAACCTGCAGTGGCAAAAACTGTCGCAACGGCCAATCCACCGGGAACCCAACCAACCCATCGCTTAGCGGCCTCAAAAAGTGCTTTAGTCAAACCTGCATAATAGGCGAGATATCCAATTAAAATAAAGGTGGGTATAAGCGACAATGCTTGAGATGAAATCTTGGAGTGGGGAACTTGTCCCACAGTCTTGATGGCAACAGTGAGAGCCCAAGAGAATTGTTCAGGGGCGTAGTCTCGCTTGTCCCAGAAAATCCATATCAGGCCAATAATTCCAGCAATGGCTGCTGCAAATGCAACCCTTACCCCGAGCACTACAAGTACAAGAAGAAACCCAGTAATAATCAATCCAATGTCTATGGAATCCATTACCCATTTTCCATTGAATTAGTTTTCGTTTTCATGTCCTGAAACGGCTTCAACTTCTTTCTCAGCAATGGTAGAAGCATCCTCAATGAGTGGTACAGCAACGGGCTGTAACGCACCTGTAAGAATGGCTCTCCCATAGCCCCAGACCTGTAAAGCCATGCGCAGGGTAAGAATAAAAAATGCCACCGGGACGAGGAGCTTTGCAGGCCAAAGTGGGAGTCGAATATCAAGGCTGGAGTCACGACTCCAATAGGGAGCTGACCAATCAAAGGATCGTTCAAAATGAGCCCAAGTTCCCCAGACCATCATCACCATTAACGACAATATCAACAGAGTTCCAATAAATTCGGCCACCCAAAGGGTCCGACCTCGAAGCAGTCCGACTAATATATCCATTCGTATGTGGGCACCAAGCCGCTGGCAGTATGAAACTCCAAGGAATGCAATGATCGGCATTGCCTGCTCAATCCAATCAACATATCCTGGTATGGGATGATTAAAGAAATTACGACCGCCAACGCTTGTGACAGCTAGCAACATTAAGGAAAAAACGGCTAGACCACCAATGAGAGCCAAAAAGGATTCAATTTGGAAAAGCCGACTGTCAATTCTAATAAGCAGTGTATCGTCTTTGAGAACTGAAGATGAACCAGCCAACTTATCTCCCTAGTGTTAAACTCGCCGGTAGTAATCTACCGGCGAGAATGAATTAATGTGATCAGCTACCAGCAATCATGCTAACCACGAGGTCATAGAGTTCCTGTGCAGGAAGGCCACGCGCTATATTCTCTTCAATCCAAGACTGTGCTGCGGGGGCTGCGACTGCTTCACGGAAAGCCGCTAGTTCCTCCTCGGTATAGGTGATTCTTTCAATTCCCTTTTCGTCAAGGACCGGGCCCCACTGAGCCATTGTCTGGTCGTTATAATATGTAAGGTAGTATGCCAAAGCTTCCTCAACCGAACCAAGTAGCGCGTCCCGTTCATTATCGCTCAATGCGTTGAGAGCATCCGTATTGACGACAACCGGGCAGTTAACAGTTCCGGGATTGAGATTCGTGGTCCACCATCTTGCACTTTCAACTGTACCAAAAGACATGTGTGCATGGGGTGCAAATGCAACCGCAGAAACGACACCGCTATCTAGCGCCTGACGAACTTCAGTTGCCGACATCGACGTTGGAACAGCGCCAATAGTCTTCATAGCTTGGCCGATACCCCCGGTAGCTCGAACAGCCAACCCTTCAAATTCTGAAAGCGTTCTTGGACCTTCGCCAACTCCTGCAATGTTATACTGTGGTAGTGGCGAGGGCATTAGAAGAGTTGCGTTCCATCGGGCAAGATCTTCTACTGTCGCTGGATGCTGGTAAACGGCTTGCGAGATTTCCACCTCTTGTTCAAGGGAGGTAACTCCAAGGAACGGCAGTTCTAAAACTGTAATTGACGGATTTTTGTCATAATGATAGCCGGCGCAGAATTGAGCCATCTCAAATGCACCGATTGATATACCGTCTAAATTTTCGCGGTTGTTGGATAATCCGCCGTAAGAAATGTTGAGTTGGAATTCACCACCTGTTTTTTCATTGACAAGTTCGGCAAGTTTTTCAACATGCTCGGTAAAAGCGCGGCGTGTTCCCCATAGAGATACATTCCATTCTGTTGCCACAGCTTCGCTTACCAAAACCAATGATAAGCAGCTGGCAATTGTATACTTCAGAAAATTTAGTTTCATGTTTTCCTCCTGATTAACATACCAACCAATCTTGGTCGGCGAATGAATATTCAATCTTTATATCAAG
>MPNP01000215.1 GCA_002239085.1 Rhodobacteraceae bacterium bin131 | reverse complement strand
AACCTGTTTCTGTGAGTGTGTCAATGCTGCCTGTAAAGCGGCTTTGGAGAGACGTTTCATATGGTTTGAAAAAAATAACTGCTCGACTTATATTGGACGATTGATATGATTATGACAATGTCAAACGACATTGTCAACAGAAATCTGAAAAAAAATACAGGGAAATTTAGCCTACCTGAGTAGTTACCTGATATCTACAATCCGAGCTGGGAGTGCTTATTCCAGCCAACAATTCCGTGGCAAAAGGTTGAAATTCTGCTGTCCATTCATTCATCTAGTGCTGTTCCAGGTTGCAAACGAGCAGCAAGGAGCTGAGCTTCATCCACTTGAAAAGGCGGAATCAACATTTCAATTTCATTTAGAATCTTTGTGTAATTTCCACCAGCTGCTGATGCTATGCTGAACCATGCATAGGCAAGGACATAATCCTGGGGGACACCCCGACCATTATAGTACATGTCGCCCAAGTTGGCTTGAGCATCAACATACCCCTGCTCAGCCGCCTTCCAATACCATTTTGCGCCTTCTTTATAATTCTTAAGCACACCTCGACCATCATAGTACATGTCGCCCAAGTTGAACTGAGCTCGAGCATACCCCTGCTCAGCCGCCTTCCGATACCAATCAAATGCTTTCGCATAATCCTGGGGGAAACCCCGACCATCATAGTACTGGAGGACACCCCGACCATCATAGTACATGTCGCCCAAGACGGTCTGAGCTTCTGCATTCCCCTGCTCAGCCGCCTTCCGATACCAATCAAATGCTTTCGCATAATCCTGGGGGACACCCCGACCAATGAAGTACATGACGCCCAAGTGGTACTGAGCTAGAGCATTCCCCTGCTCAGCCGCCTTCCGATACCAATCAACTGCTTTCCCATCATCCTTCGATACACCTCGACCATCATAGTACATGTTGCCCAAGTTGTTCTGAGCTCGAGCATCCCCCTGCTCAGCCGCCTTCCAATACCAATCAAATGCTTTTGCATAATCCTTCGGCACACCTTCACCAGAATAGTACATGTCGCCCAAGTGGTTCTGAGCTCGAGCATACCCCTGCTCAGCCGCCTTCCGATACCAATCAGCTGCTTTCGCATAATCCTTCGGCATACCTCGACCAGAATAGTGCATGGTGCCCAAGTTGAACTGAGCTCGAGCATACCCCTGCTCAGCCGCCTTCCGATACCAATTAAATGCTTTCTCATAATCCCTCGGCACACCTCGACCAGAATAGTGCATGACGCCCAAGTTGAACTGAGCTCGAGTATTCCCTTGTTCGGCCAAAGGAAAAAATGCACTAAGTGCAGCCTCATAGTCACCATCTTTATATGCTTGTATTCCTACGTCTAAATCTTGAGCATAAGCAGCTGTCCCTAGTGTGAAACCTGCTAACAAGACCAATATCTTCATTCGGATATTTCCTCTGTGATTTTTTTTGTTTTGACTAAACCCTTTGTTCATTATAACTCTCCGTGATGTGTTGAACGTCTATCGGTACTTAACTTACCCAATTTTAAGTTAAGTTACATTCCAGTCATACCCAAATGGATGTATTTAATTTATGATCATTGTCAAGATTTACTTTGGCTTTTTCACGGACGTTCTTTTATACCAGTAAGCAGTTGCTTTTGGCTTTGATTGAAGAACAGCCATCATCACATTTTCGGGAGTACCATTTATTGGTTTTGCCAATTCATTCTTGATTGAACGACCATGCGTTATTGTTTTGACTTTGGGCATTTGGTAATTCTATTTAGTGTCTGCCCAGAAAATACCTGATTTTTAGCAAATTGCCATAATTTCATTGTCCCAGATTCTTTCGCTGAGTACAAATGTTCAACTTCAAACTGAGTTTGCCACAAAACACCTTTTCAAACACCTTTTGCCACAAAAAAGCCGGTCGCTCCAAACTCAAGACAGACCTCTCTCCTAGCCGTCCCTTGGGTCCGATCTCAGTACATTGGGTTGTCGGTGGTTGCGTCAGGCCACTAGGCGGGGTCGTTTTTCTCGCAACCGCCAACGTTTCAGCTCGTCTTTCTTCTTCCGACGCAGCACACGACCCAAATGGTGAATATTGCACGCAACCACACGCTCAAAACCATCATCTCCATACGCTCTCACCCGGGCCAGACCATGATGCTCAAGGCCATTGATCTTCGATTCTATCCCCGGATACCGACCGCATGGCGACAAAATTAGCACCACTTTCCCGTTCTGTATCGGCCGTGGTCAGGTAACCCTTGCGTGGAAGGACATTGTCAATACGAAGCTCGTCCAAACGGACCCGATTGGTCGGACTGTGAAAGCCACGGTCAAAACTGCAGGCTTGAAGGGACGGAAAAAGGGCCTGTGTTTCTTCAATCATCGGTTGGGCATGATCAACATCACTCCCTTCCCACATGATTCGTGATACAGGTTCAAACCACAAGCATCGTCCAGCACACAAACCGGCACGTCGAGTTCAACAGGAGTTCCGGCCTTGCCTTTCGAGACCCAGCAGATGTGTTCCTCAAAAATTGAATAGACCTTGTCATCGGTGGGTATCGTTTCGCCCTGTCGTAAACGACGGTCAATCTGATCAATCTGACGGTAGGCATGACGACGGTCATTGGCAATCGCGACCAAGACCGTGGACTTGCTTATCCCCACGGCACGCAACACAACAATGTCTCTTCGGCACTGGTGACAAGATCATCACACTGGCCGAGATAAGCCCAGACATCATGTGGGTAAGCCCGCCTAGGAGACTGTGAAAGTATTCACTTCACCCTTTTATTGAGTATTATTGTGCCAGTTTTTATAGTCTGAACCCAATCCTGACTAATGAAGAGGAAAGTTTATTTTCTAACATGTCAAGGAATTAATTTTCAAACCCAGATAAGTCTGGATTGAGACATCTTGTTATACCATGAGGTTGGAAACAGCTCCAGCTTTCAAGAGAACATGAACCTGGTTCTGAAACATCACAAAAGCACAATGTTATTGACCCTGCTACTGCCAACGACGAAAAGAGGTCGAACGAAAAATAGAATGGGAGATGATGCATACAAATTGAGTTCATGTGTTAGGAAAAAATATCCAAATTTTGTTTTAGAAGTTAAGATTAACAACCTCCAACATAGAGGAATTGATTGTATCCGAGCATATGGTGCCGATGGATTTGCCCGCGGGTAGTCACCTCGTCTATGTTGCCCTATGATATTCGCCTCTGGTGCTATTGCTTTGCACCCGAACCGAAATGAATAGCCCTTGAAGCCATAGTCTAATTCCTGAATCCAACTCCCTAATGACCAAGACCAAGCATAACAAAGGTATACGAAGTGAGCTCTGATTTGGCAAAGGTCCGGTCAGTTGTAATATGTGTTTGTAATATTCACTTTTAAGGGAAAAACTTGTTGAGAATGAAGTGTCTAGGTAATCTGCTATTTTGGCAAGTGGCTGGATTAGCATACTTGCGGTCAGTCACTAATCCTTCTATAAGGATTGGCCGAATCAACTGCTTACTCATCCTACCCAATGCTTGCTCAATTCACTATTGTATATGTTATCACAGAGAAACATTGAACATATTCTCAAAGAACATAACCCTTCTTACGGAGACCGGATGCAACTCTCTCAATGGCCTGACCTAAATTGTGAATGATGAAATCCACATCCTCTTCAGTTATTGTCAAACCCGGAGACATGATATTGAGCCGTTCAATCGGACGGACAATGA
>MPNP01000214.1 GCA_002239085.1 Rhodobacteraceae bacterium bin131 | reverse complement strand
CTGGTTCTGGTTTGGCATAAAGAGTCACCAATAGTGTCACTAACAGTAAACCTGAGATGATGGCCATAACCAGCACAGTTTTAGACATGCGTTCATGGCTCACCATCCAAGTTTCGTAACGGCGGAGGGTATATTCGACCTCATCCCGTTTGCGTTTTTGGGACAGCATGATTGAGTACTAGGAAAGTGTTGCTGTCGCAGTACGATTATCGTTCAAACCGCCACGTTAGTGATACAGTTCCATTGGTGGCATTGGTCGTACAAAAGGTGGCCGCTTCACTTGGCGATATTCCGTCGGTGTCGGTTGTCGTTCCATCACTGAGCGAAACGATTCCAGAACCAATGATACCATTTCCCAAGGGGTCAAAGGATACGATTCTGGAGCACACATTAACTGGGACTAAAGTCAAGGCAACGGTGAATTCTCGTGTTGCGCCGGTGACATTAATTGTTCCGCCAAACCCGTGCGCAAGAGTATCCAGAGTGCCATCACTATCGGCATCTTCCATGAGATTGGAGGGCACGGCATTGGATGTAATCAAGAGCGTATTCAGTTCTTTCTTACCAAAATCACCCCGAGCCTGAAATAGAGATCTGACTTGAGTTTGAATCGTGGCTATTGACCGAATGAGTTCGTTTGTTTTGGCTGATGTTGAGGCTTGTTGAAAGAACACGATTCCACCGACAATCGTGCCCATAGCTATCACAGTAAATAAGGCGGCCTCAATAAGGGTTGCTCCACGTTGTGAAGTCTCAAAGTCGTTTTGATTTTTTGCTGATCTGTTCATTAGAATTCTCCAAGAAATTACGTTTCATGTATGGAGAAAGAATGAACTGTTCGGGTGAAACCAGAACCAACAAATTGGCCCTAATTTCAATAAAAATGTCACATACTTATTCTAGTATCCCGGCGTGAGACCAGGTCATTTTGACCCACTGCCACACTTTAAGAAACTATGATTAATTACAAGTCAGGATGGCCTGAAAGAGCAACAATCTGAAAGATCAGTGGTTTATTTCTGGATCTGTTATCTTCGCGTTTAACTGGAGGGAGATAGGTGTTCAACCCGTTCCAATGGTTTTGGTACGACCAAGTTCCCTGCTGTTGACCTATATCATTTTATACAGTACTTGTTAGATGTAGAAATTTAGTTCTACCCCTTTTTAATCAGAAATTATGCCGCATAGCGAGTTCCGGCACGAAAAGGAGAGTTTAAGTGGCTAACCTAGTGAATTATTCTGGAGGAAATTTGGATGACAGCAACTGTGAAATCGAAGATGAAGACACAGCGACCCCTGCTAATCTTAATTCCATTTCCTCATACGCAATAGATTTACCAGTTGGAACACTCGTTAGAAGATTACAAAAAAATCAGATTTTTGTTCCTGAGTTCCAGAAAAAATTCGTGTGGACAAAAAATACCGCATCGCGGTTTATTGAATCTTTATTGATAGGTCTACCCGTTCCCTGCATTTTTTTAGTTAAAGAGCCAAACTCAGAAAGAAAACTGATTATTGATGGTCAACAAAGGCTGATGTCGCTTGTATGTTTTTACGAAGAAAAATTCAATGGTAGGAAATTTTCTCTAAGCGGTATTAGCTCAGATTGGAAGGGGAAATCATATAATTCATTGAATGAGGATGACCAATTGCGGTTAGACAATTCTTGGATTCGGACAACAATATTCCAGCAAGACTCCCCTAAAAATAATATGGACAGTGTTTATGAATTATTTGAAAGGTTAAACACTGGCGGAGTAAAACTTTCTCCTCAAGAAATTAGGTCGTGCATTTATCATGGTAAATTCAACAATTTTATCCATGGTCTCAATTCAGATCCTACTTGGAGAAAACTGTGTGGTCCAAAAAGTAAGCGTCTCAGAGATATTGAGATGATCCTTAGATTTTTTGCCTTTTTTGAAGAGGAGGAGCATTATGCTCCTCCTATGAAGCACTTCTTAAATCTTTATATGGAGAAAAATAGAGGATGTCCTGATGAGAAGCTCGCAGAATTAGAAAATATCTTTATTAATACTATGGGATTCATTGAAAGCACATTAGGCCCCGATGCTTTTCGACCTGAAAAAGCATTTAATGCAGCGGTATTTGATTCAGTAGCGACTTCAATTGCGAAAGGTTTAAAAGGAAAAGAACCTTTAACTAAAGACGCGACAATTAAAGCAAATAAATCATTGTTAAAGGATGACACTTTCAAGCAGGGTTACATAACTTCTACAGCTTCTCTTGAGAACGTAAAGAGGCGTTTTGGTGCAGCCAAAAAAGCATTCGGTGTAACATGAAATCTTGGGATGGATGGGATATTGATGCGGAAACAAACCGTCTTTCAAGCCTCATCGAAATTATTGAAAAGAATACTAATCAAACACCAGCAAAGTTAATATCCCTCAGTTGTGAGAGAGTATGTATTTCGATTTGTGGTAGCTTAGAACAAGGGATCAACAAAATATTTACAGATTACGCCAAATCAAGTAAGTCCCAATGGGTTGTAAATCTTGCTGAATACCGCGTTGAACGATTGAGGAATCCAAAAATTGAAAACATAAAAGAGTTAGTGAAGCTTTTTGACCCGACATTTGAAAAAGAACTAAACCGAGCATGGATAAATGATCAGGATAACGAAAAAAAATATATACACGAATTAGTTAATAAAAGAATATCTTTAGCTCATGGGAAGGGTAATCACGGTCAAATCACTACAGGAGATCTAAAAAATTATTTTAAAGCATATGAATCCCTTCTCACAAGATTACTCATGCATTTCCAAAGAGGTCATAATTTATAGGCGTTGGAAGCTATACTACTGGATAACTGCCAACTCGCCATCTAGATTTAACGTGGCAATCCTTGAACGTGTTTAGAGTGAAGTTATGGCTCCTGAACCGCTTGAATTAGCAATAAAATAGAATTTATGATTAGGAGATAAGAGACACCATAGTTGTCTCAAGCCCCGAAAGATAGAGTGAGAATTAAAAATCTTGACATTAAAAATGTAAATAAATTAAATTGTGTTTCGCACCCGAAGAACACCAGCAGAGTCGTGATTGTTTTTAGCGGTGGGGGTGGCTCTGCACAATATGAGTGGCTATCATATTTTGAAGCAGGTTAGCTCCTTTCTTTCTCCTGCGAGACCCCCACTGCTTTGAAGTTTGATGCGCATTCCGTTGTGTCAACCAATTTTACCTCATGTCCCCTCGTTCCAAAATCACAATACATAAAGGGGAAATCTTTACCACCTATTCTCAAGAATAGGCCACTATAGTTCTGCCAATAAGAATTTTGAGAAGGCAATGGGCTGTTGTTGAGGTGTAAACGCTCCAACCGACAAGTTAAGAGCAGCGGGTTAATACTTGCAGCCTATCCTTTGAAGTCGTAAGTGGGATGACATCACGATAGCCATCCTTATCACGGTCTCGGTCTATCGTTGCCTCCATGCTGACCGTCCAACGCGTGGAATGATTGTTGACAATTCCGCGAACGCTGACAATAGGGTATCCACCGGGAATTTCATAGGATGAGGTCGTGACGAAAATTTGTGGCTCACTGTTCCGATCTCGGCAATCAGGCTTTGGTACAGAATTGTTTTGACTCATATTCACCACATTCGCGTAGTAAATCCCTTTGGTTAAATCTTGACCCCCTAAAGCATCGGCGATAAATCGTTTGCTACGTATTGAAGTATCGGTGGTTAAATTCCCCTTCACGGTTAAATCCTTGCTGATTGTGACATCATCACTGAACGAAACCGTATCGCAATTGATATTCAATGTGGCT
>MPNP01000213.1 GCA_002239085.1 Rhodobacteraceae bacterium bin131 | reverse complement strand
TTCCGTCGGTATCGGTTGTCGTTCCATCACTGAGCGAAACGATTCCAGAACCAATGATACCATTTCCCAAGGGGTCAAAGGATATGATTCTGGAGCACACATTAACTGGGACTAAAGTCAAGGCAACAGTGAATTCTCGTGTTGCACCGGTGACATTAATTGTTCCGCCAAACCCGTGCGTAAGAGTATCCAGAGTGCCATCACTATCGGCATCTTCCATGAGATTGGAGGGCACGGCATTGGATGTAATCAAGAGCGTGTTCAGTTCTTTCTTACCAAAATCACCCCGAGCCTGAAATAGAGATCTGACTTGAGTTTGAATCGTGGCTATTGACCGAATGAGTTCGTTTGTTTTGGCTGATGTTGAGGCTTGTTGAAAGAACACAATTCCACCGACAATCGTGCCCATGGCAATCACAGTAAATAAGGCGGCCTCAATAAGGGTTGCTCCACGTTGTGAAGTCTCAAAGTCGTTTTGATTTTTTGCTGGTCTGTTCATTAGAATTCTCCAAGAAATTACGTTTCATGTATGGAGAAAGAATGAGCTATTCGGGTGAAACCTGAACCAACAAATTGGCTCTAATTTCAATAAAAATGTCAAATACTTATTCTAGTATCCCGGCGTGAGTTCAGGTCATTTTGACTCACGGCCACTCCTTAAGAAACGATTTTTACTTCCCAATCAGAATGCCATGAAAGAGCAACAATATGAAAGATTAGTGGATTATTTCTGGATCTGTTTTCGTCGCTTTTGACTGAAGGGAGATTGGTGTTCAACCCATTCCAATGGTTTTGGTACGACCAAGTTTGCTGCCGTTGACCTATATCATTTAATACAGTACTTGTTAGATGTAGAAATTTAGTTCTACCCCCTTTTTAATCAGAAATTATGCCGCATAGCGAGTTCCGGCACGAAAAGGAGAGTTTAAGTGGCTAACCTAATGAATTATTCTGAAGGAAATTTTAATGACGGCAACTATAAAATCGAAGATGAAGACACTGCGACCCCTGCTAATCTTAATTCCATTTCCTCATACGCAATAGATTTACCAGTTGGAACACTCGTTAGAAGAATACAAAAAAACATATTTATGTTCCTGAGTTCCAGAGAAAATTCGTGTGGACAAAAAATACCGCATCGCGGTTTATTGAATCTTTATTGCTAGGCCTACCTATTCCAAGCATCTTTTTATTTAAAGAACCAAACTCAGAAAGACAACTGATTATTGATGGTCAACAAAGGTTGATGTCGCTCGTATGTTTTTACAAAGAAACATTCAATGATAGGAAATTTTCTCTAAGCGGTATTAGCTCAGATTGGAAGGGAAAAACATATAATTCATTAAATGAGGATGATCAATTGCGGTTGGACAATTCTTGGATTCGGACGACAATATTTCAGCAAGACTCCCCAAAAAATAATATGGACAGTGTTTATGAAGTATTTGAAAGGTTAAACACAGGGGGAGTAAAACTGTCACCTCAAGAAATAAGATCATGCATTTATCATGGTAAATTCAACAAATTTATCCATGATCTCAATTCTGGCGCAACCTGGCGCAAATTATTTGGTCAAGAAAATAAACGTCTCAGGGATATTGAGATGGTCCTCAGGTTTTTTGCTTTTTTTGAAGAGGAAGAGCATTACGCTCCCCCTATGAAGCACTTCTTAAATCTTTATATGGAGAAAAATAGAGGCCGTTCTGATGAGAAGCTCGCAGAATTAGAAAATATCTTTACTAATACTATGAGATTCATTGAAAGCACATTAGGCTCTGATGTTTTTCGACCTGAAAAAGCATTTAATGCAGCGGTATTTGATTCAGTAGCGACTTCAATTGCGAAAGGATTAAAAGGAAAAGAACCTTTAACTCAAGATGCGGCTATAAAAGCATATGAATTATTGTTAAAGAATGAAGAATTCAGGCATGGATACATAACTTCTACAGCTTCTCTTGAGAACGTAAAGAGGCGTTTTAGTGAAGCCAAAAAAGCATTCAGTGTAATGTGAAATCTTGGGATAGGAATAAAGATATGGAAATAAACCGTCTTTCAAGCATCATTGAAATCATTGAAATGAATTACTGAAAAATACCTGATCGTTTATTTTCCCTCAGTTGTGGCTCCTGAACCGCTTGAATTAGCAATAAAATCAACGGCGAGAGCAATGCGGGAAATAATCTCATTAATTTCACGATGAACACTCGTGAATTCACCAGCTTCTTGCTTAAATTTTTCTTCAGCATTCTGCGGAGTAACCCGTCTTTCTTTTGTTTCCGAACCACCGAGGAGGGCTAACCATTGTCTGATCCCCACGGATGGCCGTATTTTAGAATGCGTTTGATACTCTTGTTGGCCTCCACTATCATCGAATCCTTCTCCGGGAAATTCGTAGGTAGTCCTTTCAAAGCCGTAAGATATTGCTGCCAACGGTCCAGGCTTGATGAACCCGGGGGGTCGATGGTATAGCTGTCCGCCATATCCCTGAGATATTGCTTTTCCTCCAGTGCTTTTTGAGACTGGCGCTGTGAATGATTTGAGTCCATCTTCTCCCTTAAACATTTGCGATCTAATTAATGATTGATACACATTATCGGCTAAAATACTTATATAGTCAACATAATCTTGGTTTTGCAAAATAATGCCCATTGCAGGGTCATTAGTTTGAAACTCAAAAATGCCGAGATAATCTAATACAATCGAAGCAGCTTGAGATAAAAAAGAACCATAGTCAAATTCATACTTGGTTTTTAAATCAATCGTGAACCCACTCTTTTCCCATTCTTTTTTATCAATACTTTTTAAACCTGACTTTGAGACCAAAAACCCCATAATTTTTACCTTAAACCCTCTTGTAGTCGTGCTTTTGGCACGTCGAACTCCTCTTTTCAAACAAATATTCTAGGCAGTATATTTATTTTGTTGTAATTCATTAAACATTTACTATCTATATGTCTTAGTAATTCTATCTCAATTATTCATAGGCAGTATGTACTTTGAAACAACTCATAGCCATTTAAGACCAGCTCGCTCCCAGTACGCCCGATTTATCACCGGCAGGAAGATCAGCCACACTCCCAAGGGGCCATACACAAACAGAGGACCAAGGAGGGACTTCCGGTCAACCGTTGTGAAGAGGGGTTGCTCCATCTCAATAGCCTGTGTGTCGCTGCGATGGCTCAGGGTAAAGGTTGTACGGTACCGGTCACGTCCAAACCGACGGCCTTGTAAGCCAAGGTATTGGATTGGTTGGGTGATACAATCCATCCGACTCTAGGTGAGGCACAATCAGTCCGATGACAGAGCCCTGTCCAGTAAGTGCAGTTTAACAAATTGAATTAAACCCCCATGAATAGGGGATAGTACCTCAATTAATGTTAAAGAAGTTCGGTTTAAATAATTTTCCAACGCTGTATTTACGTATTTACTATACAACTTGCTGAAATCAGGAGGTTGTTTATGATATGGATTCGATAACCAATCAGCTACTATCTCCTGTGTTTTTTTAGTTGGTTTAATCGTATAGGCAAAATTAGGAGACATATCTCCTGTAATCATAGCTGTAGAAGAATACTGGCCAGGTCGGAATATAAGATTATGAACATCTTTACCGCTTAATCCACTATGTATTTCGTGTGGATAGTTAGGGTGGTTATGAAAAGAAATAAAGAATTTATGATTAGGAGATAAGAGACACCATAGTTGTCTCAAGCCCCGAAAGATAGAGTGAGAATTAAAAATCTTGACATTAAAAATGTAAATAAATTAAATTGTGTTTCGCACCCGAAGAACACC
>MPNP01000212.1 GCA_002239085.1 Rhodobacteraceae bacterium bin131 | reverse complement strand
ACATGGGCACAATCCTGCTTGGTCTGACGGTCGGTGACTTTCCCATGACGTCATCCAAGCAGTGGAGCCGACAGCATGAAGAGATGAGCCGTTTCTATTCGTAATCGTCGCACGCCGATTGACCCGTACGAGCCTCTCAGGATGGACGGGTTTCCAGTGTTTGTTGCCTTGAGGTCCTATCGAAACAGTCCAGAACTGTGTTATCATTATACTCCCGACAGTCAACATCCCGAACATCTTCCATGGCATTGACAACATCGTCATTCTCTTCGGGAGATTTATGTTGACTTTTTAGGTGTTTATGCCTGATACTGTATATAAATCATTCATATCGCCAATCAGCAAAAGAACAGGAGATGGAGGAATTTCGGGGCCTTATCATCGATACCCCAATTTCATCAAACCTGGACCGCTGGAAAGCAAATCTTACGGATTTGAAAACACTTCCTATGAATTACCCGGGAGACAATCGAACATTGCTGGTGAGCCAGAGCATCCCGAATGCCTCTCGGCGACAGCCGCATGTCCAGACCCGCCAAGCGATGACCCAGATGGCGTATCAGACTGAACGCCATAAAGAACAGAGCGATATGAGCCATGATACGGGAAGCGGTCCAATGATAGATCGGTCGTATTCTCAATATACTTTACATAAATGGGAAAGTAGGTACTCAGCTCCCTTAATTAAATCCCTCTTTTGACTGGAAATTGTATTATAGTATCATATATGATACCATGATTAAAAATGTATGAGATTGTTGTTTATGAAACTAAACAGGGCTTGGCTCCCTTTGATGAGTGGTTTTCTGACCTTGATACCGAAGCGGCACTGAAAATTACTGCGGCTTTGGCTAGAATCGAAGGGGGTAATCTTGGTGATGTAAAATCGGTTGGCAAGGGTGTAATCGAGCGAAGGATTACCTTTGGTCCCGGGTACAGGATTTATTTTGGTCGAGAGGGTAAAAGGTTAATCATTCTATTGACCGGTGGAACGAAGAAACGGCAATCAAATGATATTATCCAGGCCCAGAAATTCTGGACAGACTACAAAAAACGGAAGGAGATAGAAAATGCCCCTCACTCGCCAATTTAAGGATACGATCAAGAAGCGTGCTGAAAGAGATCCTGAGTTCCGGATTGGTCTCTTGCGAGAGGCTATTGAGGCCCTTATTAATGACGATCTTGTAACCGGTAAAGCCCTTTTGCGGGACTATATTAATGCGACCATAGGATTTGAATATCTAGCTGCCGAACTCGACAAGCAACCCAAAAGCCTGATGCGGATGCTATCTGCAAAGGGACATCCACTTGCCGAAAACCTTCTAATGATAGTTGGGTATCTGAAGAAGAAGGAAGGGGTTGAGTTTAACCTCATAATCAATGGCAACCTTGGCCTAAACACTTAATATTCCGGCTAGGATAGAAGAAAAAACATTTCACTTATTACGATAATTCAATCAGGGCCGCAAGGTTGCACTCAGGAAATCCGTTGTCGACATGGTTTCCATCTGATCACTCTGCTGCAGGCGAACGGCTTCCGTAAAACGTGAGGAGGCCCTTATCCAGGCACCGGCCAGGTGATGCCTGTTACCACTCGTCCTGCTGACAATCTTGATAGTATCATAGGCTTCAGCTTCCCTGCCGTCCTTGCAATAATAACCGTTTCGCTGCACGCATCGCATCCAGTTGTTCCAGTTCTGATACGAACGACGAAGTTCGATTTCGGTCTCGCCGACAAACTCACCGGCCAGATACATCATTTCTTTCCAGGAAAGAAACATGGATTTGCCGGGACCAGCGGTCTTCCGGTTGTCCGGGATCAGGAATTCCGAAAATTTTCTCTTGGGACTCTTGCGGGTAAACCGGCTGTTGGCCAGAACCAGTTCCAACCCATTGATCAACCGTTCGATCCCACCCGACATGAAGCGCAGATGTCTGGTAAAAACACCAGAGAGAGACCATTGGGGTGATACCGCCATATAACCGGGAGCCACCGCTTTCCGGAAACTCTCCCCACGACCCAGTATATAGACAGGTTCCCTACTGGGAACGTCCGCATCATAGGTGATCAGGGGGGGGGCGTAATGGGAACGCTCTTGTGGGTTACAAGAAACTGGATCCCCTTCAGGACATCAATGGCCTGGTTGACCCGTCTGTTGCGCTGGGTGTTGCTCTTGTCCCCCACGATGATCCGGCGGGCATCACTGAAAGGGATATTGACCCGATGAGGAAAAAGAAAGGTAAATGCAGCGATCTTGTAGATATCAGTCCTTAGGTGGGCATTGTTCTTGGGGTTGGTCAGCGAGTAATTGGAAAGGGTCGCCAGAATGACATTCGAGGTATGAACAACCTGGTCACAGTCTGGATCATCAAAAAGTGTCTTGCGAAAGGGTGCCTTTCTTGCATCAGGAATCGGTGCGTAAAAGGATTCAAACAGAGGCGTGTCCGAAAACGGATCCTGGGTGGCCATGATTTCACCATCGACCCTTGCCACCGGCAGGAGGGCATCCTTCAGAGGCATGCTTACTTCCTTTTTACGTCGAAAGACCCCCTGCCCGATGAAGGCAACGGGATTGTACGACTGGACAAACCGTTCATTGCTGGCATAGAGATGTGATTCACCAAGCCCTCTTGAGCGATCATACCATTTGCGCAGAAAAGCCATGATCGGATGACCGGGGCGACCCTCATCATCAGTATCCTTGACATTAGCTGCATCCAATGCTTGCCATTTCCTTCGCCACAGCCGATGAATATCGGCTAGATCAAGAGGATTGGAACGGTTCGTCGTACGTCCCGCAATTTCCTTGACATCCCCATTCCAGCGAATACACCAGGTGGCGGTCTTGGCTTCCATCGTCCGGATCAGAACCGGGCAGATATAGGTTTCCTTGGCCAGGACGATTGCCAGCCAGTCGCTCAACACGAACTGGTTAGGCAATTCCGAATGGGGACATTCCTTGTCAAACATTTCCCGATAGACCAAGTGCCCGGCGGCCAGTAATATAGTATCGCCGTCATTGGCATGATAGAGAAGTTCATTCCAGTCGGTTTTCTTGGTCATGTGATCTGGTTCCTACCTTGTGTTTCCTTCATTGGTTTGGCCAGGAATTCCAGAAAAACGATTTCGGTCATCCAGCCTTCCTGTCCGGTCTTGAAGCCACCGAAGCCCCAACCCTTCTTGTTACTCAATCTGATTTGACAGCCCAGATGGGAGGGGGCCCAGTTGACCTTGCTGACCACCAGAAGTCTTTCGCTCTCCTGGCGTCCACGATAGAGGTTGAGAACACCGCGGGCTGCATCGGTCCAGTGGGTTGATCCCCCGATCTGACCAGGCCGAAAGAGATCCGTGTAGCCGTTGGCCTGGCGTCGGCTATCCTTGTTGGTATGGGCAATCAGCAATATTCCCATCCTGTATTCTTCCGCCTGCATGGTCAGATTGCCCATGAATTCTCGAACAGGAGCAGCTTCATTGGCATTGCCGACAAAGGCCGAAAGGGCGGGATCGATGACGAGCAGACGCCAGTTCTTTTCCTGAGCCAGGCATCTGGTCAGCATATCCCAGCCTGGCAGACGTTGGTGACGGGAATAGTACATCCCTCCTTCCACCGGTCCGTAGAGTGGTCTGCCGACCGTTGACATGACATAGAGCTGGCTGTCCTGTGGGGGAGGCATCATTTTCCCTTCCCGGTTGCGTATATCATCATAGCGCTTGGCAAGTACCCCTACCCTGTCCTCATAACTCAAATAGAGCACATTGCCGGTTCTGGTATGCTGTAAAGGTCCATTCATCATTCCCTCGTCCTGGTGACTGACCA
>MPNP01000211.1 GCA_002239085.1 Rhodobacteraceae bacterium bin131 | reverse complement strand
CGATACCGACAATTGGCCTTGGCTGCCATTATCGCGCGCATCATCAATCCCTCCTCTCAACTTGGTGCAGCCCGAACTCTCTCACCGGAAACAGCCGCGTTCAGCTTGGGAAAGATGCTGAACCTGGGCCCCGTCAGCGGCCATGAAATGCTGTCCATGCTGAACTGGTTGCGTTCTGAATGAGGGTCAAAACAACCTTGATTTGAGGATCAGGGTCAATCCTTCACATTGGTTAAAATTGAATACTTTCATAGTCTCTCAGGAGGCTGTGCAAATATTCAAATAAAGTCCAAATTGGATACTTTCATAGTCTCTATACATCTGACCTCATCCTTATGGATCAACCAGATTGAGCGGTGGTTTGTCGAGCTGACAAGAAAACAGTTGAAACGACGGTGCACAGTTCAGTGGTAGCTCAGGAAAGAGACATTTTGGGATTTTTTGAAGCTTATCACAATAATCCCAAACCCTACAAATGGACCAATAAAGCAGATGAAATTCTTTGCTTCGGTCAAACGGTTTTGCTCAGGAGTAGACGTAACTATATTTAACGTACCTTAGCTTCATTAAACGAGTGGATTTTCAACAGTGAGAGCGTGGGTCTAAGGGATTTCATTCTGCGGAAAATGCTTGTGATTAATCATTCCAGATTTACGAAAGTTTTCCATAGCAAGCTTTGCCGACTCTTTAATTTCAGAATTATTTGATTTCTGACTTGCTTGTAAAATAGAAACCAATTTCCTCAATTCGCTTGTACTAAAATAATGTAAATGAGGAAAAAGTTCAGCAATTTTTGCCAAGCACTTAACAACTAATAACTCTTCTTTCTCATGCAGAATTATAAGAGTTCTCATGTCAATCAAATTATCCAAATGTTCATTCCATGGTAGATTGAGAATCTTCAGATATGAGTTCAGTCGGAGAGAAGGTTCAAGATATTTCGATTCCAACCAACCATAAAAATTATGAAGTTCTTGTGATTGACCGACTTCCAAACGCCAATTTAAAAAGTCAACAGCTCGATCTTTATATTTCTTTGATGGGCTAAAAATAAGACTACGACCAACTTCAAAAAAGAGGAATCCCCATAGCTTGGGATGACCATAAGTTTTTGTATAGAACTTATTCAGCAAACTGTTTTCGCTTGTCAAATCATAGACTTCTTGAAGATATAAATAGAAAACACCCATCCCTAAATTCGTGATATTTTCGTTTTGGTCATTATCGTGATTGAATATTTGTAAATTTTCCAAAGCGTAGTCATATTCATCCAGCAAGAATTCCATTGGTGGGTTATAACACAAATAGTTTCCAAAAGAACACTTCCAGTTGGATTTGTTATCGCGTGGGAAAATGAGTTTTCTATGCTGAGAAGTCCACTCTGGATTAAGGTCAAAGAGACGTCTGAAATTCTGTCCTAAAATAGCATATTCCGGTTCCGTTAAAGGTATCTTTGCTGGCTCAATGATACGCTTTGATAGAATATCCGTAACTTCAGGCACTGTGTCATTAGGTAGATGACTGCGAACCCAATCCCCGAAACTGATTAGGACTTTAAGACCATAACTTCGGGAATTGATTAGGCCTTTATTTAATTGGGACTTAACGCTAGTATCACGACACCGTTGAATTGATGTAATTAATTTGCATTATTCTCTGTCATATTGTAAATCAACAACAACAATTAATTGAGAGCAGTAATTCTTCCTCAATCATCAGGTCCATCGTGCATGCCTAACCGGTCGTATGGTTGGAGCTGAAACTGGGGAGATTGATAGAGGATAATGATGATGGAAAAGACAGGCAGAAACATTGACCGCGTGCATTTGGAGGAGGATGAGAAGCAGTGTTTACAAGACCGTATCAAGCGTGGCAAGGGTTCGGCTCAATCACGCTCACGGGCTCAGATTCTGTTGTGAGCCGACGAGCATCATCCTGGTGGTCGATACAAAGACAAGGCGATAGCTGATAGTGTTGGTGTCGGTACGGCAACGGTTGAGCGGGTGCGTCAACAATGCGTTTTGGAGGGGGTTGAAGCGACGGTTGAACGCAAGGTTCAAGAGAACCGTAAGCCGCGCACACTGGATGGTGAGAGTGAGGCTAAACTGGTCATGTTGGCCTGCTCCAAGCCGCCCGAGGGTCATGCTCAGTGGAGTTTAAAACTGTTAAGTGATAAGTGGGTTGAACGAGAGATTGTGGACACGATTTCGACCGAGACGGTGCGGAGGTCGCTCAAAAAAACTGCTTAAAGCCGTGGCGTAAGCAGACTTGGTGCATTCCCCCCAAAGCGAATGCCGATTGTATCTATGCTATGGAAGATGTTCTGGAGGTTGACCATCGCGAGTATGATGACCACACGGTTTTAGTCTGCTTGGATGAGACGTCAAGGCAACAGACACTGGAAACCCGTCTCCCTTTACCAGTGCGTCCGGGCCAACCCGCGTGCGACGATGACGAATAGACACGGAACGGAACCGCCAATCTCTTCATGTTGTCGGCTCCACTGCTGGGATGGCGTCATGTGAAAGTCACGGACCGTTGAGCCAAACCGGACCTTGCCCATGTGTTGAAAGACCTCGCCGATGTTCATTTTCCCGAGAAGAAGATTGTTGTGGTCATGGACAATTTGAATACACACAAACTGTCCACCTTGTATAACGCATTCAAACCCGCTGAGGCACGTCGTCTCGCCAATCGGTTTGAGGTTCACTATACACCCAAGCATGGGAGTTGGTTAAATATGGCCGCAATTGCAATCAATGTCATGACGCGCCAATGTCTAGCACGGCGGATTCCTGACCGTGCGACGATGGAGCGTAAAACCAAGGCTTGGGTGGATTATCGGAATGAGACAGCCAAGCCGATTAATTGGCAGTTCAAAACCGAGGATGCACGCATCAAGTTGAAATCGCTTTATCCATCAATTCAATGAAGTTATGATACTAGGCCTTTGCCAAGGAAACTAGTGTCGTTCTTGGACAAGTTCGGGTTTCGGACAAATCCAATGAAATTACCGCTCTTCCGGCACTGCTGGACCTTCTGTCCATTATGGGGAAGACGGTCACCCTTGATGCCCTGCACACCCAAAGAAGTACGGCCAAGGAGATCCTGGCTCAGAAAGGGAACTATGTTCTGGCTCTTAAGGGCCACCAAGGAACGCTTCATAAGGATGTCCGTCTCGCTATGGACGATCCACCTTCAGCGGCCACGATGTCCGTTTCGGAGGCAGTGACTGAAACCGGTCATGGGCGGATTGAAACCCGCCAAGCTTGGGTCTTGACGGATATTGACGGGATTCAGGAGCGCCATGCATGGCCGGGGTTGGCGGCCTGTGGTGCGGTGAAGACCGAACGCAATATCAAGGGCAAGACCACCCGTGAGACCCGGTATTTTCTGTTGAGCGAACCTCTGGCACCGGATCAACTGTTGACTAAAGTGCGGAAGCACTGGAGGATTGAGAACTCACTGCATTGGGTTCTAGATGTGACCATGAATGAGGATCAGCAACGAACCCGAACCGGTCATGGGGCCGAGAATATGGCCTTGATGCGGCGCATGGCCGTCAATATGGTACGCGTGGTAAAGGAGCAGAAAAAGTCCTCCATGCGCAGCAAGTTGAAACGAGCCGGATGGAACGATAGCTATCTACTGGAACTCATCATAGGGGCCAAAATACAACTGAATGAAATTAAAAAAGTTTAAATGCGATAGCCCTGACTCTGAAGGAGTATCGGAGTGTCAAGAGCGGTGACTGCAAATTGTACACTGACTCAATGATCTAAATCACTACTGTTGCCCTTAGCAAACACTAGTTGAAAAAATGAGGAGGTCAATACCAACCGG
>MPNP01000210.1 GCA_002239085.1 Rhodobacteraceae bacterium bin131 | reverse complement strand
TTCCGTCGGTATCGGTTGTCGTTCCATCACTGAGCGAAACGATTCCAGAACCAATGATACCATTTCCCAAGGGGTCAAAGGATATGATTCTGGAGCACACATTAACTGGGACTAAAGTCAAGGCAACGGTGAATTCTCGTGTTGCACCGGTGACATTAATTGTTCCGCCAAACCCGTGAGCAAGAGTATCCAGAGTGCCATCACTATCGGCATCTTCCATGAGATTGGAGGGTACGGCATTGGATGTAATCAAGAGCGTATTCAGTTCTTTCTTGCCATAATCGCCCCGAGCCTGAAATAGAGATCTAACTTGAGTTTGAATCGTGGCTATTGACCGAATGAGTTCGTTTGTTTTGGCTGATGTTGAGGCTTGTTGAAAGAACACAATTCCACCGACAATCGTGCCCATGGCAATCACAGTAAATAAGGCGGCTTCAATAAGGGTTGCTCCGCGTTGCGAAGTTCCAAAGTCGTTTTGATTTTTTGTTGATCTGTTCATTAGAATTCTCCAAGAAATTACGTTTCATGTATGGAGAAAGAATGAACTGTTCGGGTGAAACCTGAACCAACAAATTGGCCCTAATTTCAATAAAAATGTCACATACTTATTCTAGTATCCTGGCGTGAGACCAGGTCATTTTGACCCACTGCCACACCTTAAGAAAGCTATGTTTACTTCCCAACCAGGATGCCATGAAAGTGCAACAATATGAAAGATTATGGGTTTATTACTGGATCTGTTATCTTCGCGTTCAACTGGAGGGAGATTAGTGTTCAACCCATTCCATTTTTTGATACGACTAATTGCTTATTCCCTATGTTCTTCATAAGGTATGATTAGGTAAGGCAGGGCTATTGCATTTGAAATAACATTCTATCGCATTTCACGTAATTTACCCTCGCAGATTATTTCCAGAAGGAGTTTAAAGGATTATTTTTCTTTTCCAGGCTAAAAATGTTGATAATATTGAAAAAACATAGTTCATCAGCAAGTAAAACCATTGTAAAATTTCAAAAGCGATAGCCCTGGTCCTCCACAAGATACTTGTTCAGCCGATGAAGCTGTACTAATCTGTCATTGATACTACCTGAGTAGTTATGCTGATTTGATCAATTGTTAATTGACTCCAATGCTGATCAGCAAATTCGCGATTGAACACTAATTTTTCGTTGTGATCATCCCCACAATCTTGATTAGAGTTCTCTACTAAACCATTGTGGACTAATCACTCTTCTGGAATCAAAGCAGGTCCATCACATACATGGTGTGACGTATCTGCAGGCGATGAATCAAAGTTGTGATTATTATTACCTTTACTTCGGGCTTGGTACGCGGACGGATTTTCCTTTGATTGCGTAAAATGTCGAGAGGCGAATTCGCGAATAAATTGAGCATGCGATCCTTTAATGATACCCAAGTTCCATAAACTATCAAGGGTATGCTTACGACAAAACTTGAGGTCAGGTCGTATACTCCAAGCCTTAAACATTAAGTATAGAAACGGCCAGAGATAGGTTATTAGGATTGCTTGGCCAGCTTTGTGCTGAATTTCCCACCAGGCAGTTGTGCTCAGTTCAATGTTATGGCGTGGGTTAAGAAGATATTCGATTTCTACAAAGGGCCGCATAACCAACTCAAAATGATGGAGAAAACCATTTTGCCCCTGAAGGGCTTTACCGATCCACGCTAAATAACTGACATGAAGCCATGTCAGGAATGAAACCAAGTCCATAAACCAGTCTTGATGTTTATAGAGTAGAGAGCTGATTCCCATGAAAAAGATAATTCCGGACATCACGAGTTTGATTGGTTCGTCACTGAGGTTGTGTTGGTCTTTCATTATGGTACCTTCCAAAAGGAGCTTGTGACTCACTCCACACTGGTTGAGTCGTAAGTCCCTTTAGCACGATGAGGTGAAACTTCGGTTGACTTTAATCCGCCAATAACGATGTTTTTGTCAAAAAGTTTAAGAGATGGTGAATAAGCCTTAAGCCTCGGTTTGGCGATTACAAATCTCTGTGGGATTACAATTCGTACTGCATTGTAGTGATTGTAATTCAGGATCCAGATAGGAAATTAATTCGTTTGCCGACCACGTAACCTAACAGCGGATACTCCAGCCATCATAGGTCAAGCATCGTTCAGGTCAGGGGAGTTCATACCAACTCCCACGCCCTTTCTTGAGTAGCTTAAGGTGATTGTTTTTTAGAAGTGACCGAAAATGATCCTTTAAGGTATTGCGACTAATTCCAGTTAGGGCAATCATTTCTCCCATGGTAATCCGCCCTTTTTGCTTCACACAATCAATGATTTGCAAAGAAATTATTGGTAAATCCTTATGGATGGCTTTTTCGTTTTTAATTTTTTCTGTAAGGCCTTGGGTATGATTCACAAGTATCCGCAAAATATACTCAATCCAGGGTTGCCAATCAGGGAACCTCCCTGATCAGCGATCATAAAAATTAAAAAACCCGTTAGATTAATTGTAAAAACGGCATTGACATGCTATTATCACAACACAATAAACCTAACCCAACGGGTGAACATTATGATATGACCAAATACCTTTCCTGTCAAGGTCCAATTGACCCCCAAACAAGACACAACACCCTTTGGTGGTGCCGTGGCGTTGGTAAAGATTCTGTGTGATCGGAAAATCCTTCACAAACTCCCGGGTGACCGCATGCGGTCTCAGGGTTGGTTGGATGCTCAGTTGGTTCTGAGTATCATGCTCTTGAACATTTTAGGCTTTGACCGGGTCGCGGATATTGATCGACTGGAGGAGGACAAGGTCTTGGGCAAGATCGTCCGCCAACTGGAACCGCTGCTCTTTGGTCGCCGTCATGCCACCCTCAGTTCCCGTCTGCGTCGGGGTCGCACGCGCACGTTTCCCTCGCCCCGTGCTATCCATGATTGGCTGTCCCGTCGTCATGACGATGCGGCCGCCCAGGCCCGAATCAAGGGCGAGGCCTATATTCCACCACCGGCACAAGAATGACAAACCCTCCATCACATTAACACGGTGTTGCTCCACCTGCAGATTGCCGCCCGAGGGTTGACGCATCTGACCATCGATATTGATGCGACCATTATCCCCTCGGGTAAGAAAGAGTGTCTTTCCACCTATCGTGCGGCAACGGGTCAGGTCCCCTATGAGAAGGGTTTTCAACCCATGATGGGTTTGAGTCCTGAATGGGGTCTGATCCTTCATACTGAGATGCGTGATGGCAATGTTCCGGCGAGTAAGGACATTCTGCGTTTCCTGGTTGAGATCCTGACGATGTTGCCGACGAGTATCACGTCGGTCTTAGTGCGGATGGACAGTGCCGGTTATCAACATGAGTTCATGAATTATTGCAATGGTCCTTTGCGTTGGTCGGCCGAGCTCCAACGATTTGACACGATTCGCTTTGTGTGTGGCGTGGCTAAGACGCACGCCGCGATGGATGACATCCGTGCGACCCCGGCGGCGGACTGGCAGCCGTGTCCTTCAGGGACGCCGGGTTTGAGTGTAGCCGAGCTGAGTCATGTTCCCAACAAGGTTGCCATGCGACCGAAGGAGGAGTGCATGCGCTATCTAGCGTATCGACAGGAGGTGAATGGTTTAGGGATTGGTCATGATGAGGTGGAAGGCGGTCATTGGGAAGGTGTGGGGCCGAGCCAGATGCGTCTGCTGGTGACCAATTATCCGGCGGTGGGCGAGGGTGATGGTTCGGAGCCGGAGATGGATCCGTGGTCGGTTCGGGAGGAGGCCAATCAGCGGTGCGGGGACAGTGAGCAAGCGCATGCGGTGGTCAAAGATGATTATGCGGGTGGCATGATGCCTTCGGGTCGGTTTGGTTCGAACAGTTGCTGGCTTTTTTTGG
>MPNP01000209.1 GCA_002239085.1 Rhodobacteraceae bacterium bin131 | reverse complement strand
AAAAAATTAAGGAAATAGAATTTTTGCTTTTGAAAATTACGAGGTATAGGAATTCAGCATAACACTTTAAAGCCAGTTTAGAAGACGATAAAACGCTTATGAGGTGTTTTATCCTAGCAATTTTGTCGTCAATACGGCACGCATAATATGTTGCAATTCATTGACAAAAACACTCTTATGCTATGAATTTCAACTGTTTGTATCCAGTACGTTTTCCAAAATCTGGATAACGTTCTCTTGATCCCACTCAATATCACCAAGTAGTCGAGCAAATTCTTCCCCTTCTTTTGTAATTAATACTGTGGTTGGAAGACCGATTGCACTCATGGAGCGAGAAAATTTTAATTTGGGATCATAGTATGACTCAATGTGCTGGATCTGATTTTCTTGCCAGAATTGGGAAACAACTTCTGCCGAAGTTCGTCCGACATGTACCACTATAATCTTAACCTGTTCAGGGTTAAAATGGCTTTGTAACCTATCTAATGTAGGCAATTCTTTACGACATGGTGCGCACCAAGTGGCCCAAAAATTGACAACCAATACTTGACCGTTAAATTGATCCAAATGAACTTCGTTTTGGCTTGGGTCAAGAAAGGAATCAGGCTTGATTTTTTGTGGATCTTTGTGGATAATTAAAGACTTTAATTCACCTTCTTTTAAGGCGTTAAGAGTCACAAAATCATAATCGCTGGCAATTATGGGGTTTGCCAACCCTATAAAGAATACATAAATCAGTATCCACAGATTGATCTTAATTGGCTTTAATTCTTTCATTTTTTTTCATAATGGGTGTTGTTCGTGAGTAGATATAGTGTTTGGGATGGTCGATTCCAAAATAAGAGTGCGTTAATCATGCAAAAATTTAATGCTTCAATAAATTTTGACCATCGCCTTGTGGATCAAGATATTCGATGTTCTCAAGCGCATGCCAAAATGTTAGGAAAGCAAGGCATAATCAAACAAGGCGAAGCAGAAAGAATTGTTCAAGGACTTGAATCAATTTTGGATGAAATCAAAAAAGGCGATTTTGTGTTAAAGCCTGAACTTGAGGACATTCATATGAACATAGAAGCCCGTTTGGCTGAATTAATTGGTCCCCTTGCTGGTAAGCTTCATACTGCTCGTAGCCGCAATGATCAAGTGGTTACTGATCTAAGACTTTGGCTTCGTGAAAAAGTTGATGAGCTTGTTCCTGCAATCGAAAATCTTCAGCTGAGCTTATTAAAACAGGCCGAGAATAATATTGGTACCATAATGCCTGGATTTACGCACTTGCAATGTGCCCAGCCGATTACGTTCGCACATCACTTAATGGCCTATATGTGTATGCTCCAACGAGATAAAGATCGGTTGCTTGATAGTAAGAAACGTCTGAACGAAAGCCCGCTTGGCTCAGCAGCACTTGCGGGGACTTCTTTTCCGATCGACTCGGACTACACGGCAAAATTACTTGGGTTTGATCGTCCAATTCGTAATTCAATTGATGGTGTCAGTTCAAGAGATTTTGCCTTAGAGTTTCTCTCGACCGCAGCGATATGTGCCACCCATTTATCTCGCTTGGCTGATGAAATTATTTTGTGGTCAAGTTCTCAGTTTGATTTTATCAAGCTGAGTGACTGCTATACGACGGGTTCGTCGATTATGCCACAGAAGCGCAATCCCGATGCTGCTGAATTAGTCAGAGCAAAAACAGGACGAATTAATGGAGCATTGATTACCCTACTGACTGTATTAAAAGGGCTTCCACTAGCTTATTCAAAAGATTTGCAGGAAGACAAAGAACCTGTTTTTGATACTGTCGAAACCTTGGCAATCGTTTTAGAAGCCATGAATGGAATGGTTAATGATCTAAAGCCGCTCCCACAGCAAATGGCTGCATCAGCGGCTGTTGGATTTTCAACTGCAACAGACCTGGCTGACCGACTTGTAAAAATTTATCAATTGCCATTTCGTGAAGCCCATAAAATTGTGGGACAAATCGTAATACTTGCGGAGCAACGTTCATGTCAGCTGAGTGAATTGCCTTTAGAAATGGTTCAAACTATTTTCCCTCAAATGAGCGAAGAGGATTTAGCTTCTTTAACAGTTGAGGGTTCAATAGAATCGCGAACTAGCATTGGGGGAACATCCACTAAAAGGGTTAAAGAACAAATTACCTACTGGAAAGAGATATTGTCATGAGATTATCGATAATTTGCATATCCCTGATGCTTACTCTGAGTGCTTGCGGATATAAAGGTGAAACAGTTTACATTGACGAAACTGGTGAGGAGATTGTTGTTGAAACAGAAGATGCTATCCTTATTTGAATTGACCATAGTTTAATTTAGGCGTTTACTGACTTGCTCTCTCGTAAATGAGAGCTCAATCTCTCGTTCATTCACCCATGGCAAATTCATTTTCATATCACAATGGCTGGCTACACTGCGAAGAGGTCAATATCAAGTCCATCGCCAAGCAGGTGGGAACACCATTTTATTTGTATTCAACCAGAAAGATTAGCTCCCAATTTGCGATAATCAAGCAGCTGATTGGATCCATGGACGCGCGAATTTATTATGCAATGAAAGCCAACTCAAATCTTGCCGTATTAAGGCATTTGCATAATCTAGGTGCTGGATTTGATGTCGTATCTGGGGGTGAATTTCAAAAAGCCATTAAAGTCGGCTCCAATGGGTCTTCAATCATTTTTTCCGGAGTAGGTAAAACCAAGGATGAACTCGAGTTAACGCTTAAGGGCAATATCAAACAATTTAACATTGAGAGTTTTCCTGAACTTCTTGCCCTGAACGAAGTGGCTGGGCAAGTAGGAATTCGTGCACCTGTTTCTATTCGTGTGAATCCAGATGTTGATGCAAATACCCACGAAAAAATCTCGACAGGTCGAGCCGGTGATAAGTTTGGAATTCCTATTCTTCGAGCGGCTGAATTTTTCCAACTCGCCAATCAATTAGAGTGGGTTGAACCTAAAGGGATCGATATTCACATCGGCTCCCAAATTACTTCAGTAGATCCTTTCAAAAAGGCATTTAATTCAGTTGCCAAATTGGTTATGGAACTCCGTCAAGGGGGACACGTTATTGATTTTCTTGACATCGGCGGTGGATTAGGTATTCCATATAATCATGAATGTGATACTCCCTTTGCCATTGAAGAGTATTTCAAATTAATCAGGGACATAATAAATCCACTGGACTGTGAAATAGAACTTGAGCCAGGTCGATTTATTGTTGCTGAGGCTGGTGTTCTAGTGTCTGAAGTCATCTACGAAAAATCTGCTGAGCGAAATATTTTGATTATTGACGCAGCCATGAATGACTTAATTAGACCAACTCTATACTCAGCCTATCATCCAATTGTGGCAATAAAGAAAAGTTCAACTGATCAGCCATTGAGGATTTATGATGTTGTCGGACCCGTATGTGAAACTGGCGATACCTTCACTCGTGGAAGAGAACTACCTTCCTTTAATAATGGGGATCTACTGGCATTTTTGAACGCTGGTGCTTATGGTGCGGTTATGGCTTCAGAATACAATACCAGGCCTCTAGTTCCAGAAGTTCTGGTAGGCGGCTCACATTGGCAAGTTGTGAGAGAAAGACCCTCGTTTCAGGCCATGATTGAGCGTGAGAAAATTCCAGACTGGTTGTAGCTAATTTAAGGTGCTTAATTGAGTTTTAATGGAAGGTCATCCATCTAACCAAATATTAATTAAGAATAATTATCCTTTTAGAACTGGTTGATAGAAGTAATAATTTATGGGTGTAAATACGTAAGGGTGATTAATGGAGAAGTATCTACAATAGGCTACATTGTTCCATAATTGTCAACTTTCCTTTGATTTTGAGCGTCTATCATGATTCGAGCGGATTA
>MPNP01000208.1 GCA_002239085.1 Rhodobacteraceae bacterium bin131 | reverse complement strand
AACCAGAGATAAGTATGAAATTTGAAAATCTAACGAATTTAATTTTTCTGTTCAGAGTTCCCTAATACTATACAATCTTCTGCAGTACTAATCCCACATAACCTGTTCAACAGTGCCAATATTGCACTGTTGGATTCACCTACCTTATCTACTTTAGCACTCAATTCTTCTATTGCACTAGTATTCATTTCTATTTGGACTTTGCTTTCCTTAGCAAAACTATCAAAATCAGCTCTAAGTTGATTAAAATTATTTTTAAATTCATCAAAATCATCTGATAATCTTTGCTGTGTACGTTCAATCTCCTGAGCATTGGCCTTCATATCACTTGCTTCATTCATAATGAACCAAACAAATATAAAAACAGCCGTTAAAACAGATACAATAGCCATAACAGCTTGACTAATTACATTTATAGTAGGAGGATTCTTATTTCTTGAATCATGAGGCATTAATTGATTCCTATGTCATTATATGATGACAATTGCTCAATTTAAATTAATTTATGTTATGCACTAAATCTCTTCCTGTCAATCTAATCCCTGATCAGCGATTAAAAAACCCGTTAGATTACTTGTGAAAACGGCATTTACATGTTATTATCACAACAAAATTAACTTAAGGGCACCTCTATTTAATCCGAAAACCAAGAATAAATAGAGGTGCCCATAAGTAATATTATATCTCAATTGTATTTGTGAAGTTCAGATTTGAAACCCAAAATCAAATCATCCCATTCAGGTTTCTCATCATCACTTAATCTTTTAAGAATTCCTTCTCGACAAATCTCCTGTGCTTTCTCAAGCAATGTTTTGTTTTTGCAATTACATTTAATGTTTTCCCCGTGCACTGCATTGGATGCCAAGTTGTATGTGTCCAATAAGGTTTTAAAAATTTTCTTCCTTTGTTCAAAACATTGCCCTAAGTGCCATGCTCCATAACTTGCCAGCCTGAAACGCAGTTCACTATTATTTTTATTCAAATACAGTGACTCCAGTGCAATTCGTATTTCGATGAAACTATCAGTAATCGAATAATTCGACTCCTTGGAATTAATCCATCGTTTTATTGCAGTATCCAGATCAAGATTGCTTTCTATCTTTGCTTCTAAATTATGGTATCTATCTCTGGTTTGCTCAAAATTCTCTTGGGTATAATTGGTAGAATCAAAAATTAGTGGTATATTACTAGAAGAAAGATCATCTAAAGGCTCGACTATGAAGTCTTTCACGTCCCCGAAATCAATGTATTCATACCGCCATCGAACACAACAATTACTCGTTAGAGACATTGCTTTACAAAGACCATCAATTGGCAAGTTGTTGATAAATCCTGAATTCTTAGTAAACTTCGGTTTATTTATACCTACTTCTCCCTTCAAAGGGTGATAGAGAGCTGGTCTAAATTCATACTCAATTGACAACTCCACACCGCCAATAGCTTTTTGCATAAAAAGTAATTCTGAACTCATAGCTGGTACAAATCTAGACATTTTCTTTGAAGATGGTTGGAATTGAACAATCTCTAATCCCTCTTGAATCTTAAGTGGATTATCTATTGAAATACCTCCTAGAATATAAATCTTATGGTACTTTACCGGCTCACCCTTAATCCAACTGAATAACAATTCAGCGGTTCGCTTCCCACCCAAAATAGCTGAGGAACGTATCAATATTCTTATATAATCCGTTAGAGGAATAGGGTATGAAACACCACCCGCAATCTTAGCTAGCCCATTACCTACTTGGTCAGATTCGGAATCAATAAATCTATCAAGCAGTTTTCTCATAGTTGGAAGAATACATTCAAGTTCGTAATCCGTAATCACAACATCAAAAAGTGCTGGGAAAAATTTGCCTTTTAGCTTATTATTTTCTGAATTCTCCTGAAATTCCCTACGGGAGAATTTTTCAGATGTCAAATCTCTTTGAAAAGTTGCCTTTTCTGACAGTGATTCTAATATTTTCGCGAGTTCTTTCTTGGTAGTAATTTCTTGGGGCATTGAAGTAATCGATTTATTTAGCGTCAATCAAGATGACATTTTAATGGGGAGCTTGCAGACCAGATAATATAGGTTTAATCTAAAATTTCAATTTTTTGTTTTGTCTTTTCCTGCAAACTAAAGACGTATAATAGCAGAGATTAAGGCCGGTTAAGGGCAACTTGTAATGTATTAAGTATTGGTATATTAATTTGAAAAATGTCGCAATTTGGGATAGCCTTGGATTATAGAGGACCCTCGAACACGTTAACTATCGGAAATATGGTATGGTAATATTTTAAAATCGGGGTATGTTAAAAAAGTTGAATTTAGCCTTAATTTACACTTTTTGGAGAGAAAAATGTTAAAGATGGGCTAATTTTCTGTAACACCTCAATCAAACTAAAGTTACTGAATGATTAGAACAGAATAATATATTTTGACGTAGAACTATCATGATAAAATCCAACCAAGGAAGCAATGTATACCGATAGTTTGGAAATAAAGGGTTAAAATTCTCAATAATTGCATTAAGTTACATTGCAGGGGTTTCATAACTGAGAGGCTAAAGAAATGGGTTGCAGAGTGGGTATGTCAACAGACGTAGAACAGAGAGTGAAAACACTTAAAAATGAAAATAAAGTTCCAAATCATGCGATGTATAAGATTATTCAAAAAGGTCTGTCTTACGCTGGTGCGACAGACTTAGAAAAATATCTTCAAGAAAGATATAAATGTTATGGGGAACCAGGAGGTCAAAAAGTATTAGGACCTGTTTGGAGTGTATATATGGTATATTGGTAAAAAACATTCGGAATATGTGGAATGGGTTAGTCTCTTGACTTCTATTCTCCGTAGTGTTTTACTCCACTCCTTTATCCACGATGTCAATCTCCATCAAGCATCCTGTTTCAAGACAAGTTTGCCGCATCAATGGCACTTGGATTGGCACCTATCTTTACAATACCCTCCCATCGTTAAAGTTTAAAAAAGGTTCACCGTGCCTTGTACAAGTCCGTTTTTTCTTGCTCCTGCAGCAAACCGTTTATCTTCCCCTGTCACTGATTGACGCCCAGTCGTAATGGGTGCGATTCTCAGATTGCGACATTTCAATCAACTCAGGCTGCCTTTTTCTTAGAATACTGTTTCCAGTTATCATTGGAGACTATGAAAGTATTCAATTTTAGCCAATTAGAAGACTTGCCCCTGATCCTCAAATCAAGGTTATTTTGACCCTCATTCAGAGTGTGATCAGGGTTGAATCCACCCTCCAAACATCACCATCCCACCGCGTCCAGCTCAAGCGTCTGAACAAACGCAACAATCGCCCGGACCGGATTGTCCGTGGCAACAACATAATCGCCAAAACTAGAGGGTAACAACTGAACCGCTGAGCGGGGCAGAAGTCCCTGGTACCGTCGTATTGACATAGTTCATCCTCAATTGAAACCAATAATTGATTGTTCACCACCAGTGAATCATAGCTAATTCACTAAGTCAAGAAGAAACAGGATCATTGTTGAAAACAAAAGTGGGTTCAAAAATGAATAGGACGAAGGACGAGGATAAACTTGACTGTAAGGATTGGGGTTTGGCAAAAAAACTGGCAAAATATTAATCAATAAAAGGGTGAAATGAATACTTTCATAGTCTCAAAAGAGTCGGGGACGAACCCGCCGGCGCCCGGGTCATAACTTGGCTCTCCGCTTCTTTCATTATCGTGATGACACGCTGCGGTGTCTGCATCACCCGCTGGTCCCCGCCACCAACAATCTGGCTGAGCGCGATAGACGCCCTTTGAAAATCAAGCAGAAGATCTCGGGGAGCTTTCGAACCAAAGACGGTGCACGCGACTTTGCCGTTCTCCGCAGTGTGTTAGAGACCGCTCGCAAACGCCAGTTGAACGCACTGGATGTC
>MPNP01000207.1 GCA_002239085.1 Rhodobacteraceae bacterium bin131 | reverse complement strand
CTTGTCTTTGTATCGACCACCAGGACGATGCTCGTCGGCTCACAACAGAATCTGAGCCCGTGAGCGTGATTGAGCCGAACCCTTGCCACGCTTGATACGGTCTTGTCAACACTGCTTCTCATCCTCTTCCAAATGCACGCGGTCAATGTTTCTGCCTGTCTTTTCCATCATCATTATCCTCTATCAATACTCCCCAGTATCAGCTCCAACCATACGACCGGTTAGGCATGCACGATGGACCTGATTATTGAGGAAGAATTACTGCTCTCAATTAATTGTTGTTGTTGATTTACAATATGACAGAGAATAATGCAAATTAATGACATCAATTCAACGGTGTCGTGATACTAGTTCGTCTGGTGTAAGAGGAATATGGACTTCTTCCTTCATTTCTTTCGCAATTGGTTGATAGGAATGATCAGGAAACTTGATTGGTATTTTGGTTTATTCATTTGGATTTTCCAGGTTTTAGGGGCCAGTGATTTAATTTGGAATTATATTGGTTTTCAATATTAATCAGGTTATTACTAAATTTGAATTGTTCGATAAATTTTTCCATAAAGTTCCAATCTACTCTCTCTACCCCCCCCCCTCATTAAAATTGGTAATGGGACCATAGATGAATTTAATCTCTTCATCACAAGGGCATAGCCATAATTGAAAATACCAACATGTACAAAATTAAATATGGTAATCAGAAACATTCCAATTCTAGGATTCATTCTCGCGTGTCGGATAACATTTATCTTATTCCCCTTTAAGAAGTTCTCCATCTGGTAGAATGCAACAACTCCCTCTGCTCCTATTGTTATGCAATTCCCATTATATATTTCATTGTGACTGCCAAAACAATCAACACCGTTATTTTGTGCAGTCCTTGTTATATATGGGGTATTCCCTTCTTGCAAAAAAACTTTCTCGGTATATGGTCCAAGAGACACATCTAGGATATTTGAAACCTTGAACCATGACCACTTCCTGTCATTTAAGTTTATATTTTCATTTAGAACTGGGGAATTAATGACACTATCTATTTTCTCATTGGCAAGCAAAAAACTTACAAACTGTCGTATTGATTTCTGAAAATCACTGGATTTCAGTTCATCTATAGATTTCCTTATATGTGGCTCAGAACACCATTCTTCATTGGGTTTTAACTTACGCATCACACTAAACCCAGTTGTTTCTTCCCGATTGTGAAAAGAAGATACCCATTTCTCTTTAATTGATCCCCATTTATCATTTATATCAACACGTCCGATGTGTTTCTTGACAACATAACCATCATTTTTTGCTAACGCCAGCCACACCTTACCATTTTTTGGGTGTGGTTTATGGGCGGTAAATACCATCATACATGTTATAGTTCCAGCAGTCTGATGAAATGCGTTGTTTGGTAGAGATACCACTGCGTCAACCGTATGCTTCTTCATAATAGCTTTCTTCAAAGCTAGTCGTTCACCTTTAGAAGCTAAAGCACATTGCATGGGCAGGATTGCAGCACATTTTGAGTTTGGCCTAAGGGATTCAAGATTACTCAGAACAAATTCAAACTCCTCTTTATTCCCCTGTTTTTTGAAAGGAGGATTTAGAAGGCCGATTGTAGGTTTCATCTTTTTTATTTCTTCTATTACCGTTCCTTTTAAACTATCGTCTAGCAATATATTACTCTTGCCATCATCATGAATATACATGTTGCAACATAGCAAATTGGCAATCGTTGAATCTATCTCAACTCCAATTAAACCGCTTTGTTTTATCCGTTTTTGTTCGTCCTTGTTTCCCTCAGATAATTCAATCATTTTTCTCATTGCTGATATAAGAAATCCTCCTGTTCCAGCACAGTTGTCAAGCACAACATCTCCAATACCAACATTTGTAAACCCAACGGCAAGGTCGGTTAAATGTGGTGGGGTCAATATAATCCCCAAAGACTTGTCTGAATTTGAATACTTAAGAAACTGAATATACATTTGTCCAAGAAGGTCATAGTATTCGTGAGTTTTCTTAAATGAATTAATTGACTTATCAATATCCCTAACAATAGAAATCAGATTATCCTCATCTAATAGTTTGTTAGTGGCGTCCATAAAAGAATATGCGGGAGCAAGGTTTCTTTTCATTATATTTCTGACACGATTCTCAACTTTCGATATTGCGGTTGTTTTTATCGTGTTGAGAAGTACTTTGGAGTTTCCTTGCTTTTCATAAGAATCCTTAAACGCCGGGTCATCCAATGCTGTCAGAATCGCAGCAATGAGCAAACTACGGTCACCTGTCTTTATTTTAAATTTATTCAGGCGTTCATTAAGTTCTTTTGAAAATGATAGTAACAACTCATAATCCTGCCTATGAGTTTGTGTCTGATTTAGATATATATCCATAAAACCGTCAATTTTTAAAATTGACGGTCCGTGTGAATTATATTCGTATGATGATTGTTCTCCTTTGTAATGGAAAAAATAATTTACTGCCAAATTATTTTTCTTTATCCCGCTTACAGCAACTGCTAGGACATTGAATTTTTCGCTCAAAAATCTAGCGTAATGTTTAACTCCATCAATACAATATTTCTTGGGATTAAATGGAGCGTTTTTTGAACAATGATCCGAAATATCAGCTTTGCATTCTATTACAATTACGAACTCTGGTCGTTCTATAAAACGGATAACGAACTCTGGAAATCCTGGTTTCCCAGAATCTGCTTTACTTGCTGTTTTTAGCAATTTCGCTATGTCCTTATGATCAATAATCTGTTCCCAGGACTGAATTTTACCATATGTTAAAGGATCATATTTTCTAATTTCTTCCCTAACTATTTCTTCGGTTAATCTTTCATTGGCCATTTAATTCACCGGTTCTAGGTAAGTAATAATTTCATTCATACTTTCTCCTCAATCTAGTCCCTGCCCAGAAAATACCTAATTTCTAGCAAATGACCATAATTTGATTGTCCCAGATTCCTTTGCTGAGTACAAATTGTCAACTTCAAACTGAGTGTCCCACACAAAAACACCTTTTCGAACACCTTTTTCCACACATAATCCGACCTGTCCAAACGCAAGTCAGACCCCCCTCTGGCCTATCAACTTTTCACACTTAACTCTGTCAGTCTGTTTTAAGGCTACCTTTAACCAATCTGACAATCAGGATACCTGTTATTGCCATTGAACACAATGATTATTCTGAATCATTGTATCTTCCCTGGGGTCTCATTCATTCAATTATCCTTGCCCCATTGGTCATCATCGACCCGTGTCCTTCATGTTCAGGGTTAAATCCATGCCTACGAGGGCCTCTTAGCCGACCCGGACCGACTGGAAGATCTTGGTCACAGGTAAGCCGTGACCATCCTTCGGTCCGTCATATGCGGGAAACACACCGCCATTCCGCGAGTGTGTCTCACTGGGTTGCGACCACAGTGAACCAAGATGGGGCCAACGAACTCGAACCCGATGGTTAACCACGGACGGCCTTGCGGTTGGTTCCTCGGCCGAACAGGTGTGCTTGAACAGCGGTTGCGATACCACCCTTGACGGGCGGGTTGACAACGTGTTCCAACCCGTCGGTGCACCAGCAATGGAGCGACCATCCGGATGATATCGATATCGGCCTTATCCGGATGAGCGGTCAGTGTCCATCAGGATCACATAATGGGCCTGGCGATTGAAGCCACAATGGGCTCATGTCTTCATGGCGATGGTTGGTCTGAATCGGACCAATATGGAGCTCACTGTACGATTGGACCCTGAACATGAAGGACACGGGTCAATAATGACCAATGGGGCAAGGATGATTGAATGAATGAGACCCCCAAGGAAGATACAATGATTCAGAATCATCAGTGTGTTCAATGGCAAAAACAGGTATCCAGATTGTCAGATTGGATAAAGGTAACCTTAAAACAGACTGACAGAGTTTAGTGTGATAAGTTGATA
>MPNP01000206.1 GCA_002239085.1 Rhodobacteraceae bacterium bin131 | reverse complement strand
GATTTCCCAATTGATTGTTAAGTTATTGAGTTGACTCGATTTAGGGAAGGGGTTATCTACATGGCTACGCATCATCAAGACCTTTCGAAATTTATACACAATTACAGGTGTATCATGAAACCCTACGAGTCAATATATCAACATTAGTTTCTTGTTCCACATTTTTAATTTGACTAAAGTGCAGGATTGCAGCTATTGAAAAGCGATAATCAAGATGACAGTCAAATGACACGACAGCGAAACTCATAATATTGGTTTTTTGCTATTGCAAGGATTTTTTTCACGACGTGATTGGGTCTGGATTGTAACTCTTTGTTAGACCCATTCTATCACGGTCATGAGGGAGTACCCAAACAGCAATCTGTGCCAAATTAAAGATTACGACCGCAGACCGCTCTGTGGCAGTTTGGTTTCCTTGGCTGTCACGGCCGAGACGAGTTGATTAACAAGCAAAGTCTGAAGACCATTTCCCCTGTCGTCTAATGTTACTATAAAGTCTAGTATTAAATTAGTGGCCGCAGGCTATTGCAATACTTTAAATTGAACTTCCTGAAGTCAACACCACGAGCCTTTAGTCGCAACACGAAAACTTATGATATTGTGCTGATTATTTTAAAGTCAGTGGTAATATCCTAAAATTATCATTGCCAAAACGGCCACCCTGTCCTTTTTGGTGACCCGTAACGGCAAGGGAACATACAGCGTCATATCTGTCTCTTCATACCCGCTAAACCGGATGCAATGGGCAAAACCAGCATCGGGATGGACAATGAGATTCTTCCTATTTCTTGAGTTCAGACATGTAATCGCTGAACTCAAGAAAAATGCGATTGAACTGTACTTAGATGCCCAAAAAATGGGAAAAATTTATTTTAAAAATGCTAAAATGTCGAAAGTCAAGAAACCGGTTTGTCGGTGAATAGATAGGTCGGGTGTGGAATGGTTTTTCCTGACAATGTGTACCACAGCCAAAAAGCATATAAGGGCAACACTATCTGTAAAATTTCGAAAGCGATAGCCCTGCGACCTCATGTTTGGATCTTTTTGTAATGCTTTAAGGTCGTCTGATCAGCAAACGGTCCCAGGAAAAAGATTACATCCCTGGACCTGCCGGAGGTGACAAAGAAGGTGGTTCGTTATTCGTTATCGTTGTTTTCAGGATTCTCCGGCTCATCAACCAGTGGTAGATCATGCCCTTTCTCTGCACCATGATAGATACCATTTGATGTAATACCACCATTACCATGGCGATAATAGGTACGGCCAGCAAAGATGGATTCGGCCCGGTTCGCAGCTTCGCCCAAGCGGTCAGCAGCCAAGCGACCCAGATAATCGACCAATGCAGTAAACCTGCCGGCATCCGCCAATACAAGGCTGTCAATGTAAGCAGGCTTGTTCTGGGCCAAAATCACCGGTGGAAACTCACCGGCCCGGACATAAGGGATTGACATCAGCAAACGGGATATCCTGCCATTGCCATCTTGGAAGGGATGGATCCTTACAAATTCATGATGAAGCCAGGCTGCCTCAAGTTCCGGAGCCAAGTTCAGAACCTTATGTCCCGCATGAAAGGCAAGAAATTTCTCCATTTCTGTTGCGACCTGTTCGGGAGGACAGAATTCGTGCACAAAGCCATCCCGTCGCCTGGGATTGTTAGGCCGAATCTTGTATTGTCCCTTCCTGAGGGGTATTTCCACCCGCTTGCCCCACGGCGTAATACCGGTGGCACTGGCCTGATGACGGGTCAGGAGAGCATGCCATTCCTTGATGGCCGAGCCAGTGAGTGAGCGATTGTTCCTGACATGATCGAATATCATTTCCAGTGCTGCTTCCTGGTCCTTAAGCAGACCCTTCAGGGTGTTGTCGGTTATATCAGTCGCCGAATGGGCACCCCGTACACCCTCAAACCCTTCGGAAATAAGCGTTTCCGTAACCCCCTGTCGCAGGAGATAGAGCCCCTCGATCTGGCCGGTCTCAATTGCAAAGGCCCGCCGTTGTTCCCGGAGCCAGATATCCATGGCGGATCGGTCAATCTTCGGATCTTCAAGTTTTCTGCGTACAGCATTCCAATTGGCAGCTTCCTCCCTGGCTGCCCTATGGGCATACCCGTGGAGTGATGGATCAAGATCGCGTACTGGACGCCAGACCGAGCCGATTGGTTTTTGCTTGTCAGAACTCATGGATTCAACTTCTATTTCCCCTTAATATCGGTATTTCATTGTTATTTCCCCTACCAATAATTGTAGCATTGTTTGCCTGAATTTCAACGTTCCCGTTTATTTGAAATCAAACATGAATATGCTTTGCCTAATTTTCGGGAATTAAGGAATTATTAGAACAATTGATGGAAATCAGATAGGGGGATTGATGATTGAGCCAATGTTTAGAGTCGAGATGGCTCGCATAGACCATACACGGTAAGGGAATGGAGTTCCGTCTACGGATTTACCATCTTCCGGCAGAGTTATTGAGATGTATTGAGGTTCCTAAATAGGACATTTCAACCTTTGTGGACCTAGCGCAATTTATCTCTCAGTTTTCAGTAATAATACAGAGGGTCGACCTATTGAAGTAGACAGATTGGACCTCGCCATTCACGAAATTTGGAAGGATTATTACATGTGGGCTCTCTATTTGGCAAGTTTCTCACAGACCACTATAGCACAATGCATTTGGGATGTCATCAAGGTTAGTCCATCTTTAACATTAAGTGCTCAAAAGCCAATAGAAATGGGGGTGTAAAAATTCAAGAGGCACTACTAAGTTACACTTCAGTCACTTGAGTACATCAATAATGTTCTGAGTGTCGTGCGAGTTTCATCCCGTCTTATACCGCATCAATCGGTCAAACTACTGACTTTGCGTCCATTCATGAGCGGTGGTGATAGTCCCATGTCCTGAGAGATCTTGGTTTGGATTTCATCCGGTGTCGCGGTCGTGCGAACATGGAGGGTTGTGTTATCCGAACAGGCAAAACGTGTCAGTGTCCGCGGCAAGGTCATTGGTTTGACCGTTTGACCATACCGTTGGTTCTCACCAGTCGATGGGTCATGCGTGGCAAACCGTCTTGGGCGGTTCCTGATTTGGTTGCTCTGATCAACATGTTAGAGATTGAGTGTTGGTTTGTAGCGGGTTCATCCCTAAAATATATGGGCACTACTTGAGAGATTTTAGAGGGACCGCGGACACGTAACTATCGGGTATAGGGTAATATTTTAAATTAAGGGTATGTTAAAAAAGTTGAATTGAGCCGTAATTAACACTTGTTGGAGAGAAAAATATTAAGGATGGGTAAGGAGTATTCTGAATAAGGGAATGATTTCAACCAAGTCAATAGTGTCCAAGTCGGGATGTTGTGTTCGCAAACCTGATGTAAAGATTATAATGCGAAAACTTCCATGACCACAGGAATCACTAACATAATCAAAATAACTAAAATAGCGCTACCAAATGCATACATCCATTTAAAGTTGTTCTTGAAAGAAGCAAGTAATATCTCTTGTTTAGTAAGGCGTTCATCCATCTTGTCGAATCTGACATCCATCCTGTCGAATCTGTCATCCATCTTGTCAAATCGCTCATCCATCTTGTCGAATCGCTCATCCATCTTGTCGAATCTGTCATCCATCTTGTCGAATCTGTCATCTATCATGACGAATTGTTTATCTATCATGACGAATCGTTCATCATGTTTGTCGAGTTGATGTTTAACCGCCGCCACATTTCTATTCGTCTCAGCTATTGACTGGGTCAGTTTACTTTCCAGATTGAGTATATCAATCTTTGTAGCAAGTTCACCTTCTAAACCGCTTTTAATGGCAAACGTAATCGCTTCGGCTTGGTTTTCAGTAATCCCAGCTTCCTGAAGCAGCTTGGTCGTTGTCAGTGTATCAAAAGATGTTCGTGTCATTAATAATCTCCTTCTTAATTCAATGATAAAGCATAGAGTTGTAAATG
>MPNP01000205.1 GCA_002239085.1 Rhodobacteraceae bacterium bin131 | reverse complement strand
GTTTCTGCTCAGCCCTGCTCTGGTCCATGCCACCTTGTTCGGGGGTGTCATGGGACAGATGCCGGACAGTCAGTTCAAAATCGTAACGGGTGGGTTGCCTATCTGGACCCACCCGCCATGCCATTTCAGCGATAGGTACCAGTAGGTTATTGTTGCGCATTTCTTGTAAACGGTAGGAATACAATTCAAGTTGATCTTGGCGGGTTATTTCGTGGGCTTTCGCAAACATGAGCTTAGTGTCAGAGCAAGTATGGTACATGTCCATGACATCCCAGAGTGCTTTACCCCAGAGCTGGAGAAAGTATGGGTAGTCCTGGGCTTCATCCAGCACTTTCTCTCTGACATCGAACTGTAATGAACGATTCTTTTTCTCAAATGGTGTAGAAAGGGCACGGTTTGACTCATCCCTTGGTAATCGTCCAATCCGTTCAAAATTGGCTCGCTCAGTGAAAGTGGCATGCGAACGAGCGAGAACAGTTTTTAGATCCGGTGTGCCGGCAATCACTAGCATAATGGGGTGATGTCGACTAACTGTCTGGTATGCATCGTAAAAGATACTACCAACTTCGGGTGGCATGTTATGGGCCTCGTCAATCAGGATAACAGGTTTCTTGCGGCTGATCTTTTGCAATAATTCCCTAAAGAAATGACCACTAGGGTGGTCGCTGGTTTGATGGTATCTAATATCTGCTTGGAGTTCTGCGCTTAACTCAGGATTGCCAACTCGTCCTTTGAATGATTTAAAGGAAATTGACTTTGCCCGGTCCGCCCATGACATTTGTTTGTATAGGGATTGAAGTAAATTGCCAATGCTAGAAAAGTTTTCCCTAGCCACATTGATTACTGTCAACTTTCGCTTTTCAGCTTCGCCTTCAAGCCATCCAAGGAGAACGGTCTTGCCACATCCCCGTGGCCCTGTTAAGACTATGGTAGTTGGGTTGCATATGCCATTCTTAATCCCGCTCAGCCGGTCACGAAAATTATTTTTAAGCATATCCCGACCTGCCAAGATCGGTGGCGGTGCCCCAAAACCCGGTTGAAAGGGATTGTTTATGTTTGTTTTACTTTTGTTATTCACTGTAATGACCAACTGATGTTTGTAAATATCTTATCATATTAAAATGACTATTTGACAATGAAAATATCAAGAAATATCATTCCGACGGCTGCTTCAGACAATCACCAAGTTTGTAAGGCATCGCCGAAATGAAAACATTCACTTCGACAATCTCAGTCCAGCGATTGGAACCGCCAAAAATTTTACGACTGAAGCTTTTACCAGTGAGATGATTAACATCACCTCCCCAACTTTAGGTGTGGAGTTCCGGGTGTGACTTTCTTTTTGTCTTCATTCCTCAGGCTCTCTTTCCTACTAACTTCTCGATGAGCCGTAGGGACATTGTCAGTATTTGCTGTCGGCACCTCGTGTAAGGCAGCAATACTTTCCAGAAGTTTCAGTACAAGCTCATCAGCCTGCACATACTCAGCCAGAATTCGGTCATCTTTGAAAGCAACTTCGTAGTGTTTGACAAGGCTATCAGCATTGTCCACAAGAGCATTCATTTTCTGAATCTGGCTTTGGGTAAAATGGTCTCCATACGCACTCGCCAAATAGTCCAGATCATATAGATCACGAGCTTGTGTTCGGTTTTCTACAGCAGCAATTTTTTGCTCAATCATGGATTCAATTTTATAGGTCCGGATTCCATTAACTATTTCAACCAGGTCGTCAGGTGGATTTGTACGAAAACTAGTTTCAATTTTCAGCATATTCGTTATTCCAGCCGAATTATCCCGATAGTGGACCTTGAACCGCTGAACAGTGTTAGTATTCTTAGCGAGGGTCAGGTTTAGGATTTCTGCACCGTAAGAAGCCATGGCACGCTGGATTCGTTTCACAATGTTAACGCCGGAATCGAAATCAAGGTCAATGGAATGTCTGGGTAAGCCACGTGTCAGCAACAGGGCTGTACCCCTTTAAGAATAAATGGAGTGTCTTGCATAGCCATGACAACATGGTACATGACCTTCTGGTGAAGACGCTGACTCTCAGTGAGAGGAATAGGGGTCATTGGAATCGTATTGTCTGGAGCCATTCTTCATAAACCGCTCGATCTCTTCCTTTTTTCTGCTGTCTTAGGGGTGCCAGATAATTTGCCACAAGCTCATCCACCTGTTTCTTAGTATCAAGCCATTGGTTCACTTCATTGACTGTAATGATCCAACGTTGATAGGGAAAACCAATCTCACGCAAGGCTAAATCGGCGATAGCACGGAAATGGTTGGCGGTCCAAACGGGGTGGTTGGTGGGTACGATGATTTTCTTTTCAACCAGCTCATCGGCCATGTTCCGTATGCCAAGAGTCCCAAGGGACGGGTTGGTGTTGACCGCCATCCCCTCACCTGCCAGAACGACTGGAACCGGTGGTCGGTCCGCGGTACAATAGAAGAAATGGCAATAATGCCAATCACCGGTCACTTCAGTTAGCCGACGTAGATTGAGAGCCTGATAAAAAGAAAGGTAACGTTCCTTGGTCGTTGGCGGAATCACCACAGGTTGAACCCACTCAGGAAACAAATGATCAAGCACTAGTCAACTCCTGCCAAGATAGAATTGTCAGTTGAACCCGTAGCTGGTTGATTGAGACGATTACATTTTTCTCTCATCTATGTTCTGGGGCATAGCTTCTAGCCTTTCATCAGGCCTTAATATAATGCCTTAAGGTAGTTTAGCAAGACAAATCACACAGAATATTCTGTTGCTCGTTGCAGCGGACCAGACCAATTTCTGAATTAAAGTAACAACTTTCTGGGGTGTTTAGCTATTGAGCGTCAATCAACCTGACAGAATGACTGTTAGTTTTGAAGGTAATCAACTCGGAATAGCTACAATAAAATAATCTTCACACTTCTACCAAAAAACCGATTTTCAAAGTTATCGATTCAATTGAGTGGCTCAATGTCAACACACCGAGCCATCATATGAATTAACTGAGATAGTTAGTTTAGAAGGGATTGGCTGAAGCGATGAGCAATGACCACTGGGTCTAAGTCAATCACTGGAACATTGACATTACCCGGTTGGCATTTGCTAATAATGATAGTCAGCTTATTCTCCTTAAGGGATTTGGCCAGAACAGCCGGAGTATCTTCGGCATCACATTCTTGGACATTTTCACACCCACAAGCTCGCGCTACCTGGGCAAGAGATGTCTTCATTCCGGCATAAGTTGGCTGGTCACCTGTTGACCCGTAACTACCGTTATCAACGACTAACAAAATAAAGTTATCTGCTGGATGGTGTGCAATTGTGGATAGGGTTGCTAGGTTGGTCAGTACCGAACCATCGCCATCAATGGCAATCACTTTTTTTGATTGTACTAAAGCAAGACCAAGGCCAATCGATGAACACAATCCCATCGTACCAAGCATATAAAAGTTAGACGGCTGATCCATCAAATCAAAGAGCTCTTGTGAAGGTGCACCAATATTACAAATGATAGCCTGGTTCTTCAGGTGGGGCTTAAGGAGTTTTAGTAATTCATAACGGATCATGATGCGGAATCCCAAAAGTAAGCGTCGGTTAAAATAGCTACTGGTTTATTAGCCATAAAGCAATGCCTGATTATCCCATCAATTTGACTTGCTTTGCTGGCATGAGACAAGTGATAATAAGGGATGTTGAGTTGCTCCAAAAGAGGTTTGGTATGAACAGCCATTTCAACTTGGCAAGCAACTTTCTCACCCACCTCACCGCGATAACTGATAAGCATAGGTAAGGGCATGTGATAAAACTGAATTAAAGTTGCTAAAGAGTTGATGGCAACGCCTAAGGCCGTGTTTTGCATAAAAATAGCCGCTCGCTTACCTCCCAAATACGACCCGGCACAAAGGCCCATTCCCTCGTCTTCCTTATTGCTTGGAACATGGTTAATTTGTTCGGATTGGTCAATAAGTTCAATCACGCCGGCAAGTTGCTTGCAGG
>MPNP01000204.1 GCA_002239085.1 Rhodobacteraceae bacterium bin131 | reverse complement strand
AAGGAAAGTGGCGGTCTCGATTAATAAACTGCCAAGTGAGGAAACTCAATTCGAGATTGAGGTGACCGGCGGCACCGCGACAGAGGGTGCTGACTACACCATTGCCAAGTCGGTGACCTTTGGACCCGAAACGAAAAAACTCCTGTTTTTAGATCTCACCACCCCCGAAGATGGATTAGTGGAGTTTAAAGAGACAATTGAACTTCGAATTGTTCCCGCCGACGAAGAAGTCAATGACTTGGGCGATTATTACCAGCGCCATTCTAAAGGTTCAAAAGCAATTTTACCCATTGAAGACTATGAAAGCGATAGAGCGAAGATTGCGTTTGGTGAAGATGCAGCGAGCGTGAAAAAGCACACTGCTTCGGTGGCCGAGAATGGTCAAGGTTCGCTTGAAGTTCCGGTGACGGTGAGCCACCTGCCGGCCACCTCAACGGATTTCGCGATTGAGGTGCTGGGTACGAGTTCGGCAACCGAGGGTAGTGACTTCTTTCTGGGATCGACGGTAACCTTTGGCCCCGACGATTCGAACAAGACCAAGAATGTCATTGTCGTCATCGCCAATGAGACAGATTTGGAGCCCGACGAGACAATTGAACTTCGAATCGTCCCCGCCGACATTGAAGTTGATGATTTGGGTGATTATTACAAGCGCCATATAGACGGTGCAACGGCTACGATCACCATCACCAACGATGACCCTCCCCCCCCCCCGACAAACCTTCAGGTTTCATCGGGCGACCAAGAACTAACATTGTCGTGGGAGGCACCGACGCTGCCACAGGGGGAAGCCGTTACCTATGAAGTTGACATCACTTCATCCAGCTCGGTTGCCGACGATGCAGACGTTCAACAAGATGCTCGGGCGGAAAACGGTTGGGTAGGAGTTGCAGGTATCAGCACAAGCACTACACGGGTCATCTCGGGTCTTGAAAATGGCACTGAATATAGGGTTCGAGTACGGGCAAAGAACAGGGTTGCTAACAGTGTTTGGGCGACGAGTAGAGGTACTCCACTTAGCGGCAAAACTTTCACAATTACCCCAGCGATAAAGGTCAATGAAGGCAGAAGTGCGTCGCTCTTGGTCAATCTTGGCGAAACTGCTCCCTCTGGCGGTCTCACTTTGGTCGGGAGTGTGGATTTTGGTCGTGACGACGTGGAGTTGAGCGATCTTGATTTTGGTGGCGATAACCCGCCTGATTTGCCGGCCAATAAAATCTTACGTCGTCCATTAACGATAGGAGAGGGCGAGCTATCGCGTACATTGGACTTTGACTTCGCCAACGACGATTTAGTGGAAGGTGACGAAACCCTCACCTATACGCTGACTTCCGACGATGCTAGTTGGACCCCTGTGTCAACTAGAGCCAATGTCGCAACGATCACAATCATCGATGATGATGACGACGATGCAAAGATTGCGTTTGGCGATGACGCGGCGGGCACCAAGAATTACCCCGCTTCGGTAGCCGAGGATAGCGGAACCTTGGAGGTTCCGGTGACGGTGAGTCATCTGCCGGGTGAGTCAACGGATTTCACGGTCAATGTGCTGAATACAGGTTCGGCAACCGAGAACACCGACTACAGCATTACGAGCAAGACGGTAACCTTTGGGCCCGCTGATACGATCAAGACCAAGTATGTCACTGTTACCATCACCGACAATACTTTTCTGGAGGTCGACAAGACGATTGAACTTCAAATCGCTGCCGCGGGTGAATCACCCGGTGAATTGGGGGATTATTACCAGCGCGATCCAAACGGTTCGACAGCTACGATCACCATCACCAACGACGACCCTCCTGCGAAACCGACTGACCTTCTGGTCGGACCAAGTTTTGAAGCTCTGACCCTGACTTGGACGGGACCCGCTCTGCCGTTGGGTACAACACTGACTCGGTATGATGTACACTACACTTCAGCACCATCAACAGGGATTCGATTGGTCCCCGACGGTGAAGTGGTTCAAATGGGACGATTAGCCAGGCCGGAAAACGGTTGGATTGCGGTATCCCGAAGCGGCACGACGGCATCACAGGCAATCAGGGAACTTGAAAACGGAACAGAATATAGGGTAAGGGTACGAGCGGCGAATGACGTCGGAGCGAGTGCATGGGTCTTTGGCTCAGGCACGCCTTTCAATCCCCATACCTATGCCATAGCATCAACGGCGACGGTTGTCGAGGGTTCAAGTGCGAGTCTTGAGGTCACGCTTGGAGTGGGTGCACCTCCTGGTGGCCTTGAATTGTACGTGGACTATTATACTGGCGATAGTCCGGCTACGGACGCTGACTTGAATTCACCACCGCCATCGGTGACGGTTGCCGGCGGTGCGACCAGTGCGACGCTAATAATCCCGATTACCGATGATAATTTGGTGGAGGATGATGAAACCTTCACGGCGTCCCTATCCTCTTCATTGAGAGAATGGATTGTGGCGTCTGTTGGAGCCAATTTTGCGACGGTTACCATTAACGACGATGATGCCGACGATGCCAAGATTGCGTTTGGCGATGACGCGGCATCCACGGCGAAATACATGGGCGAAGTGGCCGAAAATGTGAGTGGTGGAACCTTAAATGTACCGGTGACGGTGAGCCATCTTCCGGGTGCCGAAACCACGTTCACCGTGGAGGTACTGAATACAGGTTCGGCAACCGATGATACCGACTACAGTATTGGTACCAAGACGGTGACCTTTGCGGCAACAGGCGATAAAACGAAGAACGTCAGTATCACCATCACCGATGATGCGGTGATTGAAGTTGATGAGACGATTGAACTGCGGATTAAAGCGGCAGATGACCCGGTGGATGACCTTGGCGACCATTATGTGCGCCATCTGAGTGGTTCTTTGGCGACCCTGACCATTGTCAACGATGAGGTGCCACCGGTACCGACAAGCCTTCAGGCTTCGCCGGGCAATGCGCAGCTGGATTTGACGTGGACCGCGCCCGATCTCCCGTCGGGTGTGTCACTGACTGGGTATGACGTGCACTACACATCGGCGGTAGTCGGCATGGTGGGGGACGATGAGGCGGTGCAGACAGGCCCGTCGGACTCCTCCGCGAATGGCTGGATTGCGGTAACCCGAAGTGGCACGACGGCAACGCAGACCATTAGCAGTCTCAACAATGGTGACCCATATCGAGTGCGGGTGCGGGCGACGAATGCGGCAGGCTTCAGTGCGTGGGTCGTTGGGTCGGGGACACCGGTGAATACCAAGACCTATATGATCACCCGCACCGCGACCGCCGAAGAGGGAGAAGGGGTGAATCCGACGATTACCCTCACCCAAGCCGCTCCCCCTGGCGGCCTCACTTTGGTCGGGAGTGTGGATTTTAGTCGTGTCGACGTGGATTTGAGCGATTTTGATTTTGGTGACGATGACCCGCCTGATTTGCCGGCCAATAAAATCTTACGTGGTCAATATACGATAGCAGAGGGCGAACTATCGCGTACATTGGACTTTGGCTTCGCCGACGACGATTTAGTGGAAGGTGACGAGACCTTCATCTATACGTTGACTTCCGAGGATGCTGGTTGGACACCTGTGTCAACTGGTGCCAATGTCGCAACGATCACAATCATCGATGATGATGACGACGATGCCAAGATTGCGTTTGGCAATGACGCGGCGGGCACCACGAAGCGCACTGCTTCGGTAGATGAGGATGGTGGAACCTTAAATGTACCGGTGACGGTGAGCCATCTTCCGGGTGCCGAAACCACGTTCACCGTGGAGGTACTGAATACAGGTTCGGCAACCGATGATACCGACTACAGTATTGGTCCCAAGTCGGTGACGTTTGGGCCGACGGGCAGCACGACGCAGAACCTTGTCGTGACCATCACCGATGATACTGACTTGGAGCCCGACGAGACGATTGAACTGCGGATTAAAGCGGCAGATGACCCGGTGGATGACCTTGGCGACCATTATGTGCGCCATCTGAGTGGTTCTTTGGCGACCCTGACCATTGTCAACGATGAGGTGCCACCGGTAC
>MPNP01000203.1 GCA_002239085.1 Rhodobacteraceae bacterium bin131 | reverse complement strand
CAGTCGTTCTCGCGAGTATTCTTGCGGCTATGACGGATAATGGCTATACGAATTTGATCCCCAATTAGCCATCCTGAAACCGATGGAATATTCTCAGGAAACTGATGATAACGAGAGCTCAAAAGAGGATAGTACTCAAGTTTTTGGGCTCTTGAGTCAACCAAATATATATCGAGTTGCTGTGACCATCTCACTGATGACTATTCTGATAATTCCGTTATCATGGATTGGAATAATTCCGTTTATGAGTGGTTACTCATACTGGTTTTTTAAGAAAAAGTTTCGCCTTCCATTTCGCCTTCCTTTACCTTGGGTAAAACACGACTATTCCAACCCTCTTCCGGGTGGACAGCGAGGGTATCGAAAGGGGGAGGGGTTGCTTTATCTCGGTTGTCAATTCAAAACCAACGAAGAAATTTGGGTCACGAATGATGATGCCCGTCGACATGCACTCGTATTGGGAACTACCGGCTCTGGTAAAGCACTCACAAATGACACGCTTGTTCTGACTGAATTCGGTTGGTTAACAATCGATGAATTAAAACCGGGAATTAAAGTTTTTGACCCTAACGGTAAACTAATCAATACTTCAGGAGTATTTCCTCAAGGCAAGCTTCCTGTCGTCAGAATCCATTTCGCTGATGGTAGAACTTCAGAGTGCTCGCGTGACCATTTGTGGCGTGTTAAGAGACAATTTAAAGTTAATTTACAAACTTCCTCTGAGGGGGCTCCCGTATGGGACGTCTTAACCGCCGCAGATATTGGAATACAGTTGGAACTGACACACAATATGGGTATAAAATTTTTTATCCAACTGAGCTCATGTACAAGCAAAATTCGTGCCAACACGCATCTTTGTCACTCATGGGCAAACCATTGGGGCTCCCATGGTTTGCCCGCAAAGGATAGCTCACTTGACCTTCAAGGAACAGCACAAGAAAGAATCAACTGGCTCGTACATTTTATCAATGCACGTGGATTCGAAAGTTTCGCTTCAACTCAAGGTCATGCGATAAAATTCAAATTGCTTAACAAATCAGAAAGTACAAGACTGCAATCAGTCATCTGGTCGGTGGGTGGCTTAGCCTTCAAAGTTGTCGATGGAACAGAAAAGTTTTTATACGTTCAAGTTCCCGGATTAACCCTTCATAAAAACAAGTTAAAAGTCGGCACAATTAGCAATCCTATTGAGCTTGAAATTATTGAAGTTGAAGGGTTTTTAAGCCAAAAGGAAGCAAACAGGCAAACTCGGCAATTACACTCAGACATTGCTTCGGGCAAAATACCGCAGCAAGTTGGATTAGAGGAAATGTCTAAATTGAAAGTTTTAGAAAAAGAAATGTCCTGTATTAAGATTGATTCTACCCTCGGTCTTTTTGTAATGGAATCCTTCCTAGTTACACACAATACCGAGTTGTTACTTGGTTGGGTATCGCAAAGCCTCATGTGGCAATCCGGGTTTTTGTTTGTTGATGGCAAAGGAACAACTGAATTTCACGGTCGAGCTTGGTCCCTGACTTCAAAATTCGGACGAGAGGACGATTATCGTATCCTTAACTTTACTGATATCGGTGATGGGCGCGATAACTCGGCAGGAAGTCCATACGTTCAATCCAACACCTTGAATCCATTCACTCATGGCACCCCTGACCAGCTGATGAATTTAATCGTATCTTTAATGGGCGAGGGTACAGATGGTGAAATGTGGAAGCACCGAGCAATGGCCCTCGTCACATCAGCAATACGAGCCTTATGTGATATGCGAGACGCTGGAGATGTTCTCCTTGATGTTCAGTCAATACGGGATTACCTCCCGTTAGGAATAGGCCTCAAAAAGGGCTACATTAACAATAAAACCATTCAAGATGTCAGTGAAATACCACCTGCGGCTTGGAATGATATTCGTTCTCGTGGTGGTATGATTGAGTTATACCTCCGGTCGTTAAACGGTGAATTCTCTAAAACTTCACGGCTTGCCCTCAAGGGCTTTTTTGATTCGCTGCCGGGATTTAACCTAAGTAACGCCCTTAATGGCCTGCCCCAAATTGGCAAAGCGGCTGAGCAGCACGGCTTTTTGACAATGCAACTTACCAAACCATTGGGATCACTGGCCGATGATTATGGTCATATTTTTCGAACACCCTTTGGGGAAGTTGACATTGAGGATATCGTTCTCAACCGACGTATTTTGATAGTCTTATTGCCTGCACTACAAAAGGCTCCAATCGAAATGCAGAATTGTGGACGAATTATTGTTGCTATTTTGAAGATGATGATGGGGAAGGTCGCCGGTTCTACAATTGTTGGTTCAAAACAAAAACTTATTGATGCCCGACCAACGAAATCCGCCACTCCCTTTATGGTCATTCTTGACGAAGCCGGATATTATATGGTTAAGGGAATTGATACCATGATGGCACAGGCACGATCTTTGGGCTTTATGATTGTGGTTGCCGCCCAGGATATGGCGGCAATGCAGGCGGTATCACCCCAAATTGCTGAATCGGTGTCGGCAAATGCCCGATTAACCATTGCTGGGGCAATGGAAGATGCCCACAAAACCTGGTTCTTTTTGCAACGCAAGTTTGCAACTCATCGGCGACAAGTATCATCTGGAAAAACATTCAAGGATGGCGTGCTCGGATCCAAATGGGTTGACCGACCAGATACACATTTTGTCGTTGAAGATCGCGTGAAAATCGGCGATATGCAAAAACTCCGAGAAGGAGAATTTTATTATTTGATGGAATCAGTTCTCGTAAAGGCGAGATCATTTTATACCGGACAATATTGGACGCCACACCTGAGAGCCAATAAATATCTCATTGTCCGTGGGCCCTTTGACTTGGCTCCTGGATTAGAACAATCAAAAGATCAAACATTTTTTGATGACGTGAATTTGATCACCGAAGCGCTCTTTAACTTTGATGAATTTAACCGGGCTATGAGTGGGTATGATTCACCCCGAGATTGCTTGGTAACGGTGTTAAATCATGCTGATGAATTGGAGCACCAACACGGTAATCAATCCACACCTATTCTTGATGTTTACACCCAAAGCCTCAAGGAGGTTGAAATCAACCAAGCTGAACATTAATCGCATGAATAATCATTGAACTCATTCACTGTGTGAAACTGGACTGCGGGTCTTTTGCTCCGATTTCCATTCGGGTTTCTTCGAGTCAACATTTACTTCCATATAATATTCTGAGGCATACCGAAGATTAGCAACGCCTCTTGCCGGAATTGTTGGGCCTGTTAGATAGGTTTTAAGTATGCGATGCATATGGGTAATCCGTATCCCTCTATATTCCAAGACAATGTTGATAATGGCGACCATCACAAGTACTACAAAAGTCCAAAGTTTGATATGAAGAAGAAACAAACCGACGAATACAACAATTCGTGGGTCAAACATGAAAAATCGAGCGGGTTTTTGTGTATCACGCCAATGGTTACAGTCACCTATCATCACTTACTCCTTGTGCGTGTTAAATTTAATCATTGGAAAATAGATTAATCAGGAAACGGTGGAAGGCATTTTCCTAAACAAAATCATCAGTCAATTCATCAACGTTGCCAACCTTTGGATACGACCGAATTAAGTTTGGCCAATTATCAAGAGAGGTACCTAATAGTTCTTCCCGAATCAATTCAGTAAAACGTAGTGATTGACGAATTGCTACCAACCCTGGTGCTTGATGAGATTTTAGTACCAATTCCTGCACCATGATCGTTTGTAATGTACTCATTAAATCATATGCTTTGATCTCATATTCACTAGCCGAGTTACTGACGACTAACCTGCGAACCGTATCTTCGATTGATGCCGCATGAGTTGTGGTATACACAAGGTGACCTGTGAAACTTGCCTCAAGCATTGCATTGATGGTTTCCGTGTCCCGTGCTTCACCCACAACGATTATATCAGGATTACGCCTCAAAGCCGAACGCACTCCACTGGCAAATGACACAATATGAGTTCCAACTTCAGACTGACTAATGCTTGAGGAAGAG
>MPNP01000202.1 GCA_002239085.1 Rhodobacteraceae bacterium bin131 | reverse complement strand
CTGTTTCAGCTTAGGTCAACAGCAAATAACAAGCAACGCAATTTGAGCGGCACGTCCTTTGAAAAGATTTTCATTCCATACTTTCAGTTCAATAGACTTAACCGTGTCTACTTAATGACAAGCCGTTATTTTGGCCTGTTGTCAGTTCTATTTTTGCTTGTTTCATGGAGTGTGTTTCTACCAGTCAATGTTTCAGCTCAGGAAGTATTCACCTGTTCCGCCACAGCTAATACTGAAAATAATAGTGGTTTGCCCGCTACAGGATCTTCAGACAACATCGTTTGTAGATTGAGTGGTGACGCTGAAACGAGCGATATTACCATTAATGTTTCAGATAGAGAAATTGAGACCTCTGTGGGAGGATCTAGAAATGCTGGAATTTATGCTAGACATGAGGGCTCCGGTAATATTGATATTTCAGTCTCTGGGGGAAGTATCGCCTCCGAGCAAGCTAGCGGAATTTTTGTAACTAGGTACGGGTCAGGTATAGCCAATATTTCGGTTTCGGATCTGAGCATCACCACTGGGGTTGAAGGTGAATCTGATGTTGAAGATGTTCATGGGATTATTCTATCTTTTGAAAACACAGGTAGCATTGAGATTACAAATGGGAGTATTGTCACCCGAGGTAATAGTAGTCACGGCGTTCATGGTTGGAGAAGTAGAGATTTATCTTCTACGGGTATGAAAGCTGATGTCAATATTAAGGTTACGGGAGCGAGCGTCACCACCGAGAAAGCAGAATCTCACGGGATTTTTGGATATCAACAGCACACAGGTGATATTAATATTTCAGTCACAGAGGGTAGCGCCACCACCAAAGCTGATAACTCTCACGCGATTTATGCACATCTTTTAATGACAGGTGATGTCGGTATAACGGTTTCAAAAGCGAATATCATGACCGAAGGTATGGAGGCTTACGGAATTTATGGACGCCAATCACTGCCGGGTTCAGAAGATAAGAAAGGTAATATCAATATTTCATTCACTGGAGGTAGCATCGCAACCACAGGAGAGAGTGCTCACGGGATTTATGGACATCGGGCAGCGTCAGACGAAAGAAAAAACAATGGAAATATAACAATACCAGTTTCTGGTGGAAGCATCGCAACCACGGGAGAGAGTGCTCACGGGATTTATGCCTTTCATGACACTGTTTTAAGCACAGGAAACATCGGTATAAGTGTTATTGGGAATGCGACAATCACCACCGAGAAAGCAGGTTCTCACGGGATTTATGTCCATCATAAAGGACTTCAAGCCCCTCAAGAAGATACCGAAGACACCCTTGGCGATAAAATAGCCGTTGGTCTTTCCGGGGGAAGTATCTCAACCACGGGTGACGAATCCCACGGGATTCATGTCAATAATCAACATCCTGAGGAAGGAAAAATTAGTATTACCACTCGTAATAGTCACACTATAACGACTGAGGGGGCTAATGCACATGGTATAGTCGTGTATAATGATGGTATCGGGCCGAGTGAGGTTATCGTTGAAAATATCACGGCGAATGGTGTTGGTGCTTATGGTATACAATTTGGTCGGTTAAACGAGGCTGACGAAATTGATAGAGTTCCGGCAGCGAGTGTTGACGATGATGACACCCGGCAGCTTGTGGATTCTGAAGGCTATCAACCACTTTCGGTTCGTATTAATGGCACAGTGATGGGTGGTGAAAAGAGCGAGGATGAGGATGGTACTCACGGTGCGGGTGTGTTCATGGCGGGTGGTGGCCGCGTGACGATTGGCTCTAAAGGAGTCCTTGGAGCTCAATCAGGTATTGCCATTCTTGCAGCGGGTGTCAATCCGACTGAAGAAGACACTAGCACAGAAGAAAATGCAACGCCACGAAAGCTGTATGTTAATCTTGTATCTTTGGATGGTAAACCATGGGAACGTTTAGATGGTCGCATTGTGAATGAGGGTGGTGAAACAATACTGGCTATGAATGGAATGGATGTTTTCGATAATAATCCCGATTATGAAGGCGAAGATAGGCGCACTAATCACACTCTTGATGTCTGGATTCCTTATGGACCACTGAATGAAATTCAGCTCAATCCTGATGGTGATTTTAACATGCTTGACTTCACACAAGAAGAGGATTGGATGCGCCGTTATCAAGCGCATGCCGGAGCCTATGAAGCATTACCGGGAGCTATTCGCCGTATTGACACCATGGCATGCTATGTGCCCACGCAGCAGAATTTTATCGGTGTCTGTGGAGGGCGAGGTCAATACACACCCGACCAAACAACGACAGGGATGAGTTATTCGTATGACCAGCAAGCGGTACATGGTCATATCACGGCAGCGTTGAGCGACCGGTCATCAGGATGGATTGGTCTTCGGCAGGTGAATGGTGAAGCCAACGTGTCCATTGCATCGGGTTCAAGCCGCCTGAAGATGCGCGGCTTTGGAATGTATGGTGGTCTTCACGTGATGGGCGATAATGACCTGTATGGTCAGGCTCAATTGATGGGAACACGTTATAGGAGTAATCTATCATCGGGACCGGTGAGTGCGGCGACGAAAGGGATGGCATGGTCTTTTGCTCTTGAAGGAGGTCGTCACTTTAGCGTGGATGACGAGACCCGTGTGACGGGTCGGGGTTGGTTGAAGCAATCGAATGTTTCGGTCAATCCGTTCAGGAGTACGGATAATTTACTTGTGATTGCTCGCGAACGTCAGGTGATAGCGGGATTGGGTGTCAGAGCGGAGCGAACTATGGCTTTGGCAAGTGAGACCAGCCGAGTTGTGTTGCGGGGTTCTGCCGGCATTGAAAATGCTGTGAATGAAGCGAGTGGGGCAACGATTGGTGATGCGGCACTTGAGAGTCAAGCAAAAGCGACACGTTTTCTATTGGATCTAGGGGGTGCACTCTATCAGGGAAACACGACGGTTCAAGGGATGGTTTATGCGCATGGTTTGGGAGCGGATGACACGGCTTATGGTTTACGGTTAGGGCTGGAATGGTCGTTCTGATGGATGATTGTTGCGGATATAAGCCAATGCTATTGTTTACTTAGTCGTCCACTGATTGGGGAATAGAATAGTTTCTCTCAAGAGAGGGTGTCAGAGGTGTTATTGTTCTAAGGGCACATGTAGACTTGAGGGAAATGGTATTGGTGGGCGTAACGAAGCAACACTCCCACTAGAAGAAAAAATAAAAATGGTATTCTTTAATGTGTGGCATTGAATATTTAATAGCTTGAAGCAATCATGTACAAGATCGCATACTGCTTGTAAAATGACCTATGCGTTCCGACTGGATGGATATTCAAAAGAGTCATGAATTCAGACTGAACGGAATGGGATTGACATTATCCAGGTGGTAAGTGCGCGATGGAACTTCAACAAAAAACGTTAACAACTTTTGCCATCTAATGTTGGTGGATATCGGTTGGAACACAATTTCGGCCATGGTCAACACAATCCTTCACATGTCTTTGCTCATCTGGCAATCCTGACCTTGTTCATGGCCCAAATTGTTGAACATTGATGTGGCAAGGCACAACAAGTCCATGAATATCGTCCAACCATGAAGAATCTCTGATAAGAAATGTAAAGTCAGAAAAAAGCCCAAAAATTATTGTTGGACGAAAAGTGTTATAGATGGGCTAATCAAACAATTCATTATGGGTTCCTATTCGTATCAGGTTTAGTTGAGGACCATAATTGTTATCTTCCCAATCATCAGATAAGCGATAGATGGGAAGTAAGTCAGGTTTGAGATGACATTCACGATAGCCTTGCCATTGGCCGACCAATTTGTGATCTCTAAAAGACTCCGGAAGAGTTGTATTGGTGGTGAGCATGGCTAGGGTTTTGGTCAGAAGCTCATCAATTCCCTTTCTGTGTCTAGGATGGGCTTTGATGCGCTTAAAATCCTTTTTGAACCTGCTACTCCGTTTAATCCTCCGCATTCAGATCAGCCATCAAATCCTCAATCGAATCGAAAGCCGCGCCTTTACCGGATTCAAGTTCAGCCATCGCAGCCAAGGTTCCACTATTTGGCCTTTTGTTATTATCCCCTGTGGTACAACGAC
>MPNP01000201.1 GCA_002239085.1 Rhodobacteraceae bacterium bin131 | reverse complement strand
GTTCTGTTATTCCCGCAGTCTTATCAGAACAGACTGCAAGTGTTCGCATTGATACCCCAAATCTCCTTGCTAGAGTTTGATAATCACGCTTAATCTGAGAAACTAATGCAATTGAGGGTACAAGAACTACGAAAATTTCATCTGCATTGACGATCTCGGTAGTTACCCTATAAGAAACCCGTGTCTTTCCAGTGCCACAGGGCATAATGAGACGGCCACGAGACTCGCCAGATTTCCAGTTCTTCCGACCTTCCTTCTCATGGGCCTTCAATCCACTAACGACCTTGTCAACAGCAATGTCTTGTACTTCTGTAAGAAGCTCATTGTCACGGTCCTCATCTTCAAGTCTGGCAAGAAACTCTACTGTAGTAATAAAGTCAACAATCTTAATTCGATTGTTTTCGTCTCGAGAGAGATTTTGTTGTTTGAGGTTTTCTGCGAAACCGACATTAGTGACAACCCACTTTTCAACCCAAGTGGTGTTGTCAGTGATGGCAATAAATGTTTTTAAATCAGCAATAGTAAGGGTACTATCTCTACCCCCCCCCCAGATTTGGCGTGCTTTACATTGAATGGCTATGTTACTGCCGTCATATCGTTCTCCAACAATATCAATTCCTAAATCCTTATTTGATGATTTAAGTTCGGGATTAGCTGGGTGCCAATCCTGCCATTTCATAGCCTTTTTTAAATTCCAATCAGGGACACGGCAAGCAATATCACAGACAAGATCTTCAAGCCACTTACCATCGCCAGCATTCTTTGATTTTTGCTTGATTATCTCAAGCCAATCAGAGGCTGATTTCTTTTGAGAGTTATTTTGCATTCGTCAATTTCAACTACTTTGGTGATATTTCAATGATGAGGTAAGAGGGTTTAATTCAATTTTTGCCGAGTAAAAGACTTTGGAATTTGATTGGATTCGAAAAAAATACAAACTCAATTATTGTTTGCAGATAAGCATTTGAAATCAGATCTAATTTTACCGTCATTATTGATCCTTTCCTTAATCATGCGATAGTAATTTATATTTATTTCGCAAGATAAATATATCCTTTCCATTTTTTGTGCTAAAATAATTTCTGATCCACTTCCACCAAACAAAATAAACACGCTGTTTCCTGGCTTCGTTGATGCGTTAATAAGCATTTCTGTCAAACCTAGCGGTATTTGACAGGAATGAAAAGTTTTGTCTTTAGATACATTCTTGACTAGATCAAAATAGAACCATGAATAAGGCATTCTACCCTTTTCACCATTTGCAATTCGATTCTGTATCCTTTTATCTTCAGGGTTTTTGTAAGGTAAAGCCACCTGATTCTTAAAAAAATTATTCACTTTGCTTTTTGTTGCGTGAAGAATGGTTCGGTGAGCAGTAGTGAATCTTCGTTTTGAGTGCCCAACGTTGGTGTTATATACCCAAGCATATTCATTTATATCGTAAGATATTTCTTCAAGACACTTCACTCTCAAATGAGCATTTTGTCTTGGATAATTGATTGTAAACAAATTACCTTCAATCTTCAAGACACGCATCGATTCGCGTATCAGAGAACAATACCAATCAATGTATTCATCCCATTGTTTTGTGTACTTTTCTCCAGCGTAATTTATCCCAACATTGTAATCCGGGTCAGAATAAATCATATCTATGCATTTATCAGGTAGTTGTTTTAATACCTTTAAAACATCTTTTTTGAGCACCGTATTTTGGTACTTAACATCTAATTCATTCATCAAAATTAACCGGCTTAAATGTATACTGTTTCTTACGTAAAAGTTTAATTGATGCAATGTCCTCATTGTCTAAAAATTCGTACAGGTATAGTCGAATTATTATACCAACGTTTCTATGTTTTTTCTGCAATATATAGCAGCAATTGATTTTAGCGATATTATCAACTTTTTGGTGATAGTAAAGGTTTGGATGAAACAACTGATAAACAGAAAAATCACTGGGAAATGAATTCTTACCTTCTATAATGGTCACTTCTCTATTATACTCAAAAGTTGCATCTATTTCCATTTGTAAAGATTTTGCTGAAATAATTTCATCTCCGGCAATATATTCAGCAGTAATTTTTGTTCTCCTTGACATGTATATTTTTGGATCAGCAGTTATATCTTCATATAGAAATTTGTGAATTAGTCGTTGGTTATATACCATTGAAATGATATTGCTTTCACTATTATCAGTATGATTCAGTAAACTGGGTTTGTAGTCCCACTCTTCTTTTTCTGATTCCAAAATAGGCTCAAATTGATGGTACCAGTCTTTTGCACAATTGATGAATTTATGATTTCCACCTCCTAAATGAACCACACAAAATCCTCTTTGAAGAATATCATTGGGTAGCAAATCCGAATGATCCATTTTTGTCACATCGTTATGGTTTCTGAACCCGTGTATAGTAGAAATTTTCTTAACGAAATCGTTGTTGAACTCATAATCTCCCTTAGAGTCACAATCCTGAAATATCTCACTAAGGATTTCTTTCTTCTTATTCATCAACTAGCAATTAGTCCCCTAAATGTTTAACGTTTTCAATCATACTTAGCCCACGAACCTTACATCTGCTTTATACTTTGCAGAGGATGATATCTGTATCACAGATAGTATTAGCTTCAAATTTTGGGCATGTCTATTTATTCCGAATTAGATACCAACTAGTAATTTTTTCATCAAGGTCATTTTCCTAGAAGTTCTGTTATTCTAATAAGTTACAGTTTAAATTTATACCAGCCATTCTCACAATTTTTTTAAAATTGATATCAAAATTGCTTCTTTTGGTTTTCAAATTGATAGACGTGATTCATCCAAGTATCCTAACTTTATTGAATTGATGGATAAAGCGATTTCAACTTGATGCGTGCATCCTCGGTTTTGAACTGCCAATCAATCGGCTTGGCTGTCTCATTCCGATAACCCGCCCAAGCTTTCGTTTCACGAACCATCATCGCACGGTCAGGGATACACCGTGAAAGACATTGACGCGTCATGACATTGATTGCAATTGCGGCCATATTGAACCAACTCCCTTGCTTGGGTGTATGGTGAACCTTAAACTGTTGAGCTAGACGAAATGCCTCAGCAGGATTGAATGCGTTATACAAGGTGGACCGTTTGTGCGTGTTCAAATGGTCCATGACCAAGACAATGTTCTTCTTGGGACAGTGAACATCGGCAAGGTCTTTCAACACATGGGCACAGTCCTGCTTGGTCTGACGGTCGGTGACTTTCACATGACGCCATCCCAGTAGTGGAGCCGACAGCATGAAGAGATGGGCGGTTCCGTTCCGTGTCTATTCGTAATCGTCGCACGCGGGTTGACACGGACGCACCGGCAAAGGAGACTATGAAAGTATTCAATTTTAGCTAATGAGAAGGCTTGACCCTGATCCTCAAATTAAGGTTGTTTTGACCCTCATTCAGAGTGTGATCAGATTTGAATCCACCCTCCAATCATCACTGCTCCACCGTCACCCTAAAAAATCTCAAAAAAACACTGATTCAGGCCCTTTTTGACCGAAATACACGAAAAATACACACCACCCCAGAAATCATCACACACTACCCCCTTGAACGCACCATTCGAGCCTGACAATACGCGATAAAAGTGGGGACATTAACCTCGGTTAACATCCGCTTGAAATTATAACACAACGTCATCAGGTTCAACTCACCACGACACTTGGCCAGACCACGCATCAGGAAATAATGAATCCCCGCCCAACTTTTGAGAGTCCCAAAGGGATGCTCAACCACCGACCCACGCCGCCGCATCACCCCGTCACCCTCAGCCATCCGCTGACGATGACGCTCCATCACCGCTTCATGTTCCCAACGCTTCAGCCGACGATAGGTCTTGCTCGGTGATACACACTGCTCTTTGAGAGGACACGCACCACATACCTCAGAACGTGAACGATACACTAAGTAACGCTTGCCTTTGACATGCTCTATGCCACCCCCATGAACCAGTGTCTGACCCGCCGGACACCGATAACTGTCAGCCTCTTCATCATAGTGGAAATCATCCCGACCAAACCGACCATCCAAAC
>MPNP01000200.1 GCA_002239085.1 Rhodobacteraceae bacterium bin131 | reverse complement strand
GAGCAATTAATCAAATGACGGTCAAATAAGATTATGTAGCTTCGGAATACCAGAATACTGAGGTCTTACGAGAGGTCAGTTCAGCCTTGTTGTCAAATAGCGGTCAAATAAGAATTAGGTACTTGGATGCTGATGAATGGTTGGGTTGATATTAGGATGAGGGCAATTAATCAAATGACGGTCAAATAAGATTATGTAGCTTCGGTATGCCAGAATACTGAGGTCGTGCAAGAGGTCATTTCAGCCTTGTTGTCAAATAGCGGTCAAATAAGAATTAGGTACTTGGATGCTGATGAACAGTTGAGTTGGTGCTAGGATGACGGCCTGTTGTCAAATGACGGTCAAATAAGACTATGTAGCTTCGGAATACCAGAATACTGAGGTCGTGCAAGAGGTCAGTCTAAGGAAAGTATTCAGGCAACTCATCCAACGGTGCCCAATAAGGAAGATATTGTGCATACCGTTTTCCCTTCGAAGTGGATTTAGGTTTGATTAAATCCTTGCTTAGAGCATTTTTAATTACTCTTGAAACCTGGGAACGGTTTTTCTCTTCAATTCCAAACCGTTTCCGTAATGATGTGTTTGTCATCGCTTCGCCTTTCGAAAATTTTAAACAAGAATGCAAATAACAAGCCCTTATATTGTCAGTAAAATTTTTTGGCTTGAAATCCTGAAAAGCAAAAATTTTAACCCGAAATGCATCTTCATGAATTTCCCAAAGTGGTGGAGGCAACCGAAATTTTTCTGTTTCTTGAACAACTTTATCAATACCAGTTCCAGCTTCTTCGCAAACCCCTATCCTACGCATAAAGGCTGACATCGCTTCGTTTCGAGTTTTTGGTGGTACATTAAGTAATTTGGAAATCTCTACCAAGGGCTTTCCGGGATTGGTTATTTCAATACGATTGTCAAATACTTCAAAATGAAGAACAGTTTTAGTATCAAAAAAATCTTGGTGAATCATTGCATTCGCAATTAGTTCTCTGATTACAAATTTGGGGTAAACGGGTATTTTACTCCGCAACCCTTGTCTAATAATCTCCCTTGGAGGAATTAACGTCTCCAACTTTTTAATTAATTCTGAAAAACTAACAGCGTAACCGTTACAATATTCAAACCTGTAAGGCTGGGGGACTGTTCGGTCGTTACCATTATATTGAATTAAACGAAGGGGTTTGCGTTTTAATTCTTGGAAATTATTGAGATCTTTAGCAAACAAAATAGCCCCTAAGTTGGTTATACTCCAACGACCAGCATCATCCTCTTTCAAAAAATCTTCATGTCTTAATTTTGCCAATACTGAATCCAAATCCGAAGGTTTTGGTTCACAGAGTAGTTCAAAAAATGAATCACAATCAAGAAGATTTATCACTTCCTTTGGGCGCAACCCAATAACTGCAGGCCTTTTTTCAAATGGCTTTTTTTCAAAACCCAACCACAATTTTCTTTCATGTTCTGGGTAGTCATTTAATGATTTGCAAGAAGATCCTATCCGGATTGACGCTTTCCCTCTAAATCGAGTAGGTTGGTTTTGAGCGGCTGGAATTTTAAGGATTACTATATCATTATTTGAAACCTTACAAGGAATAAACTCAATGGGTATTTTAGGACTAAGAAGCCGTTGTAACCAGTTTACTAACGGCTCCTGTCCTTTATGTTCCTTTTCGGGGACGAAAGTTGTTCCTACAATTTGATGTGATTTGTCTTCAATCCCCCAAACCAACCAACCATATTCTTTCTGACTGAGATGAGCACTGTTTGATAAAGCAGAAATCAATTCACCAATTCGTAACGGGTCAGAATTATTTCGTTTAAATTCTACCCATTCTGTTTCTTGAGGTAAATTACACAATTTTTGGACTAATTCGGGATAGTATTCAGAATCCATTAAGTTTCATTTAGTTTAAAAGTATCTAAAAAGAGAAATCCATTTTAACTTGTCGACAAATGGAAAATTCATTGGCAGTGACACCAATTTCCAATCAGCTGCTAATAATAACCTATATATGTTACAATTTGTTAGATTATCAGTCATTCCCGCTAATTTTTATAAATTAATGCTTCTTTTGGTTTTAAAATGGATAAACGTGATTCACCCTAGTATCTCAACACCTTAGAAGAAGTGATGTAATTAATTTGCATTATTCTCTGCCATTCTGTCAACAGCTAACACCAATTAATTGCGAGCAGTATTTCTTGCTCGATAATCAGGTCAATCGTGCATGCCTATCCGGTGGTATAGTTGGAGCTGACACAGGGGAATATTCAAAGTGGATAATCATGATCAATACGACAAGCAGAAGCATTGACCGCATTTATCTGACATAAGATAAGAATCAGTCTTGATAAGAGTGTATCAAGAGCGGCAAGGGTTCGGCCCAATCACGCTATCGGGCCCATATTCTGTTATGAGCCAATGTGAACCGTTAGAAGTGCCGACGGGATGGTGAGGCCACATTGATCATGTTGGCCTGTTCTACACCGCCACAGGTCATGCCAAGTGGTGTTTAAAACGGTTGAGTGAGAAGGTGGTTGAATGAGAGATTGTGGATACGATTTTAACCGAGACGGTGCACCGGCCGCTCAACAAAACAGCTGAAAACCGTGGTGTCAGAAGTACTGGTGCATTTCCCCTGAAGAGAATGTCGATTGTGTCTATGCTATGGAAGATGTTCTGGATGTTGACAGTCTCGAGTATGATTATCATACGGTTCTGGTCTGCTTAAGACTTCAAGGAATCAGACGCTGGAAACCCGTCTATCCTGACCGGTTTGTCCGGGTCTACCGGCGTGCGACGATGACGCATTGAAACGGAACGGCTCATCTCTTCATGCTGTCGGCTCCACGGCTTCGATGACGTCATGTGAACGTCACCGACCGTCAGACCAAGCAGGATTGTGCCCATGTGATACTGTGAAAGTATTCACTTCGCCCCTTTATTAATAGGCAATGAATGTTAGAATTGTTGCTAAAAAATTGCCAGAACTAATTAAAATAGCCTAATTTTTAGATTTAGGTCGCCGACCACGATCATGCAAAACTGTATGGTTCTCCTGTCCATTCGCTACTAATATAGGCAAAACGTTCCCTTGCCTGCTCATCCGGTTCATTCCAAGTTGCCCTCATAAGATTCTTTAGCTCAAGGGACAATTTATCTGATGGACCCGAAAAATTCCGCTTAAATCTCTCAAGGAATAGTGTCGTTGCAACATGACCTAGTAAACGGATTTTATGAGAACAAAGATATTGAACAACAAAGTCAATTTCCGACTCATATTTGCTCATAGTTTTTGGATATCTCGTTTGAAAACGTTTCCCCCATTCGGTAGAAACATAACTAGGTCTTGTGCATCTATTTATTTCAATTGACAGTAACTCATCAGCTTGCATTGAAGTTAAACTTTCAGGGAGATAGAAAGAGTATGGGCTGTTCAAGTACAGAATATACTCAAAGTTCAAAGGAACTTCCATCAATTCCTGTAGAATATATACGTACTTTTGTAAATATGCTTCGTTGGTATTTCCATCAATTTCCACAATTTTATCAATCAATTTCAATAACAGTGCATTTCGTTCCATCGTTTCCATTTTTTATTCCTCCTCTTATTCCTGTTTTATTATTGTTTCATTATTATTGTCAAGCCATCCCTTTGCTTTTTCGTATATTCCCCTTTCGCAATACACGATATCAACAGAAACTAGGGGAATGGAGCTTAATACATTAGATTTATCAAGAGATGATACTATTATTGACCCCTTTCGCAAATTAACGGGAAAATCATAACTTAATTTACTTTGTTGATAGTAATCATGCCTGAAGTTGTCTTCGCCAAATTCATCTGATAAGGCCTTATAGACTGCTTCTCCTGTCTTCGGATTAATTTTATAATCTGTCGGATTGCGGTCATACAACAATTTAAAATGGTTTCGATTGACAATCCGGTCGGCATGTAAGTGCACTGATTCATTGTTGTTCAGTGCAGCAGACAAAAGTGCATAATTAACTTCGTTGTCAGTCAAATTGAGATGTGCATTCACCTCTGTAGGAAAAGGTTTTCCCTTAAGGGCACGTCTATTTATTCCAACTTAGATAATACCTAATGGAGATATGTTAATCTGAGTAAT
>MPNP01000199.1 GCA_002239085.1 Rhodobacteraceae bacterium bin131 | reverse complement strand
CACACAATACCCATTGAAATGAGCTTGTTCAAACGGTTCCAGAACGAGTGAGCTGTTCGTAAAACTGGGGCTCAGATGTCTCATTGAGTGAAGAAAGTGCCTTCTCAACAATCCCTGTGTTCACAAGATTTGCAAAATCCCTTTGCTTATCTGGGGTATCTTGGTCAAGGAAGTTATCGGGCATGAACATTGAACGTATTTTGAAATCAGAATGCAGAAACCCCTCATCATTCAGAAGCGACGAAACTTGTGTCGCAAATCCACCAATTGAACCCTCCTCAATGGTAATCATTAAATCATGATTGGAGGCGAGCTGACCAAGCATTTCTTTATCTAAAGGTTTGGCAAAGCGAGCGTCAGCAACTGTTGTCGAGATGCCCATTTGTTCAAGAATCTTACGTGCTGAAAGACTTGCCTGTAAAGTCGCACCATAAGAAAGTAAAGCAACTTTAGAACCTTCATACAATATCCGACCCTTACCAATTTCCAGTCGTTTTCCTTCATCGGGCAAATCAACACCAACGCCACTACCTCTGGGGTATCTAAAGGCGATAGGACCCTCGTCAAAATGTGCCGCCGTGACAACCATATGTTTCAACTCGGCTTCATCAGCTGGAGCCATCAAGGTGAAATTAGGCAAACACCCTAAATAGGCGATGTCGAATGCACCGCAATGTGTTTGACCATCAGCGCCGACATATCCAGCTCTGTCAAGTGCAAATCTTACAGGCAAATTTTGTATGGCGACATCATGAACGATTTGATCATATGCTCTTTGTAGGAAAGTTGAATAGATTGCAGCAAAAGGCCTTAATCCCCCAGCAGCTAATCCAGCGGCAAAAGTGACCGCATGTTGTTCGGCCAAACCGACATCAAAAGTTCGCGTTGGAAACTCTTTGGCAAACTGATTGAGTCCAGTTCCACTTGGCATAGCCGCAGTGATTCCGACTATTTTGGGGTCTTTACGCGCTGCTTGTATCAAACTAGTGGAGAAAACTTTAGTATATGTCGGAACATTGGACGAACTTTGAAGCGACTTGCCTGTTTTTTTATCAAATTTTCCGACTCCATGGAGTTTGTCAAATGATTCTTCAGCAGGTTTAAACCCTTTTCCTTTTTCAGTTATAAGATGAATCACGACTGGTTTGTTATAGTCATCATCCTTGACCTTTGCCAGTATGTCAGCAACAGTATTGACGCAGTGTCCATCTATTGGACCAAGATATTCAAAGTCTAGGCATTCAAAAAAGGTACGCGATGTGGTTTCATTATGTTCACGCGATTTGTTTCTATCTTGAGCAGATCTAATAGAATCGCCTAGTTTTCGCAAATGTTCGGAAAGAGCCCCAACAGGTGGGTCAATTGACATTTGATTATCGTTAACGATAACAATCAACTTATACCCTAATTCACCGGCATGATTGAGTCCTTCAAAGGACATTCCACCTGTGAGACTACCATCACCAATTACGGCAATAGCACATCCGGGCTCACCAAGGGCTTTTTTGGCGACAGAGAAGCCAAGTCCTGCTGAAATTGACGTCGATGCATGAGCGGTACCAAAGGGGTCATATTCGCTTTCAGTTCGCTTTGTAAAGCCGGACAATCCTCCGCCGGTTCGGATGGTTCTCATCTGTTCCCGCCGGCCAGTAAGTATTTTGTGTGGATAGGCTTGATGACCAACATCCCAGATAATAATATCTTGGGGCGTATCAAACACTTTATGGAGGGCCACAGTCAGTTCAATGACACCAAGGCTAGCACCAAGGTGACCACCAGTTTCGGATACGACATCAATAATATCCTGTCGAAGCTCTTTTGAGAGTTGAATGAGCTGTTTGGGATTTAATTCTTTAAGGTCAGCTGGACTACAAATTGTGTCTAAGAGAGGGGTATTTGAATTCATAATCAATTAGTCCTTTATACTTGATGTAGTATACAAAGCCGTAAAATATTGCCGTAAATAATAAATATCGTACATTCTATCATTTCTTCAGTTGATAAGCAAATCCCTAAAAATCGTCCTTAAATGCTCTCTATGAAGTCAACGTTGTGATTGCCATTGATAAAACTCATCAAAATCGGTAATAAGTTGACACTAATTTCTAAAGCCAAATTAATACCTGAAGACGCAAATTAAAACAAGGAGTATCATAAGGATGGATCGAGGGGTAGTTGGTGTTGGTATTGACATAGGTGGAGGAAGTACAAAAATAGGTCTCGTTAATCACGATGGCGAAGTCCTTGTTCAGGAGAAAATAATTACTCCTTCTGATGCTAATCCCAATACACTCATTCATAGTTACATCGATCAAGTCAAAAGGTGGCAAAAGGAATTTGTGAACTATCAATTTACAGGGGTCGGTGTGGGTGTCCCTGGGCATGTGATTGATAATCATCGTTCAACCGATGTTTGTAATCTTCCATTTCTGAACAAATTCCCAATAGCACAGGAGATTGAATCATACCTTAAACTTCCAGTATGGATTGAAAATGATGCTTCTTACGCTGGTATTGGCGAATTTCGCTATGGGTCAGGTCAAAAGGCAGAAAGATTTTTGATGGCAACACTTGGAACAGGGATTGGATTAACCTGTATTATTAACGGGAAGCTACAAGTAACCGCAAATGGTACCCTTGGCGATATTGGTCACTTAATTGTAGATAAAGATCTTAAATACCAATGTCGCAAGGGCTGTCATGGTTGCGTGGAGTCAGTTGCTTCGGGGGAAGCCATCAACAGGGATGTATTGGTTATCGCCCGTAAACACCCAGACAGTTATCTCGGGCAAATGAAGCTTGCGGGTGAAAGAATGCCAACTGTCAGAGATCTGATTGAGGGTTCATTTGTCGGCGATAAGTTTTGTTTGGAGAAATTGGATGAAACGGCTAATTGGATAGGTTTATGGGCGTGTAATGTCATTCAGATTTTTGGGCCAAGTCATATGGCCTTTGGTGGTGGTTGGAGCGTTGCAGGCAAACCATTCATTGATAAAATCTACAACCGAGCAAAGTTCCTTGGGATCGAGACGTACTTTGAAAATATCACCTTTTTTCAAGCATCGCTAGGAAACCAAGCAGGGGTAATTGGGGCTGGAATTACAGGGCTTGAAATTGGCAAAAAACAGTAAATTAACCCATTATAATTGTTATTGAGGGTAAATTTCTAATTGCTTCAGTTCCTCAATAAAGCGTATTCTACACTTGAAAGGCAAAGGAGTGAGGGGTGGAAGTATATTTCCCCAAGTATTATCGTTACTCCTGATTGATTGAAAGAGTTTCATGGCGGGTATCAAAGGATACCTTTCTGACAATTGTCTTGCTGTTGAAACAACGTCAAGCAACTGAAGTTGTTCTTTGTTTGCATTTAATGCTCGTTGGGAATGATTGGCAAAGGCATTCAAGGAACCTGAAATTATGCCGGCACAACCAATCTGTTGGGCTTGAAGTAGAAATCTCTCGGTTGAGGGATAGATATCAAATCCCTTTCTAATTCCTCCCGTGACCTCAATAAAATCGCTGGTTTGGCTAAAGTCTCCTGATGAGTCTTTCAGTCCACAAATCATGGGCTTGAATTCTTGAAAAAGTTTGGCGACAACGTCTTTCGGAAATGGAACAGCACTTAATTGTGGAAAATGGTAGAGATGAATTCTCACTTCGGTATTTCCTATCACGGTAACAAGTTTGGCAAAATAATCAAACAGACCTTCAGGGGATATGTTTTTGTAATAAAATGGGGGTAATACCAAGACCTTGTTAAAGCCGTAATTCTGTGCCTGATGAATCATTAAGACAGTATCTTTAAGGGAAGAACTTCCCACGCCTAGAATGACCTTATCCGGGTTAATTTTAGAAGAATATAGTTTTTTGGGTACCTGTAAGCGCTCCTCAAGTGAAATGCTGTTTGATTCACCAGTTGTACCGAGAGGGGCAATCCCATCACAACCCCCTTCTGATAGTAAAAATTGGCAATATTGAGCCAGCTTGCTTAGGTTAAGATTTCCCTTTTCATCAAGGGGAGAAAGGCTTGCTGCGTATAATTTGAACATAGTTGTGTGGTACACGTCGGGTATAAATACTTAGTATAAGACAAAAAGTCGGCAAGGAAATGAATTTGAATTCAACATAAGCTTGATTTTAATCAAACACAAAAATCATTGTAATTTAGAATACTAAGTTAC
>MPNP01000198.1 GCA_002239085.1 Rhodobacteraceae bacterium bin131 | reverse complement strand
TGGTTGAAGCCCGTGAGGAGAACCCACCGCCCAAGCATCAGGCCTTGCACTGGATGTTGATCACCACAACCACGCAAACCCCCGGACGTGCCCTGGCTCTTGAAACCGTGCAGTTCTATGAGCGACGATGGAGTATTGAACGCTTTTTCCATGCCCTTAAGGTTGGCAGTCGCCTGCAGGACCGTCGCCTGGACCAAGCGCAAGACCTGGCTAAGTGTCTGGCGTTTGATGCCATCACCGCCCTCCGCGTGTGGGAGTTGTCCCGGCTGGCACACGAGCATCCCAAGGAACCGGCCTGCGGGAATGAATCGCAGATGGTATTAACCGTTTTATGTTCGGTCGCGCGTCGGCGTCAACTCAAGGTTCCGCGTGGACCACCCGAAGCCATGACCATGACCGACTTTGTGGTGCTGGTGGCCAGTTTGGCCGGCTTTCATCCCTCCAAGCGTCAACCGTTGCCCGGCACCCAGAAACTCTGGGAAGGTGTGCTGCTTTTAAACCCTTATGTCTATGGCTACGAGACCGCCTTGGAAGATCTGGGTCGGCGGGAAGAGCCGGGTCACAGGTAAACTGTGACCACCCTTCGGTCCGTCATATGCGGGAAACATACCGCCATTCAGCGGTTGTGTCTCACTGGGTTGCGACCACAGTGAACGAGGATGGGGTCAACGAGCCCGAACCCGATGGTTAACCACGGACGGCCTTGCGGTTGGTTCCTCGGCCGAACAGGTGTGCTTGAACAGCGGTTGCGATACTACCCTTGACGGGCGGGTTGGCAACGTGTTCCAACCCTCGGTGCACCAGCGATGGAGCGACCATCCAGATGAGCGGTCAGTGTCCATCCGGGTCACATGATGGGCCTGGCGATTGAAGCCACAAGGGGCTCATGCCTTCATGGCGATGCGTTGGTCTGAATCGGACCACTATGGAGCTCACTGTACGATTTAACCCTGAACATGATGGACAAGGGGCAAGGATGACCAATGGGGCAAGGATGACCAATGGGGCAAGGATGACCAATGGGGCAAGGATGATTGAATGAATGAGACCCCAAGGAAGATACAATGATTCAGAATCATCAGTGTGTTCAATGGCAAAAACAGGTATCCTGATTGTCAGATTGGATAAAGGTAACCTTAAAACTGACTTGCAGAGTTAAGTGTGATTGGCTGATAGGCCGGGGTTGGTGGCCTGTGGTGCGGTGAAGACCGAACGCAATATCAAGGGCCAGACCACCCGTGAGACCCGGTATTTTCTACTGAGCGAACCTCTGGCACCGGATCAACTGTTGACTAAAATGCGGAAGCACTGGAGGATTGAGAACTCACTGCATTGGGTTCTAGATGTGACCATGAATGAGGACCAGCAACGGACCCGAACCGGCCATGGGCCGAGAATATGGCCTTGATGCGACGCATGCCCGTCACTATGGTACGCGTGGTAAAGGAGCAGAAAAAGTCCTCCATGCGCAGCAAGTTGAAACGAGCCGCATGGAACGATAGCTATCTACTGGAACTCATCATAGGGGCCAAAATACAACTGAATGAAATTAAAAAAGTTTAAATGCGATAGCCCTGGGGCTCATGCCTTCATGGCGATGCGTTGGTCTGAATCGGACCACTATAGAGCTCACTGTACGATTGGACCCTGAACATGAAGGACACGGATTGATGATGACCAATGGGGTAAGGATGATTGAATGAATGAGACCCCAAGGAAGATACAATGATTCAGAATCATCAGTGTGTTCAATGGCAAAAACAGGGATTCTGATTGTCAGATTGGATAAAGGTAACCTGAAAACTGACTTGCAGAGTTAAGTGTGAAAAGTTGATAGGTCGGGGGCGGTATGGGATGCCAAGCCAAGTATCGAGTGATGCACGAAAGATTTATCAGACCCTGGGACTGGTGTGGAACCGCTGTCCGTTTGCGATTACTTCTGGGCGTCAATCAGGGCCAAGGAAGGATGACAGGCGGTCTTCTGGAGGAGTATGAAGCACACGCACTGGTGTCAGAGGTGACCCTGTGTTAAACGGTAACGATGGGAAAGTATCGCCCAATGAGGAGACCATTCAAGTGTCATGGATGTGGCGGACGTGTTATACAACAGGATGCGCGATGGCGAGTGAGATGATTGACCAAGGAGGGGCGTGAAACGCACCAGAGAAGAGAACAAAAAGTCTGAAATTAGTTGCTGGGTTTGAACTAAGAATCGAGTAAAAGTAGTGCCCCTTTTTGAAAGTCAGACCCTTATTTTACGGGAGTTTCAGCGGTTACATGTCTGAACTCAAGAGGGAAATAGATGTGCCAATAATTTATCGCCAGTCATCAAGTGCTGTACCAGGTTGCCAACGGTTAGCAATGAGTTGAGCTTCAGCCAATTCCTCAATGCTCAATCTTTTATCAAGTTCATATTGTATGTTGTCGGGATCATACGTAAATGTTTTCTGTGATAGGATGAACCATACTTTGGCATAGACATAATTCAGGGGATAATTCAGGGGAACTGCCCTATGATCAAAATACATCCATCCCAATTTCAGCTGAGCATCAACATGCCCTTGCTCAGCCGCCATCCGATACCATCTCGTAGCTTCCTCATCATAATATGCGACTTCCTCAGCCGCCATCCGATGCCATCTCGTAGCTTCCTCATCATTATATTCTCTATATGCAACTGGATTTATCCATCCATCCAGTTCAATAAGAACCTCATTCCATTCTAAATACATCTGTCCTAAGGCTATTTGAGCATCAGCATCCCCTTGCTCAGCCGCCATCCGATATTGCTCAGCGGCCATCCGATACCATCTCACAGCTTCCTCATCATCCTGTGGTACACCACGACCCCAAGAATAAAAATTGGCCAAGTCGTACTGAGCATCAGCATCCCCTTGCTCAGCCGCCATCCGATATTGCTCAGCCGCCATCCGATACCATCTCACAGCTTCCTCATCATCCTGTGGGACACCATAACCCCAAGAATAAAAATTGGCCAATTCGAACTGAGCATCGGCATTCCCTTGCTCAGCCGCCATCTGATACTATCTCGTAGATTCTTCAAAATCTCGCAACCATTCATCGCTACTGTACATATATCCCAAGCTGTTCTGAGCATCAACATGCCCTTGCTCAGCCGCCATCCGTAACCACCTGATAGTTTCCTCAAAATCCTGTGGGACACCATAACCACGAAAGTACATCTCTCCTAATTTGTACTGAGCAATGGCATTGCCTTGCTCAGCCGCCATCCGATACCATCTCGCAGCTTCCTCAAAATTTCGACGTAGACCATCACCATAATAGTACATCTCCCCTAAATAGTACTGAGCAGTAGCATCCTCTTCCTCGGCTAGAGGAATAAACTCACTTAGTGCAGTCACATAGTCTCCCTCTTCATATGCTTGTAACCCAGCGTCATAACTTTGGGCCATTGCAGCTGTCCTTATTGTGCAAACTGCTAACAAGACCAATAGATTCATTCGGGTATATTTCCTCTGTGTTGTGTTGTGACTAAGCCCGGTGTTCATTATAACTCTCCGTGATGTGTTGAACGTCTCTCTGTACTTCAGTGACCCGCTTTTCATATTCATTAACTTATTAAGGGCATGTCTATTTATTCCAAATTAGATAACGCCCGCCCGAAAATGATTTAATTGTTCCCAATCTTCTTTACAAGAGGGGTTTTGATATCCCGCGATCTACGAACTGAATTAAAATTATGGGATTCTTATGGGCAACAATTGCAACAATTATTGTAACTACTCAGGTAGTCTAAATACCTCTTTAATTTTTTTAAAGATTCTTGTTGATAATTTAGTTTGACATTGTTATACTAATACCAATCGTCAAATATAAGTCGAGCAGTTTATTCTTTTCAAACCATATGCAACGTCTCTCCAAAGCCGCTTTACAGGCGGCATTAACCCAATCACAGAAACAGATTTCTGACCTGACGGAAAAGTATGACCGGCTCTTAGAACCTGTTCCATAAGTCTATGAGGTAGTAAACGGCCTTGAATACGTATATGTTACACCTTCAAACATTATTAAAAAAGGAGGTATACCATGCCGTGGGACAAGGCCGCTCGAGATAAATATAAGCGCGTTGACAATTATATGCAATATGATGTGACCGATGAGGAGTGGGAAGTGATCAAAACTTTTCTTCCGACCCAAGGGA
>MPNP01000197.1 GCA_002239085.1 Rhodobacteraceae bacterium bin131 | reverse complement strand
TCTCGTTTATCTAGTTATAGCCTGTTTGGGATTATTTATTGAAATCATCAGGTCGCGAAGCTTTGCACTTGATTTAAACCTAACCCAGCTTGAATGGGTTCTTTCGTCATTACTGACAATTCCGCGATTTACTTTTGAAGTATTGCCGATAATTTTTTTATTAGGGGCTGTGCTTACTGGCATGAATATGATTCAAAAAAATGAGTTCCTAGCTTTTGAGTCATTGGGATATAGGCCAAATCGAATCACTCGGACACTTGGAATATTCTCACTTATGTTTGGATTGCTTGGTTTTACAATCATTTTTAATCCAGTCATGTTTTTAGCAAACAAACAATATGACAAATTTTTTCAAACCAATGAAAGCGCCTCCGAAACGGTATTTCATATCCAAAATCAAATTTGGATCCGGTTTAAGATCGATGATCAATCAGCGTTCTTTAAAGCAGAACGCTACAATGCAGAGGAAGAAGCGTTCGAAGATATCAGTATCTTTTTGGAAACCGCGCTGCCCCGTTCTAGTGATGATTCTGCACTCACGAATATGGCGCTTTTAAATGATGCGAGCACCCAGGATATAACAAATCAAGTCAACTTTCCGGCTATAGAAGTGTGTTTTGCCGATAAGATTCGAATTTCTGAATCGAATTGGCTTGCAGAAGGAATATTCTATTGTGAGTTAAATAGTGAAATTAGGGATCAGGGATCTGCACCAGGGGAAGTACGCTGGATGCAAGCAATTAACGTGAACATATCTGTTGAAGACATTGAAAATCTTACCACGCCCGAAGAAACCAGTATATTCCGCTCTCTTGCTATCCAAAATAAGCTGGACAATCTTGGTCTATCCTTTCGGGATCATAACATCCACTTCAACACCCTTCTTTCTTTGCCATTACTTACGGCCCTGATGACGGCCATTGGGGTATGCTTTTTACCCTACTTTAAACGAAACAATCTTTATCTCGGAGCATTCTTGGTCGTGATATTTGGCTTAGGAGTATTCACCGTAAACAATTTTATTCGCTCACTTGGCATAAGCCAAGATTTACAACCATGGTTGATGTCGCTCTTGTTTCCCGTACCCATTGCTATTGTTTTACTCAGTCTATTTGGAATTAAAATTTTAGCCAATATGCAATTCCCTTCCATTAAGCTTCATCAACTAGTCAATGGCATATTAATTTTATTGTCAATGTATGGAATTAACTACCTCGTTTGTTCAAATGTCAATTGGGAAATTGGTGACAATTTTTGGGTGATTTGGGTTTTCCCGTTGTCAACGCTTGGTGTGATGCTATTATTACCCATTTTAGGAAAATCCGGTGTTGTCCTTGACCATTTTGCTAAACCATGAGCAATACTTGGTTGACGACAAATTAAGGTACTAGAGACCTACCCTTTTCCTTAAAATGATTCACGAGGATTCGTCCTCAAATAATTCTGTTCATTTTAATTTATATTGGTGCTTGTCAATCTGGCTTAATGATGAATGGAGTTTGTCGAAGAGTGATATTGCGGTCAGTTTTGCTCAAAAAAAGAACCATGATTCGCAGAGTTGGGTCAAAAAATTGTTGCTTGAAGTGATTATGATTAGAAAATCGCCAATTGAAAATTAGGTTATCTCAGTGAGAAAAAATAAAGGCACCCAAATGAACTATCTCGTTTGAAAATTGATTGAACATGCCATCTGAAATTCTAAACAAGAAAATTATTCAGGTCATTCTTACGTTCTTATGCCTGCTCATTCTCTTACCACATTCTGTCATGGGACAAGAAGCAGCAAATAATGTTCAGATTAAGGCTGACGAAATAATTTTCCAATCCGACTCAATACTTATTGCAACTGGTCATGTTGAAATCAGAACAAATGACGTATTCTTACAATCCCCTAAGCTAATATTTGATGGCCAATCTCTTAAGGTGTTTGGTCCGATCTATGCGACAGATAGTGACGGTAATATTGTAAAATCGGAATTTGCACAACTTACCCCAGAAACACGAGAGACACTTTTTCAGGGGGTAAGAGCCCTCTTTGATAAACAAGTTCAGATTATCGCCGAATCTGAAAATTCGACTACTGATGGTTATGTAATTTTTAACAACGTCGCCGTTTCCACTTGTCCAGTGTGCATAACAGGGGAAACACCCATCTGGTACTTCAAGGCGCAATCGTTAACGACTGACCCCGAGGGAAAACGCATTTATCTTAAAAATGCTCAGTTTCGATTGTGGGGGATGCCCCTATTTTACTACCCCTGGATGTCCCTTGCCAATCCTGCCCATGGGAATGCCGCAGGATTTCTATTTCCTGAAATTTCGTATAGTAATGACCAGAAATTATCGGCCACCATTCCTTACTTCTATCCTTTGAGTCCGAGTTCAGACGTTGAACTGATATTTGGTGCCAATGCAAAGAGTAGAGATTTAGAAATGGGTTACCGCTTTAGGCATCGCTTTGCAAATGGTTGGGTCAATTTGTCGGGGGGTATACCTGTGACCAATCAAAAAGTGATAAGCGAAGATTTCACCTTTACTGGCGAATGGGAAATTAACCCGAACAATCGCTTCAAATTTTTGTTAACGAATACAAGCGAAGAAAACACTAGCTACCCAGCCGGTTTGTTTCCTGACAACTTCAGTTTATTATTTGGGGAATATACTAACACATCATCCCGAGGCCGAACTTCACTTCGAGCAATTTCAATAGATCCCCTTAATGACCAACCAGACGTTGAGTTTAGAAATAGTTTGAATACTATTTCAGATTTTCACTTCGCTTCACATGACCTGTTCCCCATGGAATCTATTTTTCTTGGCTATAAGACGGCAATACAAGTGGTTAACACAAGTAGAGAGACTTATGAATTTTTGAGTTCGTCACTACTCCTAGAAGCACGCCATGCAAAAGTTTTTGATTTCGGTTTGAGTATGACAAATCATCTTTTCTTGCTTGGAAAGGAGTATAATGTCGCAAACGACCGCACCAACAAAGCGTCAACCAACACCAAAGCAATATTGGCGACCGATTTCAATTATCCGCTTATTTCCACCAGTAGTACAACTACACATTTGCTTGAACCATTTCTACAGGGTGTGGCAGTTGAAGAAAACAACACCGGTGACCTTTTCCTAAACTCTAAACGATGGCGAAGTTGGCAAGAAATAGACCGGTCGAGTCTTATTTCACCGTACCAAATATCAACTGCTCCGGGGATTGGCGACGGAAATGAAATTAACATTGGCCTTAAGTACTCAGCAGTTGGGCCATTGAATGTAACTGAAGTTGCCCTCGGCAGAACTTGGAAACAAAGACGAAATATGGACACATTTGATCATAAAATATTCTATGATGGAATTGATGAAGGTCTTTATATAGCGGAAGCAAAGCTGCAGTTCGGTTCAAAAATTGATGCCGGTCTGCTCACGATAAGGAACAATAATTTGGAATCACTCCGAAATGAATTCCAATTCAATTACTCGCATAAAGAAGTTGAGGTGGGCGTAGGATTTGAGAAGGTTAACCTTGATAATGACACGCTTGGTCGTTATCTTAAACAGGAAAGACTCTTAGGTAATACGCAAGCAAATCCCCCCGATCCGAGGAGTGTTAAATTTAATACACAATTTCCGTTTAATGAAAAGTGGGTCGCTTACTCTAATGTTAACTATGACCAGACAAAAACGGCCAACCGTACAATTGAATTTGGATTAATGCATTCATATAATTGTTTGTTAGTAACGGCTAGTGTAAATCGCCAATTAGGCACAATAACGCAACCTCAATCAAACACTGCATTCAAAGTTAATGTGAGTCTCAATAGTCTGACCTCTGGTGCAATTAATAACTGTAATAACTAATTAATAACTAGGATTGAAATGAGATTTAGAAAATTTTTATTGAGTTTATTTATATGTTTTGGATTGATCATCCCGGCATTAACTCATGCACAATCCAACCTGTTTGAAACGGCAATTTCAGTCAATGGGTCCGCGATTAGTAATTATGAAATTGATCAACGGATTCGTTTCTACGAAACACTTGGGGTTTCTGGGGATTTAAAGGCATTTTCTGAAGAAACATTGATTAATGAACGGATTTACATGCAAGCCGCTCAAAAAGCCGGCGTTAGTATTTCCAATCGTGAAATAAATGAGGAAGCAACTGCATATGCTGCAGGCCGTAATCT
>MPNP01000011.1 GCA_002239085.1 Rhodobacteraceae bacterium bin131 | reverse complement strand
TCAACGAATTGCTTGGATCCGCAAAGAAGCGGGAGCAAAACTGTGTACTTCAATGAGTCCCAAGGAAATACGGAAATTACGCTTCAGGAGTTGGGGTTTGCCACTCAAAGGGTTTGGAGCTCAATGTGTCCAAGCTCCCGTAAAAGAAAAATGGATTCCGATCTTAGACCGGTCGTTTATCAACACAGCTCACAATCTCGGTTTTCCAGTTCACGCGTGGACAATAAATGATGTCGTCACCATGGAGAAGCTGCTAGACTTAAATATTGACGCCATCATGACTGATGAAGCTGAAACGCTAAAAGCTGTCTTTAAATCTAGAAATATCTGGCACGATTAAACACTTTCATTCAGTTGAATCATACTCCTTCCTACCATTGAATGCTCATCCTTTTTTTAGCAACTGAAAGGTTTAATGTTAGGTCATCTCAACCCATTCATTCTGGGCACTACAATGAAGAGGTGCTTGACCCCAATTATCCACTGCATTGATATCTGAGCTAGGTGTTAATTCTTCAATGATATGGGGATTATCAGCCGCACACACAAACACGCAGGGGTGTTCCCGTTTTCGTCACTGCGTGTTGTTTTTAAATTATATCAATCTAGATTTCCCACACACTTTCCTCAGAAGTGGGACAAAATTTTTCAAGAAGCTTCAATTTTTTAATCCAATTATTGTCCCTGATAATTTTTTCTAGCCGTTCAATATAACACCCAATCATTGCCTCCGAAGCTGGATTTGCTCTGACCCGATTGTGCGTCGTGCCGTCAGCGCTCATGGCGTGACGCACCTGAATACGGCGTGACACATTGACGCTTGGGAGTGGTTTGACCACCGGACCTTTCAGCTGTGGTACCGAGCATGAAGACAGGTGTTGTTTCCCTGACCGTACGACGATGGTACATGAAACCAAGGCGTGGGCAGATTATCGGAATGAGACAGCCAAACCGATTAATAGGCAGTTCAGAACCGAGGATGCACGGATTAAATTGAAGTCACTTTATCCATCATTTCAATAAAGTTTAGATAATAGGTTTTAATCTCCCTTAAAATGACGGTTCATAATCATCACCATCATCCAGCTCGGGTGGTTCCGGTGTCGGTGGTACATGCGTCGCTTGATAAATCATATCGTACGTCTCACTCCCCTCCTGGGTCATCTCTAAGGGCCGCCGATTGCGATGGTCACGTATTTGAGGGTCCGCTCCCTCATCTAAGAGCAGCTGGGTAATCTCAACCCAGTCATTCTGAGCACTTAAATGAAGTGGTGTCCGACCCCAATCATCCACAGCATTGATATCAGAGTTATACTTCAAAGCGTCAACGATTAGGGGTTTGCCTCCTGCACACACATAGAAATGCAGAGGTGTTCCCGTTTTCGCCACTGCGTATGACTGGAGCGAGGTAATAGGACATTTATAAGTACCAGATAGCACATTTCCCAAAGGGTGTTTGTCAATCAAACCATGATGGAGAAGGTATTTTAAATTCAGTGCTGGCAACTGGTTAGATGTGATAGTTTCGGCCCAAACTGGCTTATTGACGATGCGATTTATCGCCATTGTGATATCAAATCCACGGTTCGGGTTTGGTCCGAGTTGAGCCATGATTTCACCAATGATTTGTGGGTCTTGATCATACCTCCCAAATCGTTGGTTATAGTATCCGCAACGGATTTCTGCCGCACTACACTTGGCTAAGCGAGGGTTCACCTTCGTTAAATCACCGTCCGTTACCAAGAGTTGTTGACCCATCGCTGCTTGCGAGTTCTCCACATGCTTAGGCCACCCATCCGCCCAATTAACAATGCGTTCTGACCACGCGTTGGTCACTTCAGGGGTGGAAGTAATATTGAAATAGTCCACAAACTTGGTAAAAGACTCCTTAATCTCATCGTGGGTTAAGGGAGGTAAAGGATGCTCAGAATCACTGGCAAGACGCGATACTTTACGCTCTGAGAGAATGCCCGGACTCGTCGATAACCCAGCCAAAATTGGCAGTATTGGCAAACCGTTGCTGCCAGTATGAAGCCGTAAAAGAACACCAGCAGCCTCCTTGGACACCCCTTGGATCTCGTCAATCATAAGTATGATTGATAGTCCCTTGGGAATGATGGGGTCGGTTGAAGTGGTTTTGTGAATTCCACGCGAAAAACCTCCAACTGAAACACTCGCTAGCGATTTGAGAGTATTTCGAACCGTATTCTTGGCACCATCAATCGTTAGGAAGGGAAGGAGCTCTGATATTGTATCATGAATTCGTCTACCAAGATATTCAAAGGATAAGTTTTCGGGGTCGTTGAGCATAACCGGAATGGTTTTGGGACCCGGGGTATCGTTGTTCAGCTGGTCAATGCAGTTTTGCCTGATTTTTTTGAGGAGAGAAGATTTACCTATCCCAGGTGCTCCGTAAATGACTTGCGTCATTCCATCGGCAACATCGCTGACGTTTTCTTCGTGACGTTGCGCAATCCTTTTGGTTAATTTATCAATTTTCTTTTGGTACACTTCCCGGCCACCGAAAAAGGGATTGATAACCCGGTCTCCAGAATTTATAAATTGATTTAGTTCTTTGGCTTTGAATTCATCGGGCATAACTCACTCCTTATGTTTTGATTATACACTAAATAGCACATACTGTGCCCAACATTTAATCTTGAGGGTTGAGATAAATGTCAAAAACTAGAGAAAGTTAAATAAGTGCACCTCTTTCGTGACAATGTGCCACAATTCCCTGACTTCCAAAAGATGATTGGTTCAATTAACATCTTTCTCTGAAGCTATTTACACTTAACCGTTCTTTATCATCCCAGTCACTGTTAACCCCGATAACCCTTGTATGGCCCCATAACGCTCACTTCCTCTCCCATCACTTGCACGCTCTGGACATGATTCACAATTGTGTTTTCGCAACAATGTTCAAATAAAGGGAATTCTTATGGGCAACAATTGCAACAATAATTTATGAATATCTGATTAAAAGTATAGATTACTGGTCATTATCTGGGAAATTATCATAGCTCTATTCGGGTCCGAACATTTATTATTCAATACAGAATTAGAACTAATACTTTATTCCAAAATTAACGGGCCTGCAGAAGCTGGTTTTGTGGATTACAATACCAAGTGGTAAATTCAATTCTCTTTCCTAGATACTCACTCTGCGTTTCTGGATATTCTCTATGGTGTATTTGGGCTATTCTGTTTCGGCTATTAATTTTTGTATTGTCACCTGTAGTTTTGGCAAATCGTTCTTGATAACACTCCAGACAATTTCAGGGTCAATGGCATCATATTCATGGGTTAGGAAATTTCTAAAACTGACGATATCTGCTAAACCCGGAACTCGTTCTGCCAACGTTGGCTCATGATGAGACAGCCGTTTAAGGGCAGAACCAATCGTGTCGAAACTACGCTCAACTGCCAGCCGTGTCTTTATTTCATCAAGCCATTTCTGACGATTCAGATCGGAGGTGAATTCCCTGAACAGTTCACAAGCGGCCGCAACATCATAAAGCAAGGTCAGCGATTTAGGCTTCAAAGACAACCTCCCTGTCTTTATCAATATATGCTTGTCGTAGAGGGTTGCGGATGGTTCCATTACGAATGAGATCAACCTTGTAGCCAAGAACCGCTTGTAAGTCAGCATGCAACCGCAATACGCGTTTAAAAAATCCTGGGTGGAGCGGTGGTTTGTATTCCACCAGAAAATCAACATCACTCTTAGACGGGTCAAAATCCATTACTCTAGCAGCTGACCCGAATACCTCCAATCGGCGAACCTCATATCGGCGACAGACCTCGGCAATATCCTTCTGCTTTTCAGCTATAATCTGGTGCATTTTCTTTATCCTTCCAATGAGAGAAAACATAATACCAAGGGTGCCTCATGGCAAGACAAATCCCGCCAATATATTTTCATTCCACTAAAATCTTGGTGGCTTGAGGTCCAATAAAAATAGATTTGCCCATCCATCATCCGGGCGTTCCACTTTTTTGGGCTTTATGTCTAGTATCCCACCTTCATTGAATTGATGGGTAAAGTAACTTCAATTTAATGAATGTGGGATACTAAGTGCGGCTTGTGTCATCAATTTATATACAAATATAATAAATTCAGTTATGTTACTTCACTGTGTGAATTTAATTTGTATAGTCAAGTATAAAAGCCACTTGACTTAGTCAAAGAAGGTGTCTTGGCTAACGTGAGAGATTTGTTTGAGAATATTGAGGACAATCTTAGGATTTTTATTGATTCAATTCCCAACTTCAAATTCAGAGTTTCTTTTTTCTGTAAGATTTACATAATATCTTGAGATCGTTGTAATTTAATGATTCAATAAACTATTTTGACCGAAAATTAGGATTTCATATGACCTTAAAAAAAGCCCACTTGCCCAGCCGTCACGTCAGTCAAGGACCAGCACGAGCTCCTCATCGTTCATATTATTATGCTATGGGTCTCGCGGAACATGAAATTGACCAACCATTCGTTGGTGTTGCCACCTGCTGGAATGAAGCCGCACCATGCAATATTGCTCTGAATCGACAGGCTCAAGCAGTTAAATTAGGAGTTAAGTCCGCTCAAGGAACTCCGCGCGAATTTACAACCATTACAGTAACTGATGGCATTGCAATGGGGCATGAAGGTATGCGTTCTTCGTTAGCTTCACGTGAAGCTATTGCGGATACAGTTGAACTCACAATGCGCGGGCATTGCTATGACGCGCTCGTAGGGTTGGCGGGCTGTGATAAATCTCTCCCTGGAATGATGATGGCTATGGTAAGGCTTAATGTTCCCTCTGTATTTGTTTATGGAGGGTCAATTTTACCGGGCAGACTGAATGGGAAAGACGTCACTGTTCAGGATGTATTCGAGGCTGTTGGACGTCACCAAGCTGGTACAATGTCAGATGCCGAACTCGCTATCCTTGAGCGTGTTGCTTGTCCCTCAGCCGGGGCATGTGGGGGACAATTTACGGCTAACACCATGGCGTGTGTATCAGAAGCTATTGGCCTCGCATTACCTAATTCTTCTGGAGCACCGGCACCCTATGAAAGTCGTGACCAGTATTGTGAATCCTCTGGCACTTCGGTTATGCATTTGCTTGATAAAAATATTCGAGCCCGCGACATTGTTACTCTTAAGTCTCTTGAAAACGCCGCTCGCGTTGTCGCTTGCACCGGGGGGTCAACCAATGCTGGACTTCACCTTCCAGCGATTGCCCATGAAGCCGGAATTGAATTTGACCTCTTTGATGTGTGCGAAATCTTTAAAAGCACCCCTTATTTTGTTGACCTCAAGCCTGGAGGAAAATATGTGGCTAAAGACCTGTATGAAGCAGGTGGAGTCCCTGTTGTTATGAAGGAACTACGTAAAGTTGGATTAATTCATGAAGACTGTCTTGTGGCAACTGGAAATACAATTGGTGAGGAATTGGATAAGGTTGAAAGAGAAGCCGATGGTCAGGTGATATTTCCAGTACAAGTACCGATCTCTCACACTGGTGGGGTTGTCGGTCTAGAAGGGAACCTAGCTCCCGATGGAGCAATTGTAAAAATTGCAGGTATGGAACGTGATCAAATTGTTTTTCAAGGTCCAGCAAACGTATTTGAATGCGAAGAGGATGCCTTTGAAGCTGTCAAGAGTCGCAATTATCAGGTAGGCGAGGTCATTGTTATTCGCAATGAAGGTCCTGCAGGTGGACCAGGAATGCGCGAAATGCTTGCCACAACTGCTGCTCTTTCTGGACAAGGCATGGGTAAGAAAGTCGCACTAATCACTGATGGGCGATTTTCTGGGGCAACCCGTGGATTTTGTGTAGGACATATTGGGCCAGAAGCAGCCCATGGAGGTCCTATTGCTTTAATTCGAAATGGAGACCACATCACTATTGATGCCATTCAAGGAATATTGTCAGTGGATGTGTCGGATGAAGAACTTGCAGCTCGCAAAGCTGAATGGAGCGGCCCAAAGCAGACAATCTATAGTTCTGGAGCCCTTTGGAAATACTCACAGCTTGTTGGCTCCACTCGCAAGGGTGCCGTCACACACCCCGGGGCCAAGTCAGAATCTCATGTTTACATGGATTTGTAAAAACAAAATTATTTCGATTGACCAAATTCTCCCTGCCTCCAAGCTACCTAGAATCGCTAATTTGTGAAACCAACTGACTTTCCAAACATATTTGAGCCCCTTGATTTAGGCTTCATGACCTTACCCAACCGGATTATCATGGGTTCTATGCATACGGGCTTGGTCGAAACTCGCAACTGGCTTCGTGTCGCTGAGTTTTATAAAGAACGAGCTCGAGGTGGCGTTGGGTTGATAGTTACTGGAGGCATTGCCCCCAATAAGGAAGGAGGAGTTTTTCCTGATGCTGGTGGCCTTTACACTCAAGATGATCTGGATGGTCATCAATTTGTAACCCAAGAGGTTCACAATCAAGGCGGCAAGATTGTCATGCAAATTCTGCATGCTGGACGTTATGCATATGCCCCAAACTGCGTTGCCCCTTCACCCATTAAATCACCGATTTCACCCTTTGTACCTCATGAATTGGATGAGGAGGGAATTGAAAAACAAATTATTGATATTGCTAAAACGGCTGAAAAAGCTCGCTCAGTTGGCTATGATGGTGTCGAAATCATGGGTTCTGAGGGTTATTTCCTTAATCAATTTCTTGTAACCCGTACCAATCAACGTACAGACCAATGGGGCGGGTCCTACCAAAATCGTATGCGCTTGCCCCTTGAAGTAGTCAAAAGGGTTTATCAGGCTGTTGGCTCTGATTTCTTGATAATATATCGACTTTCAATGATTGATCTCGTACCAGAAGGTTCTTCTTGGAATGAAGTGGTTGAATTAGCGAAAGAAATTGAGAAGTCAGGAGCGAATTTAATTAATACCGGGATTGGGTGGCACGAATCAAGTGTACCAACAATCGCAACGAGCGTGCCAAAAAACGCTTTCGCGTGGGTGACCAAAAAATTAATGGGTCATGTCAACAGTCCAATAATTGCCTCAAACCGTATCAATTCTCCAGAGATAGCCGAGTCTCTGCTTGCCGAGGGTTATGCCGATTTAATTTCAATGGCTCGTCCCTTTTTGGCCGATTCGCATTTTGTACAAAAAGCTGCATCTGGACAGGCAAAATCAATTGCACCATGTATTGCTTGTAATCAAGCTTGTCTTGATCATACATTTACTCACAAAATCCCTTCCTGTCTCGTTAATCCCCGTGCATGTTATGAAACTGAACTCTATTTTGAACCCACACAGTTTCCCAAACGCATTGCCATCGTTGGAGCAGGTCCGGCTGGATTATCTTCCGCCATTACCTGCGCCGGAAGAGGCCATCACATAGACTTATTTGAACAAGCAAGCATGATTGGTGGACAACTTAATCTAGCGAGTATGATACCCGGCAAAGAAGAGTTTAAGGGATTACTTGACTGGTATTCCCACATGATTCAGGACGTCGGAATCAACTTGCATTTAAATCACTCCATTAGTGTGGCAGAACTGGCTCAATATGATGAAATCATTATCGCAACAGGGGTTAACCCGCATATTCCCACGATCCCGGGTGTAACTCATAAAATTGTCATCAACTATCAGGATTTGGTTAGCGGTAAGTTTAATAAGGAAGTGAACGATTTTGCGATCGTTGGAGCCGGGGGAATTGGCTTTGATGTCGCTGAGTTTCTGACCCATGATAAAGTCAGTCCTACAGAAGATATATTTCTGTGGAAGAAGAAATGGGGTGTGACTGACCCCGCTATCTCCAGAGGCGGTTTGTCTGTATCCGGTCCACAACCATCCCCTTCAAAACGGAATGTATTTCTGATGCAAAGGAGTCGAACACGAATCGGCAAAAAACTGGGAAAAACAACGGGCTGGATCCATCGCTCATCACTCAAAATGAACGGCGTGAAAATGTACTCTGGAGTAAATTACAAGGAGATAAACAGAGAGGGAATACTGATCCAAAAGGAAAATGGCACATTGTACCAAATCCCGGCCGGCGTTATTGTTTTATGCACTGGTCAAGTACCTAATCGAACCATAGCCACTCAACTCGCTTCTAAAGGGATTGAATTTCATCTGATTGGTGGTGCCGAAAAAACCGAAGGATTAGACGCCAAAATAGCGATTGATCAGGGAACACGTCTCGGCGCAATAATGTAAGTACTATCACCTACGATTGATGAAATAGTCTACAATCCCAATTCATCGGTTGATAAATCATCAAGTTTGGGCATGAGTTTCAGCAACTCTTGGGTGTAGTCTGTTTGAGGTTGGTTGAAGAGTCCCGTTGTCTCTTGTATCTCAACAAGGCGTCCATTTTTCATCACCGCAACCCGATCGCACATTTGGCGAATAACCGGCAAGTCATGGCTGATAAAAAGCATCGTCAAGCCTAAATGCTCTTGCAAATCTTTGAGTATATTCAGAATCTGTGCTTGAATTGATACATCAAGGGCACTTGTTGGTTCATCACAAATCAAAAAGCGTGGCTGAGTTGCCAAAGCACGGGCAATCGAAATCCTTTGGCGCTGCCCACCAGAAAATTCATGCGGATACTTACGACCCGCTTCAGTACCTAGCCCAACTTGGTCAAGCAATTCATCAACCCGTCGCGAAATGTGAGTATTTCGCATCAGGCGGTGGTGGCGAATAGGTTCGGCAACAATGTCATCAACCCGCATTCGGGGATTAAGGGAAGAATATGGATCTTGAAATATCATTTGGATATTCTTGCGATATTCATTGATCACCTCTTTATTCCGTAAGTCACTCACGACTTGACCATCAAAAGTTATCGTGCCGCCATCAATCGTGTAAAGTCCAGCCATCATGCGTGCTACTGTTGACTTCCCAGAGCCTGACTCCCCGACAACTCCAAACACTTCTCCTGTCTGAATATCAAAGCTTACATCTTCAACCGCCGTAAAGTATGACCGGTCCCAAGGGAGCAAACCACGACGCTGGAGAAAATCTTTACGTAATTCACGTACCTCAAACAATGGTTGCGATGCGTTTTGTTCAGATTTTTGCCAATGACGAGCCATATCTTCAATGGCAAACCGGGTTTCCCGCCCACCATAACTAATTTGAGGAAACCGGTAAAGTTTTAGAGTCGGTCTTGGTACTGCTGCTATCAGGGATTTTGTATATTCATGTTGAGGATGCTTCATTACTTGCCGGGTCGCACCACTTTCAACAACTTGACCGTCATACATGACTGCAACTCGGTCCGTTGTATCAACAATCACACCCATATCATGGGTGATAAGAATCACCCCAACTCTTTTTTCTTGAGCGAGTTCTTTGATTAAATCCAAAATCTGAGCTTGCACCGAAACATCAAGGGCAGTCGTTGGCTCATCGGCAATAATAACATCGGGTTCAGTACATAAAGCCAATGCGATTACAACTCTTTGACGCATGCCACCAGAGAATTGATGTGGGTACTGCCCTAGCCGGGTTGCAGAATCGGCTATTCCGACACGGTCAATCAGCTCACGCGCGCGCTTATTTGCTTCCGCTTCAGAGACCTCCAAATGAGCCAAAATTGTTTCCACAAGCTGGTCTCTTATGGTAAATAATGGGTTTAGAGACGTTAATGGATCCTGAAAAATCATGGAGATTTTTTTACCGCGCAGTCCCCGCATTGCCTCCGTATCAAATCCACTTATTTTCTTGTCGCCAAGTTTAATTTCACCTTGAGCAATGTGCCCAGGGTGTTCCAACAACCCCATAATTGCTGCACCAATTGTCGATTTTCCGGCGCCTGACTCGCCCACTAATCCACAAATCTCACCGGGTTCAACTGTCAAACTCACCTGATCAACAGCAACGAACACCTTGCGGCGAGTGGGAAATTCCACACTCAATTCATTGATGTCAAGCAAACTCACGAACTTCACCGCAATTTGGGATTAAGGGCATCGCGCAACCAATCACCTAAGAGATTGACTGAAAGAGCAAGGGCAAGCAATGTACAGGAAGGAAAGAAAAGAATCCACCATTCACCTGAAAAGAGAAATTTCTGCCCAATGCGGATGAGCGTTCCCAATGATGGTTGCGTTGGTGGGGCACCAACACCCAGGAAACTTAAGGTAGCCTCGGCGATAATAGCCAATGCCAAGGAAATTGTAGCGATGACCAATACTGGGCTCATTACATTAGGGAGGATATGACGAAACATTATCGGAATTGAATGCCTGCCGATTAAGCGTGCCGCTTGGACATATTCTTTGCTTTTCTCCACCAATGCTGCTCCGCGAACGACTCGTGCAAATTGAACCCAATCTGATAAAGCAATGGCAATGATCAGAACATAAATGGCCATTTCATCCCGATATTCGGGTGGTGTCACACCTTTAGCAATGCCAAAAATAAGCATGGCGACTAGAATTGATGGAAAGGTTAACTGGACATCAGCAATCCGCATGATAACTGTTTCGGCCCATCCTCCGTAATAGGCTGCAACCAACCCTAAGATAACACCAATGATCAATGCTAAGATGACGGCTGTAAAGCCAACAAATAACGAAATTCTTAGACCAAAAAGAATCGTTGAAAAAACATCACGTCCCTGATCATCGGCACCTAAAATGAATGTTTCACCAGTGAAGGTATTTGGTTCTCCAGGAGGTGTAAATCCGTTCATTAGATTTAAAGTGGCAGGGTCAAAAGGGTTGTATGGGGCAACAAATGGTGCAAAAATGGCTACAAGACTGAGCAAGACAACGACAAAGAGGGAAATCATTGCGACCGCTGAGTGACGAAATGACCACGCAAAATCACTGTCCCAGAACTTTACCCAACGCGATTGGGTATCAACTTGCTGATGATTTCTGTTCTGAGTCACTGCGACCTCGCATCAATTCGTAATCGAGGGTCAATAGCATAGTAGAGAAGATCAACTATCAAATTGATCGTAACAAACATGACTGAAATCAGCATCAAATAAGCGGCCATTACCGGGATATCGACATACTGAATGGCGTTGATAAATAATAGCCCTACGCCTGGCCATTGAAAAACAGTTTCGGTAATAATCGCAAAAGCAATAATTGACCCGAGTTGCAAGCCCGTAATCGTTATTACAGGAACAAGAGTATTTTTAAGGGCATGACGAAAATTAATGACTCTTTCTGACAACCCTCTCGCACGTGCAAATCGGACATAATCAGCGCGCATCACTTCTAGCATTTCCGAGCGAACAAGGCGCATGATAAGCGTCATCTGGTACAAGCCCAAAGTAATGGCTGGCAGAATCAATGCTTTGAGACCCGAAGTTGTCAAAAAGCCCGTTGACCACCCCCCGATCATAACCACCTCGCCGCGACCAAAACTTGGTAACATACCAAGTTCAACCGAGAAAATATAAATCAAAAGAATACCAATGAGAAAGGTCGGTAGTGAAACTCCTATTAAACTCAAAGTCATAATTAAATTGGCCGCGATGCCATGACGACGAATGGCGGTAAATACCCCGAAGGAAATACCAAAAGTAATCGCCAGAAGACCAGAAACAAAGGCGAGTTCTAAAGTGGCTGGAGCGCGTTCTGCAAGAATCGTTGATACTGGCCGACCCTGACGATAAGAAATTCCGAAATTACCTTGTGCCGCCCCTTTGAGAAACTTGAAGTATTGAACCGGGAAAGGTTGGTCAAGACCAAGTTCAACTGTTAGCCGGTCAATGTCGGCTTGTGTCCGCTCATCTCCAAGCATAATGTCAATCGGATTGCCGACGAATCTAAACATGGCGAAGGCCACAAGTCCGACAACAAGGAGTACAATGATGGATTGCATCATCCGACGAGCAATATATGTGAACATATAAATTCCCTCTTAATGGTTCTGTGTTACAGCTTAAACGATTATTTCGCTAAATTATCAACAAACCATTACGCATGATAATGCTGTGGGTCTTATTACTCCTCATTAAATGGCTACAATTCTTGTTTTTCGATTTGGTACATTGCCCCTGTGGATCATTCCACCTTTCAGGGTATTGCTTGGCAGGTAGGGCGTGACAAGCACACCCTACCATAATTCTGAGACCCTAATTCAGGGTAAAGTACTTAAACTTGGCTGTATCATCAGGTGCAACATCGGTATTGATGTTGGACTTCATACCCCAATTCAAGACTTGATTATGAATGGGAACATAAAGTTGCTCGTCTTGAACAACTTGCCAGATTTCATTGATGTGTCTGTTGCGTAATTCCAGATTGGTTTCGGAAGCAAGAGACTCGATCTTATTGTTCAGCTCTAAATTCTCATAACGTGTACCGTTCCAAGATCCATATTTCTCATCGGGTGAGTGCACTAGGAAGTTGAAAATATATTCCGAATCATAGGTTGGAACACCCCAGCCTAGAAGATAGAAATCGGTTTCTAGTGTTCTGATCAAGGGGAAATGCTGGGCTTTTGGTTTGGCATCAAGATTAGCAGTGATACCTATTTTGGCCAACATTCCAACGCTTGCCTGACAAATTGCTTCATCATTGATGTAGCGGTCGTTAGGGCAATTAAAAGTAACCGAGAATCCATCTGAATAGCCCGCTTCAGCCATGAGGGCCTTGGCTTGTTCGACATCGGTCATCACCGAGCTATCCATCTCTGCGTTCCACCCATTCACAAAAGGAGGAGCGATCATGCCGGCAGGAGATGATTGACCTCGCATAACAACTTGTTTTATTGCCTCTCTATCAATGGCCATTGAGACGGCTCGGCGCACTCGAACATCGGCAAAAGGATTGGCTCCTTCAACGTTATCAGTTGTAAGGTCGGCGTCACCCATGTTCATGCCCAGAAAAATGACACGGTTTTGAGGTGCCGTCCGGACTTCTAAGCCATCAGTGCTGGCAACACGAGATAAGTCTTGTACGGGGACATCCTGAATGAAATCAACTTCACCCGACAATAAAGCTGCGACACGGGTCGCGGCGTTTTGAATTGGCGTGTAAATGACATCTGTGATTTGCATTGGGAACTCGTCCTGACCCCAATAATTTTCATTGATTGTTAGGACGGTTTTGACATCAGGTTCACGACTGACAAGCTTATATGGTCCCGTGCCATTGGCATTTTTTGCTGCAAAAGTATCCTCACCACCCTCAATATCTTGAACCTTGACGGCATTGTTAGCCTCTGCCCAGCCTTTGTCCATGATAAACATATTCGTCAAATTATTAGGCATGATTGGGTTTGGACCGTTAGTCTCTATTTCCACAACGTACTGACTTGCGGCGCGAACTTCTTTAACTGAAGCAAGTAATTCCTTAAAGTCAGAATCGGGTGTCATAGCACGATTGAGCGAGAATACGACATCTTCACTATCAAACTCAGCTCCATCGTGAAATGAAACACCTTCACGCAACTGAAATACCCAAACATTGGGGTTTGATTCTGAGGGTGCCCATTCTGTAGCTAACGACGGAACCATTTGTCCAGTCATATCTCGCATCACTAATGTTTCCATTATTTGATGCTGCAAAGCATTGGTTGGTCCCTCATTTTGGGCATGCGGGTCTAGGGTCAGTGCATCACCAGCTCGAGCATAGCGAATTGTATCAGCATTTGCCAATGAAGAAGTACAAATGATGACGAAAACAGCAAATAAAAATTGCCTAATAAACATAATCTTTCCTTATTTAAATTTTTATGATGCTTACTTCTAAAGTATTAAACTCGTAAATACAAGCACAATAAATTCAAATTGAGAAATTGGCAATAAATAATGTTACTCCACCTCTTAAAATGTAGAGACTGATAAGCGTATCGTATTCTTGTCAGCAAGCCAAAAGACGACTTGCGTCTCAATTGTTATCAATCAACTAATTTTGAAGTGAGTAGAAGCTTAATCGTTTATTTTTGATTTGCAGCAAGTTTTTCATCAACCACCTTAACATTTGTGTCCACATTTGGATTGCTCATACCTAGTTCACTCGCAATGGTTTGAACAAGTTTATCAACCCTCTCTATATATGGAGCACCAGCAAACACCGCACGGGCAGCCGATGATGGTTTAAGCAAACCCAAAGCAGCATTTGCATATTTTTCAAAAGGTACTTGGTCAGAAGCATCTGCCCCCAGTTTTTGAACAACGGTATCAACCCAACTGTAGATTTCCTTTGATAGTTCAAGGTCATGATGAACCGCTTCCTTAATTGACCGAGGACCTTCTTTGGTAATAGCACGGTAATTTCCAGTCAAGAGCATGCTCCATTTAGCCATAGGAACAAAGAGGGATTCATACACTCTAAGCTTAACGGGGATTTCATTATCCTTGAAGCGAGCGGCCTCAATATCATTGGCGAGTTGATATAGAATTACATTGTGGTCTTCTTTACCAAACACTGAGGCCTTAAAATTAGTAGGCAAACCAACGTGCAAGAAGTTCAATTTTTCTTCAGGGGGTCTGAAGGCCTGCGGGTCCGGACTGCACAGTGTGAAATTATCGGGATCAAAATCATCCCAGACTCGAGGTTCAGTATAATTGACTTTAAGTGCTTCATCATTCAGACCAGGAATTCGACGCAAATAAGCTAAGGGCGGCATATTCATTATTGATAAACATGGTCTTCCTGAAGCTGCAATTCGTTTAAGCAAGTCCCATACTGGTGGAGCCCTGAATTGTGGTTCCTGCATCGCAAGAACTATTAGGTCATAGTCTTCAACACGCACATTTTCAGGTGTCATACCTTTAACCGTTCCTGATAATTCTGAAGAGTGAATCAGATCGGGCTCGCTTGCACCCCTCCGGGTAATTCGCACAGTTGTGCCTTCTGCATTAATCAGTTGTGCTTCTTCGGGAAGGCAAACGAGTGTTGCATTGTGCCCCGCCATCATAAGTTTAGTTGAAAACAGAGAGCCATATGAAGCGCCAAGAATCAAAACATTGTAAGTCATAAACTATCCTTCAATCACAAATAAAAACCTGAAATTATAATTTTCAGGATTCAAAATACTATCACATACTATAATTTTCAGCCATTCACGTTAATTTTAATAGAGGTGCCCTTAATATATTTGAACGCGGACCAGAGATGTTATTACGAGAGGTACTGCATTTGAAACCTGCTTTTGACCTAACTTACCCTCAACCCCAAAATATGGTGTATCGTTTTTTTGGAACCTGCTTATGCGTCTGAAGGCAAGAAAAACAATCCTGATGCATTTAAAGGTATTGTAAAAGGTTGAATGATTAGAGTTTTGTAAAAGAATACAAAGGGCGATATTAAGGCAATCAAGTAGTATGATTCTGCCAAAATCTCAATGATTCCAGATGCCTAAACAGAGAGCCTTGAACAAGTTCATTGTTTGCCTCATTCCTCAGGGTAATTACGTTGTTTGTTTAATTTATTAAATTCCCTCATTGAATGCTGAATCATTTTTGCAATAATCTCTGCAATCTCCCATTGACTCTTTTCGTTCCGTATCAAACTGTTTCTGATCTCAAGCATTAAATTAGGTAAATTAAATGGAGTAGCATGTTTTTTGATGGTATGTGAAACCTTTGGATCCGGTGCATAAGGTTCATTTGCGACAGTGATGAGATTGGAAAATAAACTTGAACTTTGCAAAAAAATTCGCGACAACTGATTATCTTGTTCAAACAACACACCGATTTCCATTTCACGATCAATTCCCATAAAAACTGGCGTAAAACTATGCAATGCCAGTAAAACCTTTAGGTCCGTGCGTGATAACATCGTATTGCGTATACAATCATGAAACGGCTGATAATAAGTTTTGACCCGATACGACTTTTCCTGAGGCGATATATTGGCATTTTTGGGAATGGAATAGATTTCAGACTGAGAAGGAGTTGAGTCTGGTGAATACGGCTCTCTATTGCAATCAATAACTAATCGAGAAATATTAGAAACAACCAATGGCGCATCAAGAATATTGCTTAAATTGACAGCAACTTCTCTAATTCCGATATCATATGCTGCATGACTGGTTGCGGTCTCCTCATCAATGCCGAGATTATCAAATTCAGGAGGGATGTAATTTGAAGCGTGTTCGCAGATCAACAGTAGGGGAAATTTACCGTTAGGGTTTTTGACTTCGGCAACGCTATCATTGGTTAATTTGGAATAAGTTTGCGGAATTGAATTTACTTGGTCTAGGTTGCACATACAATTATAAAGATTATTACGAAACAGGTTAATTCGCCAGTAGGATTAAGCTTTCAATTGAAATTGACAATATACGTAACTCCAAGGACAGATACATTGACGAAGAAAAACAGCCAACCAATTTAAATATCAAACATAAACTATATATAGATCAGATATTATTATTGCAGGAAGAGGTTTGTTCAAGGCTAGCGTAATATCCCCATAACTTTCAAAGACCTTAATACTGGCTAGCAAAACTCTGAATAGAGGGAAAGTTATATGAGTTCCGACTCAATTAAAGAACATGAAGTCAATCATTTTAATGCTCTATCTGAGGAATGGTGGAATCCCAAAGGCAAGTTTCGTCCACTCCACATGATGAACCCTATCAGGCTTGATTATATCAATACCCAAATCAGCTTAGAATTTGACCGTAATTTACAAAAACCATTCCCTTATAAAGGACTAGATTTACTTGATGTAGGTTGTGGTGGTGGCCTCATCACCGAAGCGATGGCTCGACTTGGCGCAACGGTAAAGGGAATCGATATCGCCCACAAAAGTATCGAAATAGCCAAAACACATGCTCAAGCTATGGGTTTGGACATTAATTATGAGCATACTTCTATCGAAAAATTATCGCAGACGCAAGGAAAGTACCATATTATCTTGTGTATGGAGGTACTTGAGCATGTTAATGAACCAAAAGATTTCTTGACATTCTGCCGGTCTATGTTACACCCTAATGGAATCCTAATTGCCTCAACCATCAATCGCAATCTGAAAAGTTTTTTCCTCGCAATTCTTGGTGCCGAGTATTTACTTCATTGGGTTCCAGTCGGCACCCATGATTGGAATAGTTTTATAAAACCGGAGGAAATGAAAAACATTATGGGACAAGCAGGGTTAACTTGGGTGGACACCAAAGGGTTTATTTTTCATCCTCTGCTATCAGAATGGAAACTTTCACACCGAGACTTTGATGTAAACTATGTGAGTACGTGCATACACAATGGCGATTAGTTTGCTGATTAAACAAGCCGTAAAGCTATCACCTCAAGCAGAAGAATTATACCACATAGTCCGAACCAAGTTCTCCAAGCAATTTCAACTCCCTTTTCAATGTCCTCAGGGACGAGTTCTTTTCGACCTTCATCATTGATAAAGGGAAAATTGATTTGGGTACCCTCATAGACCCGCGGCCCTGATAGAGCAACCCCCATGACTTTAGCAAAAGCGGCCTCTGGCCAGCCCGCATTAAGAGACCGATGATTATTTCCCTCATTCCTCGCAAACTGAAAGGCGTCGATAGAGAAATGAACCAAACTGACAATGAGGGCCGTAAGTCGTGCGGGGATAAAATTGAGGAGGTCATCAAACTTCGCTGTGGCCCAACCAAATTCTTTATATTTTTCATTCTGGTAACCAATCATACTGTCAGCTGTATTGACGAATTTATAAACTAAAATGCCAGGAATTCCAGCAATGAGGTACCAAAATGCTGGTGCGATCACTCCGTCCATCAAACTTTCAGCTGTGCTTTCGATAGCGGCTCGTGAAACATCACTTGTGCTCATACTACTTGTGTCTCGACCGACAATTTTTGACACCGCCAAGCGACCTTCCATCAAACTTAGGTGCAATGCTTCAGCGACATGTTCTACGTGGTCAATCAAACTTCTATGAGCTAATAAAATAGCAACGATTAAAATCTCAAGAACCGAACTCAACGGTAGTAAGTAAACGATAGACCCCAATAGAGCTAAGCCTACGCATCCACCTATCAGTACCAGAAACCCTTTAAGCCTTACTTTTTCTACTGTATTGAAGTGAGTATCAAAATAGTGAATTAGATTACCTATCGCGATGACGGGATGCGTAATCCGCTTCCATACATAATCTGGTTCACCAATGAGTGCATCCAATAGGAGAGCGATGAGAAGTAAAATTAAACTACCCACATTTACATCTCCATGTATAGAACTGTCATTTCACTTCTTTCAATCTGCTGGTTCACTAGAAAATACATATTTCTTTATTATGTTAGTTTGCGCTCAACATAGCGCAAACAACAAAGGGACTCACTGATTTAAAAAAAAATTGTGTATTAATTTATTTTTCTGTTGACAAACCGATTTCTGTAACTACTTGATTTTCTCACTTATGGTTGACCAAATATAATTTTCCTTTAGTAAAATTAATTTTTACTGTTTACGCCTGTGTTTTGTGATGCATTATATTAAATCAATATTTATGTTCGCCCAACAGGTGCGATCAGAAGTTTCCAAAATTGTTTGGACAACTCGACGCGATCTTCTTGTCACAACACTACTTGTGTTTTTGATGGCGACCATTGCGTCAATTTTCTTTTTCCTAATTGATCAAATAATCCGATTGGGTCTGACCAGCTTATTAGGATTGTTCTAATGTAAAAAATTTTTTACCAAACCTTGAAATCAGAATTTAAAATCATAACAATTTTTGTCCCTTTAAGTCGCATCTTTTGTGGTGCGATTTGTTGTCTTAGTGGCCTCAAACATTTATTCAAATAAACCAAGAAAGAGTTTATTAGTGACACTTCAATGGTACTCAATCAGTGTGGCTTCCAATTATGAGAAGAAGATTGCCGAAACGATTCGAGTGAATGCCGATAAAGCTGGTCTTCAGGACGCGATTTACTCTGTCGTCGTTCCCGAGGAAAATGTCGTTGAAGTCCGGCGGGGAAAACGGATTGAAAAAAAGCATCGATTTATGCCTGGTTACGTACTAATTCAAATGGAAATGTCTGATAAAGCGTATCACCTTATTAAAAGCATCAATCGCGTGTCGGGCTTTTTGGGAAGTCGTGAAGCACCCTCTCCACTCAATGAAAGTGAGGTTGAGGATATTCTTAATCGAGCCAGTTCGGGTCAGATTCAACCGCGTTCGCTTGTCTCTTTTGAAATCGGTGATAAAGTTATGGTGACTGATGGTCCCTTTGAGGGTTGGAATGGAATCGTTGAAGACGTTGATGAACATAATTCGCGGGTCATCATTGGGGTATCGATATTTGGTCGAGTCACACAGACTGAATTAAGTTTTGATCAGGTATCCAAAGACAATTGATTGAAATAACATAAATAAGAGAAGACAACAAATGGCAAAAAAAGTCGCGGGTCAATTAAAACTCCAAGTTCCATCGGGGAAAGCTAATCCTTCTCCCCCAGTTGGACCTGCTTTGGGTCAACGGGGCTTGAACATTATGGAGTTCTGCAAAGCATTTAATGCCCAAACAGCAGACATGGACCCTGGTGTTCCGTGCCCAACGATTATAACTTATTATCAAGATAAGTCAATTTCCATTGAGATTAAAACTCCACCGGCATCATATTATCTTAAAAAAGCTGCTCAAATAGAATCAGGAAGTGGGACAGCAGGTCGTGAAGTTATCGGCTCAATTACAGCCCAACAAATCAAAGAAATTGCTGAATTGAAAATGAAGGATTTAAATGCCGTCGACATTGAAGGAGCAATGAAAATAATTTTGGGGTCGGCTAAATCTTTGGGACTGGAAGTAAAGGGGTAATTATGGCACGACCGGGAAAACGAATTAGAGACGCTCGTCAGAAAGTCTCCGAACTCAAACGGTGTTCAATTGAAGACGCCGTCGTTCATATCAAAAATATGCCCAAAACCAAGTTTGACGAAACTTTGGATATCGCGATTAATCTTAACGTTGATCCGCGCCATGCTGACCAAATGGTACGAGGTACAGTTAACCTTCCGAGTGGAACAGGGAAAAAAGTGCGGGTGGCCGTATTTGCCCGAGGGGCCAAAGCTGATGAGGCCAAGGATGCCGGAGCCGATATTGTTGGAGCCGAAGAACTTGCTGAAACCATTCAAGCCGGAACAATTGAGTTTGATCGGTGTATCGCAACCCCTGATTTAATGCCCCTTGTTGGTCGCCTTGGTAAAATTTTAGGGCCACGAAATCTTATGCCTAATCCCCGCGTGGGAACGGTCACTCCTAACGTATCTGAAGCGATTGCCAACGCCAAAGGAGGAGAGGTTCAATTTCGGGTTGATAAAACGGGGACAGTGCACGGGGGTATTGGTAAAATCTCCTTTGAACCCGAACAGTTGACAGCTAACGCCAAGGCTTTCGTTGATGCCGTCACCAAGGCCAAGCCAACGGGTGCCAAAGGTAAGTATTTTAAGAAAATTTCCTTAAGTTCCTCAATGGGACCAAGTGTTGATGTTGATTTTGCCTCAACCGGAGGAAATCTATGAGTTTCATGGTCTTCATTGAAGACTGGAAGCCTCAGTTGGAAACAGCTGTGGAGCCGTCCGAGACGGTGGGTATTGCACAACAATCTGTGCTTGGAAATCCTGCCTGAGATGGAAAATGATGGATTCATTTCGCGTGAGTTGCACGTGAGGAGAAACCGTTCGTTCCTGACGTCAAGGACAACAAATGCCAAGCTTTGCTTGGTTAATTTTAACCGGAAAGAATTTTCTTTCCATAACTTGGAGCAATACTGTGGATAGAGCCCGAAAAGAACAAGTGGTCGCTGAAATCGGCCATATCTTCGAGAGCTCAGGTGTTATTGTTGTCGCCAAGTACGAAGGGATGAGCGTGTCAGAAATGGAATCTTTCCGTGGCGAGATGCGTGAAGCTGGCGGATATGTGAGGGTTGCTAAGAATCGCCTGTCCAAAATTGCCATTCAAGGATCACCCGCAGAAGGAATTGAATCACTTCTCAATGGAATGACCGTCCTTGCCTATTCCGAGGATCCGGTCTCTGCGGCAAAAATTGCGGATCGCTTTGCTAAAAAAAGCGATCACTTTGAGATTGTTGGCGGCATTATGGACAAAGCGGTCCTTGACCCTAGTGGTGTCAAAGCGGTTGCGAATATGCCATCGCGGGACGAACTACTCGCTTCAGTGGTGAGTTGTATCGGTTCCCCGGCGGCCAATCTGGCAGCAGCAATTGGCTCTCCGGCTTCATCCCTTGCATCCCTTTTGGAAACTTTGAGTGAACAAGAGGCTGTCTGATAACTTTATCAGGTACTGAATGACAATGGTGCACTGAGACACAATAAACGAAATGGAATCTTAACTATGTCTAACTTAGAAAATCTTGCTGAACAAATTGTTGGTCTAACTTTATTGGAAGCCCAAGAATTAAAAACTATCCTCAAAGATAAGTATGGAATCGAACCAGCCGTTGGAGCTGCCGTGGCCGTTAGTGGCCCAGCCACTGGTGGTGATGAAGGAGCCGAGGAAGCCGAGGAACAAACGGAATTTGATGTCATCCTTAAAGCTGCCGGTGGGCAAAAAGTTGCTGTTATCAAAGAGGTTCGTTCCTTAACAAGTCTCGGCCTCAAAGAAGCTAAAGCTTTTGTCGAAGCAGGCGGAAAACCGGTTAAAGAAGGTATATCAAAAGAAGAAGCTGAAGAAATTAAAGCAAAACTTGAGGGACTCGGAGCTGAAGTCGAAATTAATTAGATTTCAGCTGGCTCAGAGGCTTTGCCCGAGGGCGGAATATAAACTTTCGGCCAGAAGTCGCTCCTGCGATTTCTGGTCAGATGGGTGCCACGCACCCACTAATGGTTTGCGGGGGAGTGATTCTCCCTCTTCGTAATTGATTGCTAACAAAGGTAAACTTTATGAAGCAGGTTAAGTCAGGTGGTCGGCGATACAGACGTTCCTATCAAAAAATTAAATCAGTTGCGCCACTTCCTAATCTCATTGAAATTCAAAAGCAATCATATGATTGGTTCCTGAATTCTGGTGATGGGACAGAACACCAAGAGGGTATTGGTTTACAAGGAGTTTTTACTTCCGTGTTTCCCATTAGCGACCCATCAGGATTAGCTGAGTTACACTTTGAAAGCTACGAATTTGAAAAACCTAAATTTGATGTTGAGGAGTGTCATCAGCGTGACATGACCTATGCCTCATCCTTGCGGGTTAAACTATTGCTCAATGTCTTTGATATTGATAACGATACTGGTGCTCGTTTCTTTCGGAACAGTAAGGAACAGAAGGTCTACATGGGCGATATTCCCCTTATGACCGATAACGGAACGTTTATAATTCTTGGTAATGAACGTGTCGTGGTGTCCCAATTGCATCGTTCGCCTGGTTTGTTTTACAGTCATACATCTCATACCTCTGGCAAACGACTTTACACATGTCAAATTTTACCGAGCCGTGGTTCATGGCTTGAATTTGAATTCGGCTTGAAAAAAGATAAAATCCATGGTGACCTAGAACTCATTAATGCTCGTGTTGACAGAAAGCGAAAATTTCCAGTAACCAATTTGTTGTTTGCCCTTGGTATGGACCAGGAAGGCATCATGGATGCTTTTTATGACCACACCGTATTTACTATAAACAGGACACCAGCTCGATGGGAGTTTAACTTTAACCCTGAAAACTGGAACGGGGCGACACCTAATTTTGACCTCGTTGCACCTGAAACTGGTGAAATACTCGCTATGGCTGGTAAAAAAATCACTGCCAAGCAGCTGAAAGACCTGCAAGCCGGATGCCTAAATGGTAAATTACACATTTTCCATAGTGGGGGAGAAAACTCGAGTCTGAATTTAGCCCTTGAAAAAGCACAAGAATCTGATGAGCTCGATAAACCCTATCTTGATTATTTAGAAAGTGAATTTCGGGCTGGTTCAAATCCTGAAAGCCGACGTCTCACGACTGATGGTCAGTACATAATGGAAGAATTAGTCCCGAGCCGGTGGAGTCGGGTTACGCCTCACTTTGATATCGTGGACGCCTTTTCCAACGAAAAAATTGCCAAGGGTGGTCTAAAACTGACACCCGCTAAACATCGTAAGATTGAGGCTTACCCTAATGATTCTTGGCTTCTCATTCCCCTCAATCATATCCTCAACTATTACGCTCCAGACCCGCGGAAAGAAGATGCAACAGTTGCCAAGCCAGTCCTATATGTCTTTGACCCTAGCAAAGGAGATATCAACGATTTTCTGGCTAATCAATCTGACACTGACAACTCAAATCACCCGGTTCTGGTCGATACGTCTCCAGGAAACGTTGAAGTAGCCGAATCTGGTCGTAAGCTTAATCTTACGTTCTTGAAAAAAGTTTGGCGTTTTCGGGTACCAAGCTTCACAATTCTTAACCCTGATACCGGTAAATTACACCATGCTAACACTGAAATCAATTTGAATGCCGTCAAAAATCTAGGGATCCACACCGAAGATCATACACAAGAGCTTAACCTCGACCAGCTCCTGTTTCAACTCATTTCTTTAGAAGTAACCCTTAATCGCGAGAAAGAGAAATTAATTCGGGCGGCACAAGAGGAAAACGAATTAGAAGTGAACGATGAGGAAAATGCGGAAAATGCGGTATTGCAAGGGTATAGTATGCCTATTTGCTTGGCCATTGGTCAGGGAGAAACAGCAGTAAATTTTGTCCCCGAAGAAATCAGTTGGATCTCACCGTTCAAGTTTGAGAAAGTTATCGGCAAAAACACTGAAGAAAAGGTTTTTGATGCCACAACAGGTGAGAAAGTTATTGAGATTGGCACCCGAATTACCAGCAAGCTTGCAAAAAGTTTGGCAACAAAGAATTTGCAAGTTTCTTTACCTTCAGATCGGATTGTTGGCAAATTTGTTGCCAAAGATATAATTAATCCAGAAACGGGGGTTGTTCTTGCCGAAGCGGGTGATGAACTCACCGGAAAATTGAATGAAAACGGAACTCCTTGTGATGGGTTGATTCAAACAATTATTGAACACGGAATCGATGAAATTCCACTCTTGGATATCGATTACTCCTCGGTCGGACCCTACATCCGAGATACCATGTATCATGATCGATGCAACAAGCGTGACAGTCGGAGCGAAAGCTTAATTGAAATCTATCGCAGTATTCGCCCCGGTGAACCACCCACTTTAGAAAATGCTAAGAAGTTATTTGATCAGATATTCAACGAACCCGAACGTTATGACTTGTCCATCGTTGGACGTGCTAAGTTAAACGACCGCCTAAAACTTAATATTGATGAATCCGTTCGGACTCTTCAGCGGGAAGATATTATCAAAAGCCTCATTTATTTAGTTGAGTTGCGCGATAGGCAAGGCGACGTTGATGATATTGACCATCTTGGTAATCGCCGGGTTCGCTCAGTCGGTGAATTGATGGAAAATCAATGTCGCATCGGATTGGTCCGAATGGCAAAATCTATTGTTGAGCGGATGGGGAACGTTGAAATCGATAAGAAAATGCCTCAGGATTTGGTTAATCCACGGCCTTTGTCTGGATCGATTCGTGAATTTTTTGGATCATCCCAGCTTTCCCAGTTTATGGACCAGACCAATCCACTTTCAGAAATTACTCACAAACGGCGCTTATCAGCTCTTGGTCCAGGTGGTCTCACCCGTGAACGAGCCGGTTTTGAAGTGCGTGATGTTCATCCCACCCATTATGGCCGGATTTGCCCGGTGGAAACTCCTGAGGGTCAGAATATCGGTCTGATAACCTCGTTGGCGACATATTCAAAGATTAATAAGTATGGGTTTTTAGAAACTCCTTATCGCATTGTTGAGAATGGTCAAGTCACGGATAAATACAAATACGTTTCGGCGACTGATGAAACAAAACTCGTAATCGCCCAAGCCAACTCACGCATTGACCAAAACAAGCGTTTTATCAATAACCTCGTTTCCACGCGAATTGAGGGGGAATTCAAATTATCCCTAAAAGAAACTGTTGATATGATTGACGTATCACCAATGCAACTGGTTTCGGTTGGTGCTTCACTCATTCCCTTTCTTGAAAATGACGACGCCAACCGTGCGTTGATGGGCTCAAATATGCAGCGCCAGGCGGTCCCGCTTTTGAAGTCAGAGGCTCCATACGTTGGTACCGGTATTGAAGTACAGGTGGCTGAAGATTCAGGTGCCGCGATTGTTGCCTCACGGGCCGGAATAGTTGACCATGTTGATGCCACTCGCATTGTTATTAGTGCCACGGACAAAGATCTCACTGACCCCGGTGTTGATACGTATCGCTTGCACAAGTTCCAACGTTCTAATCAGAATACCTGTATTAACCAACGCCCCTTGGTTCAAGTGGGCGATATTGTTGCCAAAGGTGATGTGATAGCCGATGGACCTTCAACTGATTTAGGCGAACTTGCTCTCGGACGGAATATCTTAGTGGCTTTTATGCCTTGGAATGGTTACAACTTTGAAGATTCGATCTTGGTTTCCGAACGCATTGTCAGGGATGATATCTTTACCTCGGTTCACATTGAAGAACATTCAATACAAGCACGAGACACCAAACTTGGTCCTGAAGAGATCACGCGAGATATACCAAATGCCAGCGATGAATCTTTACGAAAACTTGATGAAGCAGGGATAATTTATGTAGGCTCTGATGTAAAAAGTGGCGACATTTTAGTGGGTAAAATTACTCCCAAAGGCGAAACACCAATCACCCCAGAAGAAAAACTTTTGCGAGCGATTTTTGGTGAAAAAGCTTCCGATGTTCGTGATACCTCACTCAAATTACCACCCGGTGACTTTGGTACCGTTGTTGAGGTAAGAGTCTTTAATCGCCATGGTACCGAGAAAGACCACCGTAGTCTCCAGATTGGAAATGAAGAAATTTTTCGACTGAAGCGTGAATATGAAGATGAGCAGGCGATTTTACGACGAACAATCTATAGTCGGTTGTATGATATACTCTTGGGCAAAGTCGTTTTAAAGGGTCAGGAATCGCTTAAGAAAGGGGTTAAAATTACATCAGAGCATCTTCGCGAGATTGATGACCATAAATGGTGGAAAATTGCCCTCAAGGATGATAAAACGGCAAAAAAAGTTGAAGAGCTGGAACGACAATATCAGCAGCAAAGAGATGCTTTAAAAACCCGTTATGATGACAAAGTCGAAAAAGTAAACCGCGGGGATGACCTTCCACCAGGAGTATTGAAAGTCGTTAAAGTATTTATCGCCGTGAAAAGAAAACTTCAGGCCGGTGATAAAATGGCTGGTCGACACGGCAATAAGGGTGTGGTATCCAAAGTCGTTCCGATTGAAGATATGCCCTTCCTTGAAGATGGAACCCCTGTTGATATCGTACTGAATCCTCTCGGCGTTCCCTCGCGTATGAATGTTGGACAAATTCTTGAAACGCACATGGGATGGGCTTCTCGAGGCTTGGGTAAAACAATTGACGATGCTCTGAAACACTATGATCAACAACCTGAAGACCCCGAGCGTATGAGCAAAGTTAAGGAAGCCATGAAGCATGCCTATGGCGAAGAAATGTATAATGAGGAATTACAAAATCTTGATGAAGAAGACCTTGTTTCTTCAGCTCGAAAGGTGACTTCTGGAATTCCCATAGCCACTCCTGTATTTGATGGTGCTAAAGAAGCAGATATTGATGACGCACTTTTGCGTGCAGGGTTTGACACCTCTGGCCAATCGGTGCTTTACGACGGAATTACCGGTGATAGGTTTGCGCGACCCATTACTGTCGGTATCAAATACATGCTTAAGTTGCACCATCTTGTGGACGATAAAATCCATGCTCGCTCCATTGGTCCCTACAGCCTCGTAACCCAACAACCCCTTGGTGGAAAAGCACAGTTTGGTGGACAGCGGTTTGGCGAGATGGAAGTATGGGCTCTCGAAGCCTATGGTGCTGCCCATATCCTGCAAGAAATGTTGACCGTCAAAGCCGATGACGTTACGGGTCGAACCAAAATTTACAACGCCATCGTCAAAGGTGAAAATGAATTCACCTCTGGGATTCCAGAAAGTTTCAATGTGTTGATTAAAGAAGTACGAGGACTAGGTCTTAACATCGATTTTCGTCAATTCACTCCCAAGAAAAAAATCACTCAAAAGGAAGAACATGCCGTTTAATTTATCTCTCCCGCAACTCAAACCCGGGGAAATTCCCGATAGTTTTGATGAAATCAAAATTTCATTGGCTTCACCGGATCGGATTATCGCGTGGTCAGAAGGTGAAGTAAAAAAGCCTGAAACCATCAATTATCGGACTTTTAAGCCCGAACGAGATGGGCTTTTTTGTGCCAAGATTTTTGGTCCAGTTAGAGATTTCGAATGCCTGTGTGGGAAGTATAAGCGGGTTAAATTTCGTGGCATTACTTGTGAAAAGTGTGGTGTAGAAGTTACCCTTCAGAAAGTTCGACGGGAACGCATGGGGCACATTATGCTGGCGGCTCCGGTTGCCCATATCTGGTTTCTTAAGCTGCTCCCAAGCAAGATTGGTATTCTCCTTGATATGAAACTCAAAGATTTGGAGAGTGTTCTTTATTTCGAGCAATTTGTTATCACTGACCCTGGTCTAAGCAGCTTTCGAGAGAAGCAATTAATTTCTGAAGCCGAATTGCATGAAGCTAAAGACAAATATGGTGAAGAAGCATTTAGTGCATCTATTGGTGCCGAGGCCATTAAGGAATTACTTAGCAATCTTGATCTTGATTTTGAGCAAGAATCTCTTCGTAGCGAGTTAAAAGCGACCAACAGCGTGCAACGTAAAACCGATATCAAGAAGCGCCTAAAAATCGTTGATCACTTCATTGAATCGGATAATAAACCCGAATGGATGATTCTCACTGTTCTCCCGGTTATTCCACCAGAACTTAGACCCTTGGTACCTCTGGATGGGGGTCGTTTTGCGACCTCCGACTTGAATGATCTTTATCGGCGGGTTATCAATCGAAATAATCGCTTGAGCCGGTTGATTGAGTTACGAGCGCCAGAGTTGATTATTCGTAATGAAAAGCGAATGCTTCAGGAAGCAGTTGATGCTTTGTTTGACAACGGACGGCGTGGTAAAATCATTACCAACACCGCGAATAAGCGTCCTTTAAAATCATTAAGTGATATGCTCAAAGGCAAGCAAGGTCGCTTCCGCCAGAACCTCTTAGGAAAGCGGGTTGATTTTTCCGGTCGTTCAGTGATCGTTACTGGTCCCGAGTTAAAACTCCACCAATGTGGTCTTCCTAAGAAAATGGCTAAGGAACTGTTCAAACCCTTTATCTTTGCTAAGTTGCAGGAGGGTGGTCATTCAGCCAATGTCAAACAATCGCGTAAGTTGGTATCCAATGAAGTGGATATCATTTGGAGTATTCTTGATGATGTTATTCGTGAGCATCCCGTACTTCTCAACCGTGCTCCGACACTTCACCGCTTGGGAATTCAAGCATTTGAACCCGTCATGATTGAAGGAAAGGCTATCCAGCTGCATCCTCTTGTCTGTTCGGCATTCAATGCTGACTTTGATGGCGATCAGATGGCTGTTCATGTTCCCTTATCGCTTGAAGCTCAGCTTGAAGCTCGGGTCCTCATGATGTCAACCAACAACGTCTTGTCCCCAGCCAACGGGACGCCGATCATTGTTCCCTCGCAGGATATGGTTTTGGGTCTTTATTATACCAGTTTAATGCGCAAGGGGATGAAAGGTGAAGGGATGATATTTTCTTCTGCTGACGAAGTTGAACTCGCGATTGCAAGTGAACTTGTTCACAAACATGCCCAGATTATAGCTCGTGTAAAAGAACTGAGCCATGATGGAGAAGTCGTTTATAAACGGTATGATACCACTCCTGGCCGTTTGCTGATGGGGTCACATTTACCCTTAAACGCAAACGTTCCATTCAGTTTACTTAATCGCGAACTTCGTAAAAAAGAAGTTCAAGAAGTGATTGATACTGTTTACAGATACTGCGGACAAAAAGAGTCTGTCATTTTTTGTGACCACATAATGGAAATCGGCTTTAAAGAAGCCTGTAATGCCGGTATTTCGTTTTGTAAAAATGACATGATGGTTCCTACCGACAAAACCAAGATTGTGGAGGAAACTCGCCGCCGGGTCGGTGAGTTTACCGATCTTTATCAGAAGGGGCTACTTAACGAAAGTGAACGCAATCGGATGACCATTGATGCTTGGTTGGCGTGCACTAACCAAATTCAAACCAAGATGGAAAACGCCATTGAATCGAGTCGTTTCGTTGAAGGAGTCGAACAAGAACGCAACTCAATTTATATGATGACTCACTCCGGTGCGCGGGGTTCCAGGGACCAAATGAAACAGCTCGCAGGTATGCGGGGTTTAATTACTAAAGGAACTGGTGAAATCATTGAGACACCGATTATTTCCAATTTTAAGGAAGGGCTCAATGTTGCCGAGTACTTTAATTCTGCTCATGGCTCTCGCAAAGGTCTTGCTGATACGGCATTGAAAACAGCCACAGCTGGATATCTGACACGAAAATTAGTGGATGTGGCCCAAAATTGCATTGTTCGCGAACATGATTGTCATGCAGGCCTTGACGTTGCGGCCTTTGAATCAGAGCAAGACAGAGGCATTCGGGTTGAACCAACGATACGTGACGGAAGCATTGTCGTTAACCTCGGTGATCGTTTGGCGGGTCGTGTCCTCGCTGAGGATATTGTGAATAGTTCCACTGGCGAAATTATCGCCAAAAAAGATGAGCTCATTTCCGAAGCCACAGCACAAGCGATTGAAGAACTGGAAATACAAAGTGTATTGATCAGGTCGCCACTCACCTGTAAATCAGATGATGGTGTTTGTGCTCTGTGTTATGGTCGTGATCTCGCACGGGGAACACTGGTTAATGTGGGTGAAGCCGTAGGCATTATTGCCGCCCAATCCATTGGTGAACCGGGGACTCAGCTCACGATGCGGACATTCCACATTGGCGGGATTGCACAAAAAACCGATGAGCAATCATCTATTCCAGCTATCCACGATGGAATTGTTAAATTTGAGAATGCTAAAACAATCAAAGATTCTCTTGGCCGAACCATAGTTGTCGGGCGGTCAATGCGCTTATTGGTTGAGAACGTCAACGGAGCCTCAAAACGCCCCTATAAAGTTCCGTATGGCTCAATGCTCAAAGTCAAAGATGGACAAAAAGTAAAGCGCGAGACACCATTGTTTGAGTGGGACTCCATTACAACTTCGTTATACGCCGAGCGCGCCGGGTTAGTCAGGTTTATTGATTTGATTCATGGTACGACAACCACACGAAGGACAATTGAAGAAGTTGGTATGACTGAGGAAGAAGTTAATGATGCCGGCGGTGGTAAAAAGCCAGATCGACTTATACCCAACACTCAGCGTTCGTCAACAACGGACAAACAAGGACGTGTTTGGTTTGAGGGAGCAGAGTTGTCAGTCAATGACGCCAATGAAACCATTGTCCTATCCAATAACATGCACATGACTATCGTGAATGACCAGGGTCAAGAAGTTGCTATCCATTATGTTCCCGTTAATTCAGTACTGAAAGTTAAGAATGGGCAATTGGTCAAGAGCAATATTCAGCTTTTCGAGTCCGATACAGTTACCCGTCTTCAAAGCGGACAAGATATACCTGAGATCTTGGGGCGCGAACGTGACAAACTTAAGCCAGGGCTTCTTTTGGTTGATGAGGTTACAGGGAATCCCATTGAGCTTGAAAATGGCAACATTGCCTTTTATGAATTATCAATTGGGGCAACTATTCGTATTAAAGATGGTACCAAAGTTGCCGTGGGAGATGAATTAGTGCGTTCAATCAAGCGAACGGCACAAACCAAAGAGATTACGGGTGGTTTGCCCCGAGTGGGGGATCTCTTTGAGGCTCGTAACCCGAAAGAACCTGCTGTTCTCGCGGAGATAAGTGGAACCGTTCGATTTGAACGCGAGTACAAAAACACACGCATTCTTCATATTGAACCAGACGACAAATCGATTGATTATGGTCCCAAGTACAAAATTCCCAAAGGATTGCCACTTGAAGTCCATAATGGGGATCGCGTTGAACGCGGTGACCCGATTGTTGACGGAACACCCTCGCCCCAAGATGTTCTTCAATCAAAGGGCCTTGGTGAGCTGGCACGCCATATGATTGAAGGCGTTCAAGAAGTTTATCAGATGCAAGGTGTTAAAATTAACGATAAGCACATTGAAGTCATCATGCGTCAAATGCTCAAAAAATCTCGTATCACTGATCCTGGTGACACAGTTTTGGTAGAGGGCGAAGTTGTTGAAAGCTCAGAGCTGAAAAAAATCAATGAAGGGGCGAGAAGCAGAGGTGAAAAAGAAGCTCAATCAATCCCTATCATTCTAGGCATTACGCGTGCTGCATTAGGAACAACATCATTTATTTCTGCGGCCTCTTTCCAGGAGACACCGAAGGTACTGACCGATGCTGCGGTGCGTGGTCGGGTCGATAAACTTTCCGGACTTAAAGAGAATGTGATTGTAGGGCGGCTTATTCCTGCTGGTACGGGTGATGCGGCAGGCGACATTAAACGACTCGCTAAAGAGGAAGATGATCGCGTTGCGTTACTTGAGAATCAGGATCAAAATGAGCAATTCTTTGTTGACCTCAATAATTTAGAAGGTGAAAAAGGCGCTTCTGGTAAAGATTCAGAGTCTGTTTCACTTCCGTAATTTTTTTTCATGGAGTGGTTGAAATTCTAAACATGAAGCATTAGTTCGCCCGAACCTTTCTTTTTGAAAGAAGATAAATATATAAATTCTTACAATTTGAGGAACATGAACACCTTTCGGTGGTCCTCTGTAGTTCAGGCCGGGCTTCTTGACGGAACGGCTTTTGATTGCATTATAGAGGTATTACCAAAAAATATTAAACGTGGATGATTAAATTCAATGCCAACAATACAACAACTTATTCGTAAGCCGCGCAAACCCAAAGTCCGTCGGCAAAAATCCATGCATATGCTTGGATGCCCGCAACGACGCGGAGTTTGCACTCGGGTCTATACCACAACTCCCAAAAAACCCAATTCGGCTTTGCGAAAAGTTGCCAAGGTTCGTTTGACGAGCGGATTTGAGGTGATTTCTTATATTCCCGGCGAATCGCATAATCTTCAGGAGCACTCATCAGTCCTCATTCGCGGTGGTCGGGTCAAAGACTTGCCGGGGGTTCGCTATCATATTCTACGCGGAACGCTTGATACCCAAGGCGTAAGTGATCGGCGGCAACGGCGTTCAAAATACGGCGCTAAAAAACCTAAGTAAGGAATCAAACTATGTCCCGTCGTCGTCAAGCTGATATCAGAGAAATTCTACCCGATGCCAAATTTGGGGATCGCAAATTGACCAAATTCATGAACAATCTGATGAAGGATGGTAAAAAGGCTGTTGCCGAGAGCATTGTCTATAGTGCTCTTGATCGCGTTGAACAGCAAACAAGCCGTTCACCAATGGAGGTGTTTCATGAGGCACTTGATAATGTCAGCCCCTCATTAGAAGTTCGTTCACGTCGGGTTGGGGGATCCACCTACCAGATTCCGGTTGAAGTCAAACCCAAACGTCGCGATGCTCTCGCGATGCGATGGTTAATTGAAGGTGCTCGAAAACGAACTGAACATACGATGGAAGAGCGTTTAGCTGGCGAATTGATTGAAGCTGTTGAAAAGCGTGGTCGAGCTGTCAAAAAACGAGAAGACACACATAAGATGGCTGAGGCAAACCGTGCTTTCAGTCATTATCGCTGGTAATTTACACACAGGAAGCCATAATGCCTCGCACTTTCAATCTGAACCGTTATCGTAATTTTGGCATCATGGCGCACATTGATGCGGGTAAAACGACAACAACTGAACGCGTTCTTTACTACACGGGTAAATCCCATAAAATCGGCGAGGTTCATGATGGTGCTGCCACTATGGATTGGATGGAGCAAGAACAGGAACGTGGAATTACGATTACTTCCGCGGCAACCACAACTTTTTGGGAACGAACAGAAGATGGTGAGACCCCACAAACGGAGAAATATCGCTTTAACTTGATTGACACACCGGGTCATGTTGATTTCACGATTGAAGTGGAGCGTTCCCTCGCTGTTTTGGATGGAGCGATCTGCGTTCTTGATGCCAATGCGGGAGTTGAACCTCAGACTGAGACTGTATGGCGTCAAGCTGACCGTTACAAAGTTCCCCGTATTGTTTTCGTCAATAAAATGGACAAAATTGGGGCGGATTTTTTCAATTGTGTAAAGATGATTGAGGCTCGTACTGGAGCGATCCCACTTCCTACTCAGTTGCCGATTGGGGCGGAAGATGGTTTCATCGGCATCATTGATTTAGTCACTATGCAAGAATGGACATGGACAGGTGAAGCCCTAGGGGCAACTTGGACGGTTCAAGATATTCGCCAAGATTTATTGGATCAAGCGCAAGAGTGGCGTACTAAACTAGTTGAAATGGCTGTTGAACTTGATGACACGGTTATGGAAGCGTATCTAGATGGTGAAGAACCCGATACAGCAACCCTTCGTCGTTTAATTCGTAAGGGAACATTGGCAATGACTTTTGTCCCCGTGCTGGCAGGTTCAGCCTTTAAAAACAAGGGTGTCCAGCCGATGCTGAACGCAGTGATTGATTTTCTACCCGGTCCACTTGATGTTCCAGCCTATCACGGTTTTAAGCCTGGAGATAAGTTAGAAGAGCGCAATATTGAGCGTCATGCCGATGATGCTGAACCGTTTTCTGGTTTGGCCTTTAAAGTCATGAACGACCCCTTTGTTGGTACCCTGACATTTACCCGAATTTATTCAGGAAAAATATCCAAAGGAGATCAGCTGCTCAATTCAACCAAAGGTCGGCGCGAGCGTGTAGGTCGAATGATGATGATGCACTCCAATAATCGTGAAGAAATTACCGAAGCCTTTGCTGGCGATATCATTGCCTTGGCAGGGTTAAAGGCAACCACGACTGGTGATACTCTTTGCAACTCAGTTGATCCGGTTGTGTTGGAAACAATGACCTTTCCGGATCCGGTCATTGAGATTGCTGTTGAACCGAGAACCAAGTCCGATCAAGAAAAAATGGCTCAGGCTTTGCAACGCCTTGCCGCCGAGGACCCGTCTTTTCGGGTTGAAAGTGATTTGGAGTCGGGGCAAACGATTATGAAAGGGATGGGTGAGCTGCATCTTGATATTTTGATTGATCGGATGAAACGGGAATTTAAAGTTGAGGCCAATATTGGAGCACCCCAAGTTGCCTATCGTGAAACGGTATCGCACATTGCTGAAATTGATTATACTCACAAGAAGCAAACCGGTGGTGCGGGGCAGTTTGCCAGAGTTAAGATGTCTATTGAGCCGCAAGAAATTGGCGCTGGATACAGTTTTGAGTCATTAATCGTTGGAGGGTCTATTCCCAAGGAATATATTCCGGGTGTTGAAAAGGGAATCCAATCCGTTATGGATTCAGGTCCTTTGGCCGGTTTTCCGGTGATTGACTTTAAGGTTAAGTTGACCGACGGAGCTTTCCATGACGTTGACTCCTCAGTCATGGCTTTTGAACTCTGTGCCAGAGCAGCCATGCGGGAAGGACTGAAAAAAGCTGGAGTTAAACTGCTTGAACCAATTATGACGGTTGAGGTTGTGACTCCTGACGAATATACCGGCACCGTCAATGGCGATTTAACCAAACGTCGCGGTCAGGTTCAAGGACAGGAAATGCGTGGAAATGCGACTGTAATATCGGCCGTTGTTCCACTCGCCAACATGTTTGGCTACATTAATACACTTCGTTCAATGACCTCAGGTCGAGCGAATTTTACGATGCAGTTTTCACATTACGAAGCTGTACCACACAATATCTCTGAAGAGATACAATCGAAATATGCATAAGGGCGAATTTGTAGGATTTAGGAAAGGAAGGTAAATATGGCCAAGGAATCTTTTGTCAGAAATAAACCCCATGTGAATGTGGGAACCATCGGACACGTTGACCATGGTAAGACCACATTGACGGCCGCAATAACCAAGTATTTTGGTGAGTTCCAAGCGTACGATACCATTGATGGAGCTCCCGAAGAAAAGGCTCGCGGTATTACTATTTCAACAGCCCATGTTGAATACGAAACTGACCAACGGCATTATGCTCATGTCGACTGTCCGGGTCATGCCGACTATGTTAAAAATATGATTACTGGTGCGGCTCAAATGGACGGTGCAATCCTTGTGGTGAGTGCCGCCGATGGGCCCATGCCGCAGACCCGTGAGCACATTCTTTTGGCTCGCCAGGTCGGTGTTCCTGCTTTGGTTGTTTATCTCAACAAAGTTGATCAGGTTGATGATGAAGAGCTGCTTGAACTTGTAGAGTTGGAAGTTCGCGAATTGTTGTCTGAGTATGAGTTTCCAGGGGATGATATTCCTATTGTAATGGGTTCAGCCTTAATCGCTATGGAAGGTGGTGACGCCAAAATGGGCGAGGACAGCATTAAGGAATTAATGGCTGCTGTGGATGCCAATATTCCAACTCCTGACCGACCTATTGATCAACCATTCTTGATGCCGATTGAAGATGTGTTCTCAATTTCCGGCCGTGGTACTGTAGTGACAGGACGGGTTGAGCGAGGCGTCGTGAAAGTTGGTGACGAAGTAGATATTGTGGGTATCAAAGATACATCGAAAACAACCTGCACTGGGGTTGAAATGTTTCGCAAACTACTTGACCGAGGTGAAGCCGGTGATAACATTGGTGCCCTTTTGCGGGGTATTGATCGTGATGATGTTGAGCGTGGGCAAGTGTTGTGCAAACCTGGTTCAGTCACTCCTCACACTGTCTTTGAAGCTGAAGCATACATCTTAGACAAATCGGAAGGAGGGCGCCATACGCCTTTCTTTACCAATTATCGTCCTCAGTTTTACTTTCGAACAACTGACGTGACCGGAATGGTTGAGCTGCCACAGGATATTGAAATGGTTATGCCTGGGGATAATGTTCGATTCACCGTAAAACTCATCAATCCGATTGCAATGGAAGAGCGTCTGCGGTTTGCCATTCGCGAAGGGGGTCGGACTGTGGGAGCCGGTGTCGTAACTAAGGTAATCGAGTAAGGATCTATGTGAAAAGGTATTGCCGAAAGGTAATGCCTTTTTTCTTGTGGAGTTAGGGAATGATACAACACCAAAACATTCGTATACAGTTGAAGGCCTTTGATTATCGGGTTTTAGATAATTGTGCCTCGGAGCTGATTGAGACAGTTAGACGAACTGGTGCGCGTTGGAGAGGGCCGATTCCCTTACCGAATAAAATTGAAAAGTTCACAGTTTTACGTGGGCCTCACATTGATAAAAAATCACGTGAGCAGATGGAAATTCGGACGCACAAGCGTGTCATAGACATTATTGATCCAACTCCGCAAACAGTTGATGCTTTGATGAAACTTGAATTGGCAGCAGGTGTTGCCGTGGAATTAAAACTTTAGGATGGGGGTTTCCGGAATGCGTTCTGGATTAATTGCCAAAAAAATTGGCATGACACGAATATTCTTTGACGATGGTCGTCAAGTTCCAGTCACCGCCTTACTCGTTGATGGATTACAGGTTGTAGGTCAACGCTTACCAAGCCGTGACGGGTATGCAGCAGTACAACTTGGGACGGGTACAGCCAAAGCCAAACGGGTCACGAAGCCCGTGCGGGGTTACTTTGCTGCGGCACAGGTTGAACCCAAGCGAAAATTAGTTGAGTTTCGCGTATCACCCGAAAATATGATTGACGTCGGAGCTGAAATCACCGCCGACCATTTTATACCGGGTCAAAAGGTTGATGTATCTGGTGTGTCCATCGGCAAGGGTTTTGCTGGAGCAATGAAACGCCATAATTTTTCTGGATTGCGTGCGACTCATGGTGTTTCAGTCAGTCATAGATCGCATGGTTCCACTGGGCAATGTCAAGATCCTGGCAAGGTATTCAAGGGAAAGAAAATGGCTGGTCACATGGGGAATGTGAACGTCACAACGCAAAACCTTGAGGTGATTCAAACTGATGCCGACCGCGGCTTGATTTTAATTAAGGGTGCTGTACCTGGACCGAAAGGTGGTTGGGTCACGATACGGGATGCAATCAAGAAAAAACAGCCCGAGGGTGTTCCCTATCCAGCGGCTCTCAACACGACTCCGCCCAACGCAATTAATGAGGCGACATCATGATGGCTCCCGTTATCAGTCTGGATGGTTCGCAAGAAACGTCAATTGAGCTATCTCAAGATATTTTCGAGATTGAAGTGCGTGCCGATATTCTCAACCGGGTTGTGCGCTGGCAGCGAGCAAAAAAACAACAAGGTTCCCACAAGGTCAAGACTCGGTCTGAAACCAATTACTCACGGCGTAAATTATTTCGTCAAAAAGGAACTGGTCGCGCCCGACATGGTGACCGCAACGCACCTATTTTTTCTGGGGGCGGGGTTTATAAAGGGCCGACACCACGCGACCACAGCCATGATTTACCTAAAAAGATTCGCCGTCTCGGCCTCAAAATGGCCTTGGCCTCCAAGTGGAATAGTCAGGAGCTAATCGTTTTAAAAGATACGCATGTTGCCGAAGCTAAAACTTCTGAATTAAATGACAAAATCAATGCGATGGGATGGAAAAAGACCTTGCTAATTGATGGACCATCAGTTGATCAAAACTTTTTTAGGGCGGCTCGCAACTTACCCGATATTGATGTGATCCCTCAACAGGGTGCCAATGTCTATGATATTCTCAAGTGTCATACTTTGGTTATAACAGTCGCTGGAATCGAAGCCTTACAGGAACGCATATCATGAAACCCACGGCAGAACATTATGATCTAATACGGCGGCCTTTGGTGACCGAAAAGTCAACGATGGCTTCGTCATTCAATACTGTACTTTTTGAAACTCATCCAGACGCCGATAAAAGAAAAATTAAGGAGGCCGTTGAAGCCATATTCAGCGTCAAGGTAAAATCGGTCAATACCCTAATTCTTAAAGGAAAAAAAGTCCGGTTCAGGGGTCGTATTGGTCAACGTAAAAAAATCAAAAAAGCGTTGGTCCGACTTGAAGAAGGATACACCATTGATACGGGGGTCAGCGGTTAGTCGTCCGATATCTAAAGGGATGAGATAACTCAGTTTTGCTTTAATATGAAAGTTAACCAATGGCATTAAAATCCTATAATCCGACATCACCAGGGCAACGTGGCTTGATTCTTGTTGATCGTAGTCATTTATGGAAAGGTCGTCCTGAAAAAGCTTTGAGTCACGGCCTTTGTACCAAAGGTGGGCGCAATAATATGGGCCGAATAACCGTTCGTCATCGTGGAGGTGGAGCTAAAAAACTCTATCGCGTCATAGATTTTAAGCGACGCAAACTTGATGTATACGCGACCGTTGAGCGCCTTGAATATGACCCAAATCGATCAGCCTTTATTGCTTTGATTAAATTTGACGATGGTGAAAAGGCATATATTTTAGCTCCCCAAAGACTCGCTGTTGGAGATAAGGTCATCTCGTCGGCTCGAGCGGATATCAAACCGGGGAATGCGATGCCGTTTTCTGGAATGCCCATAGGAACCATAGTTCACAATGTCGAAATGAAACCGGGTAAGGGTGGTCAAATCGCTCGTTCTGCCGGCACCTACGCACAGTTTATTGGGCGTGATGGAGGCTATGCCCAGTTGCGGTTATCTTCGGGAGAATTACGTGTTGTTCCACAGGGATGCCGTGCCACTGTAGGAGCTGTTTCCAACCCGGACCATTCTAACATTAACTTAGGCAAGGCTGGTCGCAATCGAAATTTTGGTATTCGCCCAACTGTTCGTGGCGTTGTCATGAATCCGGTGGATCATCCTCATGGGGGTGGTGAAGGGAAATCGAGTGGGGGTCGTCACCCAGTTACACCTTGGGGAAAGCCAACACGTGGTATGAAAACCCGAAATAATAAAATGACCGACAAATATATTTTGCGTCGGCGATCAGCACGAAAGAAAGGACGTTAGTTATGGGCAGATCCGCATGGAAAGGTCCGTTTGTTGACCCCTACGTATATCGAAAAGCAGCTAAAGCCAAAGAGTCTGGGCGGCATGATGTAATTAAAATCTGGTCACGCCGTTCGACTATCGTTCCTGAATTTGTTGGTTTGACCTTTGGCGTGCACAATGGCCGAAAGCATATTCCAGTTTTGGTAACCGAAGAAATGTTGGGGCAGAAGTTCGGTGAGTATGCACCCACGCGAACTTACTATGGTCATGCCGCCGATAAGAAAGCAAAAAGGAAATAACGATGCCACGTCTCAAGCTACAAAATAATGAAGCCATCGCCATAAGAAGAATGCTCCGTGTGTCTCCACAAAAATTGAATCTTGTAGCGGCTATGATCAGGGGCAAACGAATCGATAAGGCACTTGACATTCTTAGTTTTTCGCAAAAGCGGATTGCTCGGGAAGTCAGCAAAGCTTTGCAATCAGCGATCTCTAATGCCCAAAACAATGATGGCCTTGATATTGATCTCTTGGTTGTCAAGCAAGCGTATGTAGGCAAGAATATGACAATGAAGCGAATTCGTCCTCGCGCACGGGGGCGAGCTGACCGCATACATAAACCCTTTTCGCAGCTCACCATAGTTGTGCAGGAAGTTGAGGAATAGTTTTATGGGCCAAAAAGTTAATCCAATTGCCATGCGGCTTCAAATTAATCGAACTTGGGACAGCCGTTGGTATGCCAACAAACGTGAATATGGAAAGTTGCTCCAAGAAGACCTCAAGTTACGAGCATTCATCAAGAAAGAGTGTGCTAACGCTGGAGTCAGTAAAGTGATCATTGAGCGACCCTACAAGAAATGTCGTATAACTGTTCATTCGGCTCGTCCTGGTGCTATTGTTGGTCGAAAAGGAGCTGAAGTTGAACAACTCAAGGCCACTTTACGTAAAATGACCGACTCTGAACTCTTCTTTAATATTGTTGAAGTGAAACGTCCAGAGATTGACGCCCAACTCGCTGCTGATTCAGTTGCTCAGCAAATCGAAAATCGTGTTTCATTTCGGCGGGCCATGAAACGAGCCGTACAAAGTGCTATGCGTATGGGCGCCTTGGGAGTACGGATTAATGTTGCCGGGCGCCTTGGGGGTGCGGAAATTGCCCGTACTGAGTGGTATCGCGAAGGACGGGTTCCATTACATACCTTGCGTGCAGATGTCGATTATGCCATATCAACAGCTTCGACTCCGTACGGTGTCATCGGTATTAAGATTTGGATATTCAAGGGTGAAATCCTTGAACATGATCCGGCGGCACGAGACCGACGTGACCAAGTCCTCCGCGAAGGTGGCATGAATCCCAAGCGATAATAGGGTAAGGAAAGATCAATGTTACAACCAAAAAAACCAAAGTACCGAAAGCAGCATAAAGGTCGTATTCACGGGAATTCCAAAGGTGGAACCTCGCTGAACTTTGGCTCTTATGGCCTCAAAGCGCTTGAACCCGAACGCGTGACAGCACGACAAATTGAAGCAGCTCGCCGAGCGATGACCCGACAAATGAAACGACAAGGGCGCGTTTGGATTCGAATCTTTCCTGATGTTCCCGTTACCAAGAAACCGACTGAAGTTCGAATGGGTAAGGGTAAAGGGGCAGTTGAGTTTTGGGCAACACGCGTTAAGCCCGGACGAGTTATGTTTGAAATTGATGGAGTCAATGAAACGACAGCTCGGGAAGCTCTTCGTCTTGCGGCTATGAAACTTCCCCTTAAATCACGTATTGTTCACCGGGAAGACTGGTAGTTCATAGGGTGCAACTAACACGAGATATTGAGAGATAATATGGATACGAGACAACTACGAGAAAAAACGCCTGACGAGTTGCGAAACATGCATCTTGAACTGAAGAAAGAAGCGTTCAACATTCGTTTTCGCTTAGTTGAAGGTAATTTCCAGAATACAGCTCGAATTAAGGAAGTTCGTCGTGATATCGCCCGAATTAATACCATTCTTAACGAACAAAAGGAAAAGGTTTAATTATGCCAAAGCGAATATTGTCGGGACGCGTAATTAGTTCAACCAATAACAAAACCATTACGGTTTTGGTTGAACGGCGATTTAAGCATCCGGTCATGAAAAAAACGATGCGAAAAACAAAAAAATACTGTGCTCATGATGCACAGAATTCAGCAAAATTAGGTGAGATTGTTCAAATTCAGGAATGTTCACCTATATCTAAAACCAAATCATGGGTTTTACTCGGTGAGAGTTAATCCCTTAGTCTAAATAACAGCGAAACCCTGAGGGCAATTTGTACCTCAAAGGTCGGGAGAATTGATATGATCCAGATGCAATCCAATCTGGAAGTGGCTGATAATTCGGGTGCACGGCGAGTCCAGTGTATTAAAGTACTCGGCGGTTCCAAACGAAAATTTGCCTCTGTCGGTGATGTGATTATCGTTTCGGTCAAAGAAGCGATTCCACGTTCACGCGTTAAGAAAGGTCAAGTCCTTCGTGCTGTTATTGTCCGTACCACCAAAGAAGTCCGCCGCGAAGATGGAACAGCCATCCGCTTTGACCGTAATGCGGCGGTCATCATCAACTCAAAAAACGAACCCATTGGGACACGCATTTTTGGGCCCGTGGTCAGGGAACTCAGAGCACGACGCTTCATGAAAATTATTTCTCTCGCACCGGAGGTTCTCTAATGGCGGCTAAATTTAAAAAGGGCGATAAAATCGTGGTCATTGCTGGTAAAGACAAAGGTGTGCGCGGGGTTATTGAATTTGTTCTTACCAAACAATCCAAAGCGGTCATCCGCGGAGTGAATTTGGCTGTTCGCCATCAAAAACAGACAGAAAAACAACAAGGGGGACGTGTTCCCATCAATTTACCCATTGATTTGTCCAATTTAGCCATCGAGGATCCCTTTGATGGAAAACCAACTCGGGTTGGCTTTCGGATAGAAAATGATAAAAAAGTACGTTTTTCAAAGCGAACTGGGAGGAAAATTGATGTCTAATCCTGTTCCACGATTGAAGTCCTTCTACGAAGACAGTGTTCGACCCGCACTCAAGAAAGAGTTTGGCTACGTCAACGACATATCGATTCCAAAACTGGAAAAAATTGTGCTCAATATGGGCGTTGGTGATGCGGTTAAGGATTCTAAAAAAGCCAAAGCTGCCGAAAGTGAATTGACAATTATTGCCGGCCAAAAAGCCGTTCCCACACGGGCTCGCAAGTCAATTTCGGGTTATCGCTTACGTGAGGGCATGGTGATCGGTACCAAGGTTACTCTGCGGGGTCGCCGAATGTATGAGTTCCTTGATCGGTTGATTGTCATTGCCCTTCCCCGCCAAAGAGATTTTCGAGGACTTTCAGTCCATTCGTTTGATGGGAACGGAAATTACTCACTTGGTCTTAAAGAGCATATCGTCTTTCCTGAAATTGATTATGATAAGGTGGATGACATCAAGGGAATGGATATTACCATATGCACGACTGCCAAGACAAACAGCGAGGCCAAGAGCCTACTCGCACAATTGAATATGCCCTTTAGAAAAGAATTGCGGAGATAACAAGCATGGCAAAAAAAGCAATGATCGAACGTGAGCTCAAGCGACAGCGACTTGTTGAAAAATATGCAAACAAGCGTAGCGAGTTAAAAGCCATTATCAACAATCGGGAATTGTCAAGTTCGGAACGGTATGAGGCCACCATGAAACTGTCTCAATTGCCTCGGAACTCGTCACCGACACGTCTGCACAACCGCTGTCAAATCACCGGTCGTCCCAAAGGTTATTACCGTAAGCTCCGAATTTCCCGAATTGCTCTTCGGGAATATGGTGGGTTTGGTCAAATACCTGGAATGATCAAATCAAGTTGGTAGGAGAATACTATGGCATTCAGTGATCCAGTGGGCGATATGCTGACGCGCATTCGCAATGGGCAACTCCGCGGTAAGGCTACAATTACTTCGCCAGCGTCAAAGCTCAGGCAATGGGTTTTGGATGTGCTGACTGAAGAAGGATATATTATTGGATATGAACTGATTGATGACAACCGTAGTTTCAATTCCCTTGAAATCAAACTCAAATATGCTTTTGGCAATCCGGCCATACAGGAACTGAAACGGATTTCCAAACCGGGTCGTCGGGTATATTCAAATGTCCGCAATCTTCCCCTCGTCCGACAAGGACTAGGGGTGGCCATTATCTCCACCGCCAAAGGGGTTATGTCTGATGCCCAAGCCCGTAAAAATAATGTCGGTGGTGAAGTACTGTGTACTGTTTTTTAGGAGAATAAGGATGTCTCGAATTGGCAAATCACCTGTCTCCATTCCCTCTGGAGTTGAGGCCACAATCAGTCAAACAACACTGACGACAAAGGGTCCTAAAGGAACATTATCTTTTGAAATCCCCGAACAGATTACCGTCGCTATTGAAGATGAAAAAATATTTGTTAAACCACGATCTAATTCCAAAGCGGCTCGCCAAAAATGGGGTATGTCCCGGACTATGATTGCCAATTGTGTCAAAGGTGTCCGTGATGGTTTCCGAAAGGAATTACATATTACAGGGGTTGGATATCGTGCCCAGATGGATAAAAATGTGTTAAAATTATCGTTGGGATTAAGTCATGATGTTTCAATTGTGCCGCCTGAGGGAATTGCCATTTCAACGCCGGCAACTACGGAGATTATTGTTGAGGGCATTGATTCACAAAAAGTAGGACAGGTTGCAGCCAACATTAGAAAATGGCGGACACCTGAACCTTTCAAAGGCAAAGGGATCAGGTATGCCGATGAGTTTGTCTATCGTAAAGCAGGTAAAAAGAAATAGAGAGTACCATGGGACTGGGTAAAAAAGAATCATTTGCACGGCGCAAAGCACGTGTTCGTTATCGCCTCAAGTCGTCGGCTTCTGACCGCCTGCGATTTTCAGTGTTCCGGTCGAATCGCCACATCAGTGTTCAGATCATTGATGATTCCAAAGGAGTCACCCTTGCTTCTGCTTCTTCACTTGAAAAAGAATTGGGCACAATGGTTGGAAGTAATATCCCTGCCGCCGCCAAGGTGGGTGAAACGATTGCTCAACGGGCCAAAAAGGCCGGCATTGAAAAATGCTACCTTGACCGTGGCGGATGTCGGTATCATGGACGCGTGAAAGCCCTCGCTGAAGCCGCCCGATCTAATGGTTTGAGACTGTAGGAGTTACATAATGGCGAGAGAAGATAAAAAACGCACCAGAGAGGACGCTCCCGATATCAATGAGCGTCTTGTCGCCGTCAACCGCGTTTCAAAAACTGTCAAGGGCGGTAAACGTTTCGGCTTTGCGGCACTTGTGGTCGTGGGGGATCAAAATGGACGTGTCGGTTATGGGAAAGGGAAAGCCAAAGAGGTTCCTGAAGCCATCCGCAAAGCAACAGAAAATGCGAAGCGTCATATGATACGGATACAACTTAAGCATGGTCGTACAATCCACCACGATATGGAGGGATCTCACGGAGCCGGTAAAGTTGTGCTTCGTACAGCGCCCCAAGGAACCGGTATTATTGCCGGAGGACCCATGCGGGCTGTTTTTGAAATGCTCGGAGTACAGGATGTGGTCGCAAAATCAATTGGATCGCAAAATCCTTATAATATGATCCGTGCAACAGTTGATGCTTTGACGAAAATTTCAAGTCCCCGCCAAGTTGCTCGGCGACGCAATCGAAAAATTTCTGAAATTATTCGTCACGTTGAAAGTTAGTCCTTTTTTAGTCATGGGGTTAGATTTGTGAATAAAGTAATTCGTGTTCAACAAATTGGTTCGCCAATTCGTCGTAATGCTCGCCAGTTCGCTACTTTAAAAGGGTTGGGACTTGGCAAAATGCACCGTATTCGGGAATTGGAAGATACACCTGCCATTAGAGGAATGGTCAGAAAAATACCTCATCTTGTCCGCATACTTGAAGAGGACAAATAGCATGATTGCGATTAGGAGAATGCCATGAAACTTCATGAGTTGCGTGATGACACTTTTACCAAGAAAAAACGACGACGGGTCGGTCGTGGTCCTGGTTCTGGAATGGGTAAGACAGCAGGGAGAGGCTACAATGGACAAAAATCGCGATCTGGTGTCGCACTGGGTTCCTTTGAAGGCGGGCAAATGCCAATCTATCAGCGCTTACCCAAGCGGGGTTTTAACAATTATTCAAGAAAAAGTTACGCGATTGTTAATCTTGGTAATATTCAAAAATTTATTGATAATGGCAAAATCAATCCAGAAGAGACCATTAATTCTGATATTCTCGTTAAGAGCGGTCTCGTTCGCCGAACCCTTGATGGGATAAGGGTTTTGGCCAACGGAGAAATTACCACCGCTGTCAATATTGAAGTGAAGGGAGCCTCTCAGGCCGCAATCAAGGCTGTCGAAAAAGTGGGAGGTTCACTCTTGGTGGCTACTTCTTGACATCTTGAGGAGCAAACACACTATAGAAGTAGGCATTATCCCGTATTCTAGATTACAAATGGACTGAAAGTGAGTAGTTATGGCCACAGCAGCTGAGCAGATGGTACAAAATCTAAATTGGAGAACTTTTGGTCAAGCTTCTGAGCTTAAGCAACGGATTATCTTCACCCTAGCTCTTTTAATCGTTTATCGAATCGGTACATATATCCCTGTTCCGGGTATCGATACAATTGCCCTGCGTGAGTTTGTCAATACAGCATCCACTGGTTTAGGTGGCATGCTCAACATGTTTACGGGTGGTGCAATTGGCCGTATGGGAATTTTTGCCCTCGGCATAATGCCTTACATTTCGGCATCCATCATTATTCAGCTCATGGTTGCCATGGTCCCCAAGCTTGAGCAACTCAAGAAAGAAGGCGAACAGGGGCGTAAGAAAATCAACCAATATACGCGCTATGGCACAGTACTATTGGCGACTTTCCAAGCGTATGGTTTAGCGGTTAGCCTTGAGACCGGAGCATTAGCCCTTGATCCTGGGTGGTATTTCCGTATTGCCTGTGTCATCACTCTTGTTGGTGGTACAATGTTTCTGATGTGGTTGGGTGAGCAGATCACAGCGCGCGGCATTGGCAATGGTATTTCGCTTATCATCTTTACGGGAATTATCGCGGAGGTTCCTTCGGCCATTGCCCAGTTCTTAAGTCAAGGGCGTTCGGGAGTAATTTCGCCGGTGGTCATAATCGGGGTGATCTTTATGGTCATTGCAGTCATCACTTTCGTGGTCTTTATGGAACGGGCACTTCGTCGTATTCAGATTCATTACCCCCGTCGTCAGCAAGGCAATCGGGTCTTCCAAGGTGGATCGTCTTACTTGCCCATAAAGATTAATCCATCAGGTGTTATTCCTCCCATCTTTGCGTCTTCATTGTTGTTACTCCCCACAACGATTGCTACGTTTTCGGGGAATTCCACGAATACTTTCATGTCGACCCTCTTGGCCTATTTTGGACCCGGCCAACCACTTTATCTCACCTTTTTTGTCATCATGATTGTCTTTTTTGCATATTTTTATACCTTGAATGTTTCGTTTAAAGTGGATGATGTTGCTGATAACCTCAAAAACCAAAACGGGTTTATCAAAGGGGTCCGTCCTGGTCAAAACACCGCTGCTCTTCTTGAACATATTGTCGTGCGTATTCTTGTTCTTGGCTCTGCTTATCTATCGGCTGTGTGTTTATTACCAGAGATATTAAGGGCTCAGTTTGCTGTCCCCTTTTACTTTGGAGGTACTTCCGTACTCATCGTTGTTTCGGTTACCATGGACACCATTACCCAAGTTCAATCGCATTTGATGGCTCATCAATATGAGGGATTAATTGACAAGTCACGACTGCGCGGAAAGCGGAAGCGGAAAGCTCGCTTGAAATGAATCTGATTTTACTTGGTCCGCCGGGTTCTGGCAAAGGAACTCAAGCTAAAATTCTCGTTCAATCCGCGAATTATATCCAGCTCTCAACCGGTGATATATTGCGGGAATCGCGTCAATCTGGAACTAAACTAGGACGCGAAGTAGCAGCGGTAATGGATGCTGGTGATTTAGTCACCGACGAAATTGTGATTGCACTTATTGAAGAAAAGCTGACCTCAATTGAGGGGCAGGATATAATTTTTGATGGTTTCCCGCGGACTCTTCCACAAGCAGATGCTCTGGATGATTTAATGCATCGGATGGGAAGCAAAATTGACCTCGCGATTGAATTAACAGTTGATAGTAGCAAGCTGATTGAACGGATTATCGGACGAATTTCGTGTCCAAATTGTGGCGCGATGTATCATCTTACTAACAACCCACCAAAGGTTGAAGGAGTTTGCGACCACTGCGGTAGAATATTAATTCAACGCCCGGATGATAATGAAGAGTCTTTTCGAACCCGCCTTCTTGAGTATTACAGTAAAACAGCTCCGCTCACTGGGTATTACTACAAATCTGGCATATTAAAATATGTCACCAGTGAAGGATCAATTAAAAACATAGCTCAGACTATTTCTGAACTCTTATAATCGTTCTGTAGATATGCAATTGACCTGTATTCTCATTTGAAGAATCATTGAACTCCGAGGTAGGTTTCAATGGTCTTCATCTTAGTGTTTCTTCAGCAGAGTTCCAATCTCTCTTCTTTAAGGCCTTAAGGCAAAGAACAGCCTACCAATTGTAAAGAATCCATGTCCCCCATGATTGACTGTTAGCAATACCAATAAAGGAGGTTTGCATATGAAAATGAGCCGTCTAGGCAATACTGACCAGTTTGTCAGTGAGCTGTGTTTAGGGACGATGACTTATGGAACTCAGACCTCACAAGAGGATGCTTTTTGTCAGATGGATTTGGCCTTTGAAGCCGGGATTAACATCTTTGACACGGCAGAATTGTATCCCGTCAATCCTATCAGCCAAAAGACCCAAGGTGACTCGGAACGTATTGTTGGGAGGTGGCTTAAACAGCGAGGGAAGCGCGATAACGTCTACATCGCAACAAAAATTGCTGGTGAAGGCATGAAGCTCATCCGCAATGGCGAGCCCATCACGAGTAAGAACTTACCCATGGCCGTTGAAGCTTCACTCAGATTGCTTCAAACCGATTATATTGATTTGTACCAGATTCACTGGCCAAATCGGGGCTCATATATGTTTCGCCAGAATTGGAATTTTGATCCATCTCGGCAAAACCCTCAACAGACTTTAGACAATATGCTTGATGTGCTAGAGGGCATGAACGAGTTGGTTAAGGTGGGTAAAGTTCGGCATTTTGGTCTTTCCAATGAAAGTGCTTGGGGGACAGCCCAGTGGTTGCACATTGCCAGTCAACATGGATTGCCAAAAGTTGAAACGTTACAAAATGAGTATAGTCTTTTATGCCGCCTTTATGATACTGATTTATCGGAATTGTCGTTTAATGAGAATGTAGGGTTACTAGCCTATTCTCCCTTGGCAACCGGCCTACTGACAGACAAGTACCAGAATGGCTGCGTTACTCCTCTTAATTCACGTATGGCTTTAAATCCGACTTTAGGTGGGCGGGTTACACCAAGGGTTTGGCCCGCGATTGAAACCTATAAGGCAATTGCAGAAAAATACCATATGTCCCTTACCCACATGTCTCTTGCTTGGTGTCGATACCGACCATTCATGGCCTCAGCAATCATTGGTGCAACTCATTCAGATCAGCTAAAATACCTTTTGAAAGCAGTTGATGTTGCGTTACCAGAAGAATGCCTTCTAGCCATAAATAATGCTCATCGTGAGCACCCGATGCCATTCTAAATCAGGTGAATACCATGACCATTTTGGATGAGGACTCATTGCGTTTAGTTTTTAAAGAAGCTCGCTCCCATGGGTATTTTCTTAATCAAAGGATTAAATCAGAGACCTTGTATAAGGTCTATAATCTAGCCAAGCTGGCACCAACAGCATGGAATACCTGTCCAATGCGAGTGGTATTTATTACCTCGGAGGAAGCTAAAGCAAAACTTATGGAAGCCTTGGCACCTGGCAATAGGGATAAAACGGCATCAGCTCCCGTAACTGCAATTATCGCTATTGATATGGAGTTTTATACGCAACTTGAAACAATTTCACCTCGAATGGCGAATTCTTCATATTTTTCTGAACTCCCGGAATCTGATTTTATGCAATTTGTTTTTCGCAATGCTAATCTGCAAGCCGGATTTTTCATTTTAGCTGCTCGGGCATGTGGATTAGACTGCGGTCCAATGTCTGGATTCAGCAATGCCAAAGTTGACCAATTATTTTTTGAAAATTCATCTTGGCGATCAAATTTTCTTATTAATCTCGGTTATGGAAGTAACCAAAACCTACCACCAAGGGCTGCGCGTCTTGAATTTGATGAGGCGTGTCGGATAATCTAGTATTATTCTAAGTTTTCTATGAAGTTTACTTTTCCGAGTCGTAAACAGCTATTTGACATAGCTTTAATGGTGTTAATAGGATCGGTTGGTGGCTTTATAGCATATTTATTGTCGGCCCCAATGCCATTTCTGATTGGGAGTTTAGCATTTACCGCTCTGGCAACAATCATACATTCCCAAAAATATCATCGTAAAATCCACTTTCCCCAATATTTTCGATGGGGGTGTATGGCACTTATTGGAGTCATGATCGGAGCGAGTTTTGATAACTCTCTCATTGCGCTCTTACCCAGACTATGGCTTTCCTTCTTGATGATGATAGTCTTTATCTTGGTGATTCAGCAGCTTGGGTACCTTTATTTTCGTCATATAGGCAAATATGATCCCCCAACAGCAACTTTTGCTGCGATGCCTGGTGGATTAATTGAAGCAATTGTATTGGGTGTTCAAGCCGGTGGTGATGTCAGGTTACTATCGGTTCTCCATTTTTCCCGGGTTATCCTTGTTGCTGTCATCGTACCCTTTTCAATTTTTATTTGGTCAGGTGAGACCGTTGGGAGTTCTGCAGGGGAAAGTTTTTCAAAGATCACTTCTACACCAGAAGATGTTGTATCCATTTTTGTTTTAGCCATCCTTGGTTTGTTAGCAGGTAGATTTTCACGATTGCCAGTGTATCACATTCTAGGTCCACTGATAGTCAGCTCATTGCTTCATGCATTTGGATTGTTTGATATAGCGACCCCAGATTGGCTTTTGGCTATAGCACAGCTGATTATAGGAGTGAGTTTAGGTGTAACCTTTTCTGGAATTACCATGAAAGTTCTCCTGCGATCATTTGGATTAGGAATTGGGTTTGTCATCGGGGCATTAAGTATCGGGTTACTATTTGCCTTTCTTTTATCAAAGTATTTTAATTTACCCATTGAGGACTTGTTTATCTGCTTTGCCATCGGTGGAGTCATCGAAATGGGGCTCATTGCCTTAAGTTTAGGAATTAACCCTGTTTTTGTTGCCGTACATCACCTGTTTAGAATAATTATCACTGTCCTTTTTGCCCGCTTTTTCTCACGCAGGTTCAAAAAGAGTGATCTTGATTTTTCTTCAAAAGACATTTAATGCAGTCTCCTAGGACTTAATCCAATCCAATATCAGCCATTCATAAAAAACATATGGGAAAAAAGAAAAAAAAACTCAAACGAAAGATTCGAGAACTTGAATCTACGATAGAACAATTAAAAGTAGGTCATTCACTACCCACTCAAAACAATATTTCTGGTCTGATTAATACACCTCAATTACCTAATCTTCATGCTGTTGCTGGAGTGAGTTTGGCAACTGAGCGGGCTGGCATCAAGTCAAGGCAAAGTGATCGTACAGATTTAATGCTTGCCGTTATCAATCCACTTGTCGCTGTTGCAGGAGTCTTTACAAAATCTGCTACACGTTCTGCCGCAGTATTGGACTGCGAAGCCAAGCTTGCCGAAATCAATACATCTCATCTCCCTTTAACCCAAGCAGCACTGTTAGTGAATTCGGGTAATGCGAACGCCTTTACGGGACAATCAGGGTTTGAAGGGGTTAGACAAATTGTCAACCACGTGAGTCATGAGCTGAATATTTCCTGCCAATTTGTGTTCACTTCATCCACAGGAGTGATTGGGGAACACCTACCGATTGATGTGATCACCCCTAAAATTAGAATTCTGACTCAAAGTTTGGCACCAAACCATCTTGCTCGGGCGGCCGAAAGTATCATGACAACTGATACCATTCCTAAAGGGGCTAGTGTAAGATTTGACCTTGACGGTGTTCCAATTACCTTAACTGGAATTGCCAAGGGGTCAGGTATGATTGCTCCCGATATGGCCACAATGCTCGCCTATATTTTTACTGATACTAATATTCACCAAGACTTACTCCAACGCCTTGTGACTGAGATTAATGAGACAACCTTTAATTCCATTACAGTTGATGGCGATACATCAACTTCAGATACCTTGATGGTTTTTGCAACTGGGGAAGCCGGAAACAACTTAATTGAAAAAGAGAACTCAAAACCTGGAAAATTGTTTTCACAAGCATTAACGACTATCATGGAATCACTTGCTCGACAAATCGTCTTGGATGGTGAGGGAGCAACAAAGTTCATTGAAATCAATGTGTCGGGGGCAGAAAATGCTAATGATGCACAGAAAGTGGCCCAATCTATTGCCAATTCTCCCCTTGTAAAAACAGCTGTTTCGGGCGAAGATGCAAATTGGGGCAGAATCATAATGGCGGTGGGAAAATCAGGTGCACACGCAGACAGAGACAAGCTGAAAATATGGTTTGGTGATCTCTTAGTTGCTGAAAATGGTTGTCGAAGTCAACATTACTGCGAAGAGTCGTTGAGCCAATATATGCGGGAGAAAGAAATTATCATTACTGTTGATCTTGGCCTCGGGAGTGGTTCGGCACGAGTTTGGACCTGCGATTTCTCCTATGGTTATATCGCAATTAACGCTGATTATCGTTCGTGAAACACCAACTTGTTTCCGTCGTTGCCTTGATTGACTCGGACTCGCGAATTTTAATTAGTAAACGCCCAGCATCAAAAAAACTAAGCGGTTATTGGGAATTACCAGGGGGCAAGGTTGAAGCTGATGAATCCCCTTATAATGCTGCTGTTAGAGAGTTAAAGGAAGAATTGGATATCAAGACATGGTCGAACTGCCTGACTCCTCTCACCTTCACTTGCCACGTTTACGATAATGTTAATCACATTGTTTTGCTATTTGTTTGCAGGAAATGGGAAGGCTTCCCCCTCGCACATGAAAGCAATGAGTTGAAATGGGTCAGATCCAATGAACTTAACCAATTCAAAATGCTCCCGGCCAACCATGGAATGATGGCAATACTCAGAGATTGGTTATAATACCAGAATTCAGAGTGCCACAAGCAAAGCGGATGAATAAACGCGGATGAATCTATCTCAAAGAAAAGCCACGGTATGGCTTTATTCATTTGACCATTCCATAATGTTGGGAATTATATACAATAATAAAAATTTATAAATCTCAAATTCTGCTTCTATTTCCATCAATTGCAAAGGAACTTCCCACCATATCTGCCAACTCATTTTATGAATTAATTTAAGGGCACATCTATAAAATCCCAAAATCAGGATTCACTTGTTTTTGCCTTTGAAAAAACATGATTATTCTGAATAATTTCTTCTCCTTTGGGTCACATTCATTCAATAATCTTCTCCCAAAAGGTAAAAATTGACCCTTTTCCATCGTTTCCTAGGACTAATCACACACCTAGTATCACAAAACCATTGAAATGATGTAGTTTGTTTGCATTATTCTCTGTCATTCTGTCA
>MPNP01000196.1 GCA_002239085.1 Rhodobacteraceae bacterium bin131 | reverse complement strand
CACCATTTGCCATGACGATAACCGATTCCCTGCAAAATACCGAATCTATCAAACCGCTACTCCAAGGGTCTACAGTCGTGATGAGAGGAATTTGGATGGACGGAATAATGATAAAATTATAATCAGAGATATGGCTGATGAAGAAACCTTTGGACCTGAACTCTATCGGAGAACATATAAGGAAGCCGTTGAGAATGGCTGGTTAACAGATTACCGCATAATTGCGATGGGTGTGAATGATAATGACGCTTACAATACCGCCAATAATCTTGCGGCCCTAGTTGATAGCAAACTCTCCTCCGCTCAATATCTTAAAGGGTTGGTTTTAGCCCTCGTAATGGGAGGGGGATTACGTAAGGAAGGTGTGCAAATTCGTTCCTCAATCAATTTCATGAATCGGATAAAAAATTCAAAAGAAATGACTTCCGCACTTAACACAAAAGAAGTAAAAAAATGGGTTAAGAAGAGGGTCAGGAATGAAGGGCGACAAAGTTATTCTCACTATAGGTTGGAACATCTTGATGCGGAAAGCAGGGTTTCTGACAGGGAATATGCCAAAGCACGTCTCATGGGAGCCACAAATGAGAAACCTCACGGTGTTATTAATGTGGGTATTTTCGGAGAGGGTGTTGACACTCCTGCACTCTCGGCCATCAGTTTTTTAGAGGCTCGCAAGTCACCTGTTGAGGTAATCCAAGCAGTTGGCCGGGTCATGCGCCTATCAAAGGATAAAGAATTGGGATATATTATCTGCCCAATTCTAATTCCACTGAATGTAAATGCCGAAGACTGGTTAGTCAATAGCTGTCCCAAAGATGGTTGGCGTGAGCTAGGACAAACATTACAAGCATTACGTGCACATGATGTCCGTATTGAAGAAAAGCTTGGTGAGAAAATTGATTTCATTCTCCCTCCCCCTCCCACTAAAGAAGTGGCGACGATGATTGTAATTGGCGGAGCCGACCGACGTGCTGACTATTACGGGCATATTGGTAAGATTGGGAGTGCGGTGCGGGATATCAAGAAGGTCCTTTCTGGTCAAAGCAATTCAAAGGAAGTCTTTGAACCCATAGAAGAGGTTTTGCCAAATGGAAGGATAAAAGATAGTGATGGTTCTCTAGTTACTATTCAGAGGATTGTCAGTGGCAAAAAGTACCAAGATGGTGAAATTGTGCTTCGTGAGGCGGGTATAGAGCGAGATAAATCGAAAGATAGTTCGGGGAGTTCACTTGGTCCTGTAAATATCGATAAATCAAAAAAGACAGGAATGAAGATGCTCAATGGTGAAGCCGGCCGTAAAATCTCACCCCCCCCCCCACCGAATGGGGGGAATGGCGATCCGTTTACAATCGAATTCTTTGATAAAGTTGGTATCTGTGTTAATCTCCTTGAAAAATCAGGGCTTGCACGCAATCGAGCAGAGCGAGACGTTAATCTCCTTGAAGACAGTATTTATGAAGCGAAACGATATCTCAAAAGTGATGAGTTAGATAACTTGCTTGATTGCCATTTTGGTTTGGATCAACTTGATGCAGAAAAGCGAAAGAATCAAGCTGATGGTTCAACCATTGCTTCAATCTTATTGATGAATGCAGCTATGCTACATCAGAGGATCGTGAGGGGAGGGTGGCTTCCGGGAATATCTGGTATGGATACAATCAAAAGCTCAACTGAAGCGATTGATGAGTTATACAGCCAATGGAATCGCATAACCCGCCATGATTTTCTACCCGTGATTGAACCCGCGATAGAAATTATTGAAATAATACAAAAATCCGGTAAACGATCTGGCCTAAACTGTGCGCTACGCCATCTTGCTGGTGAGGCTCAGCGAATCGCGGAAAGCTACGCAGACCTCGGGGCTGATCATGCCGGAGCACTTTTCAATAAGGTGATGGGTAACCAAAAATCGGATGGAGCTTATTTTACTCGTCCGCCTCTTGCTTCCCTGCTAGCACAATTGACGCTTGATGTCGCTGGTCGTGATGCAGACTGGACAAAAGATGCGACTTGGGAAAAAAACCGAGCTGTCGACCTTGCCTGTGGATCGGGAACACTTATTGCGGCTATACTGTCTGGCATGAAGCAAAGAGCAGAAGAACAGGGAGCAAGTAAGCCGAGACAGGATGAATTGCAAAAGTTGGCAGTTGAAAAGGTGTTGGTAGGTTTGGATTTTAATCCGGTGTCTCTACAGCTTGCCGCTGCCCAACTCACTGCTGGAAATAGCGAAGTGGCCTACCGAAGGATGCAACTATACCGAATGCCCTACGGACCGGTTGAAAAAAGCGACGTGAAGGCTGGCACATTAGAATTGCTTGGTCAGTCCTCATTAGTACCTAGAATTGGACAGCTAGATTTAGGGGACATTAGCCTAAGATCGGAACAAGTTCAGTTAACGAAGGATGATCCTCTTCTTGAGACCGCCGTTGAAGCAGTAAAAAATGTTCGGATCGTTATTATGAATCCGCCTTTTTCTAATAGGACAAACATGGGAGAGAAATTCCCAAAGGACATTCAGAAAAATTTAAGGGAACGAACAAACCGCCTGGAAATATCACTTGTTCAGAACGATAAAGAAATGGAGGGATTTGTCGACAAGAATTCAATCGCACCCCTCTTCGTAGCACTTGCTGACAAGTGCCTGAATCCTGTTGACGGTATCTTGGCTATGATCAATCCCACAATCGCGTTGACAAACACATCGGGAAGTCAATTGCGTATGATTCTTGCTAAGCGATTTCACATTCACACTTTGCTCACCTCCCATAATCCTAGCCAACCCAATCTCAGCCAAAACACTTTAATTCATGAAAGTATGATCATCGCTAAGCGGCATGTGGGACCGAGACAACCAACGCGCATAGTTAGTCTTGACCGTATGCCTAAAGATACTGGCGAGACTAAAGAACTTCACCATCACCTGAAGGCTTGCAAAACCGGATTAATTCCATGCGGTTGGGGTGAGGTCTCCGAATGGCCAGCTGAACTCATTGATTCCGGTGACTGGTCGGCAGCTGTCTGGAGATCTCCAAAACTTGCTAGGGAAGCTTCACGGATTGCGAATGACGAGAGACTAATTTGCCTGAGCGAATTGGGTATGACACCTTGGTCTACCGGACGATTGTTGCGGGGTAAATTCAAGGCCACAAATCAGGAAATTCAAGGGAGTTTCCCTATTCTAAAGTCCAAAAGTGCCGATGGTCAAAATTACATAAAGGCAACACCAGATGAATACTGGATTCATAAGAATCCATTATCAATTGGAAAGATATTGAAAGAAAACGAGCATAAAGAAACCATTAAACTGCTGGAAAAAGCTAGTAGTTTGTTAATAACGGCTGGACAAAACAATAGCACTGCTCGTCTTACAGCGGTAGCTAGCACGAGAAAGTACGTAGGTAACGGCTGGATGCCAATTACGGGTATAAAAAAACTAGAGCAGTCATTTGCTGCTGCGGTGTTTCTCAATTCGACTGCTGGACGATTGCAACTTATGAGAAATCCAGGTAGAACACTAGCTTTTCCAACTTACAGTGCCAAGGAAGCTGCAAACCTGAGAATACCTGATTTATTCAACGAGCGCATTTGTAAAATTCTAGCTGATTGCTGGCTGCGTACTGCCGATATAAAAGTACCTCAGTATCGTGATGGTGAATGCGAGGTGCGACAGTTATGGGATAATGCTGTAGCCGATGCCATGGGATGGGATACGAATTGGCTTTGTGAATTGCGACTGTTACTGTGCGATGAGCCGCATGTAAGAGGGGTTGGTCGTGAACAGTACAAGTAATAGGTAATTGTTAAGCGAAATTCAGTATGTATTAATTCTTAACCGATAAATTATAATCTATAGTAGAAACATTTCGCCTTCAATGCTCAGTCTTGTTTGAGCTTGGTGTTCAAAAAGTATTACATTAGCAATTGAGAAATATTTTTGAAGCCGCGGTCAGTTCACCTTCTAACCAAAGAATTGGGATGACCTTAAATGCAAATATTTTTGGGTGCTCTTCTGATATTCTTCTGGAAACTACAACTGAATTAATTCAATGAAATCACCATGCGTCAATAAGTTTCAATGAGGTCAAAGGCCAAAGAGATGACCTTTAACCTAAATTTTCATTAGTTAGAAGCCAGCCTTAATCAACTCAAATTCAGCTATCATTTGTTGGCGGAGATCATTATCCATGGGTTTTTGAGCCAAGATGGGGACATCAACTGCCCCAAGCCCAACGGCTTTAAGCGTTTCAGCACCAAGTGCGTCCA
>MPNP01000195.1 GCA_002239085.1 Rhodobacteraceae bacterium bin131 | reverse complement strand
GAAATGATGTAGTTTGTTTGCATTATTCTCTGTCATTCTGTCAACAGTCAACACCAATTAATTGCGAGCAGTATTTCTTCCTAGTATCTCGCCTTTATCCATCAATTCAATGAAGGCGTGATACTAGGATGACGGAGTGATATCAAATGACAGTCAAATAAGATTATGTAGCTTCGGTATACCAGAATACTTAGGTCTTGCAAGAGGTTAGTCTAAGGAAAGTATTCAGGCAGCTCATCCAATGGTGCCCAATAAGGAAGATATTGTGCATACCGTTTTCCCTTGGAAGTGGATTTAGGTTTGATTAAATTCTTGCTTAGAGCATTTTTAATTACTCTTGAGGGCACGTCTATTTATTCCAATAACGTAATTCTTAACATTGTTTTTCTACTCAGTAATTTTTTCTTGGTACTTTTGTTTTGCTTATGATTCACTCTAGGCAAGCAATACACTAGTCTTATTGATGTTTGCTTGGAGCAGTCAAATGTAACAAAGAAACCTGTTTAAAGAAGATTGACAACGAGAGGTCTTGGCAGCATTCAACACCCTTGCCCGAACCATTATACCTGTGATAATGCCCCCTTTTTCAGCCGTTATTATTGGGGGAATATACAACCGGAAGTGACAATTACGTAACTCGGTCTATACAGGGCCTTGGTTGAGTGAGGCCAAGCGTTATTTCAGCCGGCTCGGTGAGGCAGCCGACCACTGGGAAAAGGCTATTTCTCTGAAAAGACGAACCGGCAGGAATTACTGCAAAAAGACATATGGGCACCTCTATAAAATTCCAAAATCAGGATTCACTTGTTTTTGCCTTTGAAAAAATCAGGATTATTCTGAATAATTTCTTCTCCTTTGGGTCACATTCATTCAATAATCTTCCCCAAAAAGGTAAAAATAGACCCTTTACCATCGTTTCCTAGGCCTAATCACACACCTAGCCTCTACATTGGCACTACTCAGACCAACAAATCTCCATGAAGGTATTTTCTAATTTGGAATAAATAGTCGTGCCCATATCTTGGATAGCAGGAGCAAAAGACGATATAACCATAATAGAGTATATGAGCCGACACGGGGAGTTGATGTTGGCGAAATATGGGACCGCTTCTGGAATGTCATTACTTGGGTGAAGGCTACATTCCCGAAAAAGCGAGATTTGATGAAGAATGTTGATTGGGGTCCTCTTTACGATGATCACCATTGCCGCAGTGATCTTGACCCTGATTTATTGAAAACAGAGGTGGACGGCTTGCAAGGAGAAAATTGACCGAGCCGAGATGGAGGCTGATCATATTGGTCCCTAGTCGTAGGGTTGGAAGTGCAGTGCAGAAAACTACCAGATGCTCTGCAAGAAATGCAATCGCCGCAAATCTGATATATAAAACCAGGATCCAGATTCAGAAATACTTTGCAACGCTGTAGTTCACGGGATGATGGTGTGTGATCGCAAGGCCAATTATGTCTCTACTTAATCAGTTAAATTCATTCTTGTCTAAGTGTATTGACCAAATCTTGATAGCTAATTTGGCCAGAGGCGTATTCTGCTAGTAAATCTTTATGTTCATCAAATTTTTCCTTGGCCTTGGGGAGAACATCAGGGAGGTTAATGGTGATGAATTTGAGAAGACGTTTGTCCGGCTCAGACCCAACCCGTATATCATGATATCCAAGTAAAGATTTGTGTTGGGCCATTTTAGCTAAATCACTATCCCGTTCATCCATCAACTGGTTGTAGGTCTGGTGGAAAACGCAACCGCATTGTTTAAGGAGCATAATTGTCACATAGGGTATTCTCCGGGCAATTAGTACGGGAACACAATCCAATTCTGTGGCCTTGTGCAGCAGATCAAGGACGTCCTCTTCATTAGGATACATCCAACGCCGTTTGATTTAAGCTTCAATGGCTGCTTTTATGGGCCCAGCGATTATGAAATCTAGCTTCTTCTGTTTTGGGATACGCTTACCGCTTAGGTGGGATGGTGGTTCTTCCTTCTGATAGATTCCGTTCCTGCCAGGGCAAGAGAGGTTAGGAAAATCGCCAAAGTGGACCATCTCTCCCTGGTTCTGGAGAGCTTTGAAGATAGCAATTTCAAGGTATTGTCCAATCCGAGAGCTCACAACGGCTTGATTAAATCTTTCTACTATGGGAGATTGTAAATCACGGCGCTCTTTCAAAATGTGTTCTGGTGATCCGGCAAGGAAAAACCAGGGGCCTTTTGGGTCATACAATTTTTTTACTATGCCGCTATCCACCATAATTTGCATAGCACTATTGAGATGGTGGGGTTCAGGGCGCTGATTGAAAGGGCCGGCATCACAGATTTTTTGTTCAAGGGTTCGCATACGGGCAACAGTATGCTGTTTCAGGATATTCTTGATCCGTTTAGAGGCTAATTCCCTCCAAGCTATTATTTTAATATCCTGGTTCATTTTCTATTTATATATATTTAGAAGTATCCCTACCTTTTACTGATTAATATTACTATCCATACATAACTGTTTATTATAGTGAATATTTACCAATTTAAGTACGGCTTATTTAAAAGGACCCTATAAAATCACTAAATCAGTATTCACCTGTTTTTGCCATTGGAAAAATTTGATTATTCTGAATAATTTCTTCTCCGTGGCGTCACATTCATTTGATAAGTTTCAAAAAACAGGTGACAATAGACACTTTCCACCCTTTGATGAGACCTTGGCTACCGTCTCCAAATAACACAACCGCTTGATATTATAACACAAGTTCTGCATGCTAGGCCCGCCCTTTCCCAATACAACGATCAGATGCTCCGGCATGTCATTACGAATCGTGCCAAACACATGCTCAACGTGGCAGCGATGCCGAGAATACCCCTTGTTCAAGGCAACCTGACGGGCGTTCAACTTCTGTCCACGCTGGGCCTTAATACCGATGCGAGGATTAAAACCCCGCTGACGCAACGCCTGAACCATGTCCTGCGAACGATAGGTACAATCAGCCCACAACTGCGGATCCCCAGAAGGCCGTGCGGCCAACAAAGGCTCCAACATCTTGCTATAATGGACACTAGCCGCGGTGGATACTGTGAAAGTATTCACTTAGCTCCTTTATTAATGGGTAATGAATGTTAGAATTGTCGCTAAATGATTGCTAGAACTGATTAAAAAAGCCTAATTTTTAGATTTGGGTCGCCGATCACGATCATGCAAAACTGTATGGTTCTCCTGTCCATTCGCTACTAATATAGGCAAATCGTTCCCTTGCCTGCTCATCCGGTTCATTCCAAGTTGCCCTCATAAGTTTATTCAATTCAAGGGACAATTTATCTGATGGACCCGAAAAATTCCGCTTAAATCTCTCAAGGAATAGTGTCGTTGCCACATGACCTAGTAAACGGATTTTATGAGAACAAAGATATTGAACAACAAAGTCAATTTCCGACGCATATTTGCTCATAGTTGTTGGATATCTCGTTTGAAAACGTTTCCCCCATTCGGTCGAAACATAACTAGGTCTTGTGCATCTATTTATTTCAATTGACAGTAACTCATCAGCTTGCATTGAAGTTAAACTTTCAGGGAGATAGAAAGAGTATGGGCTGTTCAAGTACAGAATATACTCAAAGTTCAGAGGAACTTCTAGCAATTCTTGAAGAATATAGACGTACTTTTGTAAATATGCTTCGTTGGTATTTCCATTGATTTCCACAATTCTATCAATCAATTGCAATAACAGTGCATTTCGTGCCATCGTTTCCATTGATTATTCCTCCTCCAATTAATGATTTAATATTTTTTCCATTATTGTTGTCCAGCAATCCCTTGGCTTTTTCGTATATTCCACTATTACAATACACTAAATCAACAGAAACTAGGGGAATGGAACTTAATACTTTAGAATTATCAAGAGATGATACTATCAACCCGTTTCACAATTTGACAGGATAATCCTGACTTAATTTACTTTTTGATAGTAATCATGCCTGAAATTGTTGACGCTGAATTATCTGATAAAATAAACTACTTCTCCTGCCTTCAATTTAATTATAAAAACTGTCGGATTGCGATCATAGAACAATATAAAATGGTTTTGATTGACAATACGGTCGGCATGTAAGTGCCCTGATTCATTGTTGTTCAGGGCAGCAGACAAAAGAGCAGAATTAACTTCGTTGTCAGTCAAATTGAGATGTGCATTCACCTCTGTAGGAAAAGGTTTTCCCTTAAGGGCACGTCTATTTATTCCAACTTAGATAATACCTAATGGAGATATGTTAATCTGAGTAAT
>MPNP01000194.1 GCA_002239085.1 Rhodobacteraceae bacterium bin131 | reverse complement strand
AGACAAACATCCTTCTTCAGATGTTTCCGTTTCTTCCGAGGTTTTAAGGATAGTGGGGTTAATAAATACGCGTGAATTATTTCGTTTTGGGGAGCAATCCATGACAAACATCTGTTTGTTCACTCCAACCTGTGGTGCTGCCAAACCTAAACCAGAAACCTTATTCATGGTATCCAGAAGATCTTGAGCTAATTTCCTTACATCCTCATTAATTTCAATAATAGATTGATTGGTTTGACGAAGGTGAGGGTCCGGATAATAATAAATTTTCTTAGCTGGCATTAACTTGTCCTCAAGTAAGTGAAGTCAGTACTTTGTGGTGCTAATAAATGGGAATTATACGATTATCGGAGTAACCCTCTAATTACCAAATAATTAAATGAAATCGCGGTTCAAGATGGTAAAGTTATTGACAAGTTGGTCTTTGTTGCTGAATTGGTGTGTCAACATCGTCCTGTTTCATGGTGCCGGACACTAAATCATCATCCTAACCGCGGGAGTGCCCCTTCCATAGCGAGACGGACATCCTTATAAAGCGTTCCTTGGTTGCCCTTAAGAGCCAGAACATAGTTACCTTTCAGAGCCAAGATTGCCTCGGCTGTACTTCTTTTTAGTGTGCATGGCATCAAGGGGAACAGTCATTTCCGCCTCTATGGGCTGGTTTTTATTGTGGGAGACAGTTGAATCGAGGCGAATTGTGGCGATATTCATGATCGTCATTGCAGCAATAATTGTCAAGTTCGGAATTTAGTCTTAGGTGGGTCAAAAAAGTTGCAAATTCGAATATTGAATATTTTTGTTCTTCAAAGATAAGGAAATACCGAAATCAGTAAATCCAAGATAAGGGTTGTAGAGTGTATGTTTGCCAACCAGCGAGTATCAAGTTGACAGGGGAGGTACCCTCTCAGAGCAATTGGTATATTGAGTGCTCAAAAACTATCTGGCAAAGCAAGTGACCCGCTAAGATATTGTTTCTCTTCTGCTGAAATTAAGATATGGTGAAATTAATTTAATTCTATAAACACCAGCCATCCCCACCTTACAGGATTGGGGTCTAGGGTGATACTAATTTACTTTGGATGTTTTACACTTATCGTTGATGGTTAGTTTCATTCACTCCCACAGGTTGGTAGGAAAATCGTTTTCCGCTGAAGACAACACTTCATTGCGGCGGGCCAGTGTTTCGTGCCATTCCTGGGCTTCCCGATCCTTGAAAAAGGTTGCTTCAGGTGCCAGCCTTTGAACAGCCTGTTCTACCTCTTCCAGCGAGACTCGAAAGAACTCCTTGCGCAAATTTGCCATATTGACACGTCGGTCGGTGAACTCCAAGTGGAGGGCAGTTTCCAGTTCAGGTGCGGAGTCTGAATAAATCATGGCATGGGTATCAAAACCGAAGGGTACCGATGCATCACTAAGTTCTTTCACCCGGTCATCTGGATTAAGCCGACGGGTGAGACCAATCTTGACGATATCTTCCCCAAAGGCACCGACATTGGATATGATGTAGACATAGCCGGAATTTGTCTGCTCGGCCAAGGAGCGGGACCTTTCAGTCTCAGCATGAGCTTCTTTGAGTTCCTGTTCCAAATTCGCTATTCTTTGTAGCATCTCCTCTGTAGCCGACCCGGCTTCTGCCTCGGCTCGAGCTTGTTCCAATGCTTGCTTTTTTTCGTCTTCCTTCTTTGCTGCATTCTCGGCCGCCTTGAGCAGGGCTTTTTCCTCCCGTTCCTGTCTAGCCAGTTCAGCCCGCTCGTCCTTTTCCAGCTTCTTCTGCTCGCGATATTCATGCGTGAGATACAATTCTTCCAACTTGAGTGCGACAAACTTATCCGTGATCAGCATCTTCAAGGACTCATTGGCAGCGTTAATTTGTTTAGCCGAATTCATGATGCGTTTTTCCATCGCCACCACATTGTTCCAGCGGGTATTGGCAATCGCTGCCTCACATTCATTGTTGAACGCCCGTAAAGTCAACCTCATCTGGCGGTTCATCATAGCCTTGCCCTTGGAATGGCTGCCATCAAGAGTCATGGTATCAGGGTAGTCGCAACTCTCCTTGTCAATCACCATTTTTTTCTGTTTATCCCGCACATTCTTGATTGCAACCTTGTATTGGTCACTGTCTCCGAAGTCGAAATGCGGTTCATAGACTCCTAATTCGATAAATGACAGTTTTTCGTCATATACGGCAATTTGCTGGCGTAGCTTCTTATAAAGAGCAAGTTGCTTCTGGTAATCGGTTTCCAGCTTTTCAGTTGGAGGGATATCTTTGCTAGATAGTTCTGAAAAACTGGCTTTATCGCTGTTTATCCTACGTTTGGGTATTGAAGTATGGCGTGGCCAGAACAGGTGAAAAGTTAGAGCAATAACTAAAAGCAATGCAATTACATCTGCTTCTGACCAAGTGTCGGTCAGAATGTTATCTGAATCAATCTCAAATAAGATTATGGTAAGAATGACCAAGATCAGAAATGAACCCCAAATCCAGCTACGTCCAGCCTTCTTCGATCCTTTTTTTGGAGTGCTGGACTGTTCTTTTGAATGGTCAGTTGTATCAATTTCCAAGGGAATGGTAGGATTTTGTTTGATACCTGAATCCTTCTGAAGAAATTCAGTAAACCGTTCAAGCGTGTCTGATGAAACCTTCAATGTTTTATAATCCGAAACCGGCGGGAACTTAGATTTGTACAACCACACTACCCATCTGACACTAGCCACAATGCAGCTTCCAAATATCAGGATATTGAATATTATGTGTGCGAATACAGAATTGTTATCTTCGAAAATTAGAAAACCCAAGCTACTAACCAAGATACCAATCACAAAGATCACACCAATTCCGAGAATACTAAAAATTATAATGCCGACCACAAGAAGGAAATTATTCATAAGCAAAACCTGTAATGAGGTATCCTGGTTGCTTCCATGGATACAAACTGAAATTTTCCGTATCAAAATATACAATTCTGGATACGAATGAAACTTTATATTAACAACTCAGGCAGTCTCAATGACAGATTAGTACAGCCTCAACGGCTGAACAAGGATCTTGTAGAGGACTGATATTTTAAGTGTCAGGAGCAAATACCTCGGAAGCAAACCGTACCATCCATTCACCGGATTGGTTTCCAAGATATCAAGTGTGTTCACCCTGCGTTTGAGACTTAAAAAGTATTCAAATCAACCCTTAACAAAACACAATTGTGCCTGTTTATAGGGCTATTTGAAATAACATTCTATCACATTTTACGTAATTGGCCCTCGCAGATTATTTCCAGAAGGAGATGAAAGGATTGTTCTTTCCTGTACTGGCTAAAAATGTTGATCATATTGAAAAATATAGTTCATCAGCAAGCAAAACCATTGTTAAATTTCAAATGCGATAGCCCTGCCTGTTTATTTCGCCCATCTTTAACATTAAGCGCTCAAAAGCCAATAGAAATGGGAGGGTGTTAAAATTCAAGGGGCACGACTAAGTTGCACTTCCGGCACTTGAATCCCTCAATAATGTTCTGAGTGTCGTGCGGGTTTCATCCCGTCTTGTACCGCATCAATTCCCGGTCAAACTAATGACTTTGCGTACATTCCTTGGATGTGGTGATAGTCCCATGTCCTGATCGATCTTGGTTTGGAAAGCATCAGGTGTAGCGGTCGTGCGAACATGGAGGGTCGCATTATCCGAACAGGCAAAACGTGTCGTTGTAAGCTGCAAGGTCATTTGGTTGACCGATTGACCATGCCGTGAATTCTCAACCAGTCAATGGGTCACGCGTAGTGAACCGTTTATGGCGGGCTCAACCCCTAAAATAGAGGGGGGGCACTACTTGAGATGTTTTGGAGGAACCCAGGAAACGTAACTGTTGGAAATATGGTGATATTTTAAAATGAGGGTATGTTAAAAGGTTGAATTGAGCCTGAATTTACACTTTTTGGAGAGAAAAGGTTAAAGATGGTCTGATTTTTGACATTAATCTCAACCCTTAAGGTTAAATGTTGTGCACAGTATGACTATTATGTGTATACTCAAAACATAAGGAGTGAGTTATGCCCGATGAATTCAAAGCCAAAGAACTAAATCAATTCATAAAATCTAGAGACCGGGTTATCAATCCCTTTTTCGGTGGTCGGGAAGTGTACCAAAAGAAAATTGATAAATTGAATCAAACGATTTTGCAACGTCACCAAGAAAACGTCAGTGGAGTTGCCAATGGAATGACACAAGTCATTTACGGAGCACCTGGGATAGGTAAATCCTCACTATTAGAAAAAATCAAGCAAAA
>MPNP01000193.1 GCA_002239085.1 Rhodobacteraceae bacterium bin131 | reverse complement strand
TGGGTGGAAACGCTCAAGCAGAAACAGCCACATCCTTTATCAACGATTGTATGGAGATGGGGATATTAGGTTTGTTTTTAAAGACTGAATATATTATTCATTTTGCTCCCTATTTAGTTCAGAAAGTTATTCTTGAAGCCACTCAAAAAGGTCTTTTACCGGCTTAGAATTCTTACCATTCAAACCTCAGTCTCCACTTCCTCCTCTTGGTGAAACTTTTGCAACCAAAATCAACCCGCCAAAGAATTTCAATAACTTAACCGATTAATTGTTTTTAAAACAGGAATAACCGCCCTTATTGGCTGAATAGTTATTGCAACTAAGATGAGGAAAATCAACTTGTTGTTTAGCCTTAAATTCAATCTGTAGAGGGTGATTTTGTTCATCTCTAGACTTTCGACATAATATCGCTGAAATCTCTGTAAAATAAGGGCCGCTCCTCAATAAAGGGAGCTTGTTTTTACCAATATTTTTTGTTCAAACTCAGCGACTTATTTCTCTATGTTTTGCACCCACCGAAATAGTATAATCATTCTCTGCTGGAAAAGATATAACACAACATTGTTTACCAGCGAGTCCCAAGCTTAAATCCGATTCCGTGTTGCGGTCGGGCACCATTTCCTGATTTGCGACGGGTGGCTTCCAATGAAATATGGAACTGTCCAGTGACAGCTGGGGTGAGTCGCCAGCCTAGACGGACGTCGTATTCCGTGTCAGTAGCAGAAAATCCTACAAAAGGCGTGATCGTATTACGGCCACTTTGCATGGGCAAGCCGTAGCCAACCTCCCCATCAATCCGTGGGTCTAGTTTGGGCTCATTATTGGGTATGAGAGTAGTCACGTTTTTCGTTGACACTATTGAGTCAGCACCACCCGAATTGGCGCCAAGGGACTGCGTTAGTGAGAGTGAAAGTCCGCGCTTGTTTTGACCGGGCTCAATCCTGATTGAAACAGAGACACCCCACTCACTATACTGACTAATGGAATGGGCAACCAAGGCACGTGCTTTCAGGTCCGTTGTTAATCGCAAGGTCGGATTCGTCCACGTCAGTCCACCACCAACGACCACTCCCGTTCCTCGTGCCACGTCGCCACCGTCATATCGCAGACCGATTTCCAGAGTGGGTCGGAGCGTCGTACCATTCTCCAAACCATATGTACGACTACCCTCTAACAATAACCGGAATCGGCTTGTGTCGGTTGACGTCACATCAGATTTGGTTTGACCATAGAACACATCACCCTTTAATGCGAGATCAATCCCATCTGTTGTACCTCGGTCCAACACCATACCCCTTACACCCAACGCGCCAAGGTTCATGGAGAGGTCACTCCGCTCCGCCGGTGAACCATCGTCAAACGTGATGGTCATGTCACCGGTACCCCGGCCGACAAGACCCCAAACACTCAACCGGTCAGTCAAAGTGTACCGCGCGTAGGGACTTACCATGGTTACAACACTCCTCACATCACCGGAACCATTTTGGTCTGACCCGGCCATCTCAAACCGACCCTTGTCGGTGCTGCGGCTCACCGCAACACCAGCCAGTAGGCGGTCCCACTCGCGGTCAACACCAATCACGCCAGTTGTCACCGCACCGCTGTACCGCGCCGAACCCTTATCATCTGCTAGTGCCCCTTCAAAGCGGTCGTAAGCGATACGACCCCAAACGGCTAGATTAGTCCCATCATTATTGCTAACCACGTTAAACGAACTGTTGGGCAAGAGTTCGCGTCCTGTCGGTGTCCGGGTGGCCATGGTCGTCGCCGACGTATCCCACTCAAATAATGTTTCGCCCGGCCATAAGTTCATACCTTCCTTCTCTACCGGTGCCTCTTTACGTATACCGAGTACCTGTGCCAGTGCACTCATCGTGTCGGCGAGTACCTTGCCACTGTCTGGTTGGGATAATTCGACGCCTCGGCCTCCCACCGTCACGTTGACCCCTGGAGGAGGGTCGGACCCAACACGTCCTGAAACGATGTCCGTCACTTGAACTGCCACCGTGCGTCCTAAACGCGACATTCTCTCTTTTTGCGCTGATTCGGGAACTTTAGACTGCTGAGCTTCGGCCCGCATCACTGTCACCGAATAGGTCTTTGCCGTCGTTTCTTCCGCGGAGGAAACCTCAATGTTGATGATGTTCTCGCCTTCGTCTAGTCCGATCGCGTCACTCTCTGTTCCACTCGCAACGCTATTCATATTTGAATCTTTTCCGACTTTTACTGTTGCGTCTTGATCGTTGACGGTTGGAGTAATTTTAACATGCGTTACTTCATTTTCTACTGTCGCGGTGTAGTCCGTGGTTTCTGGAGCAAAGGTTGAAGGATCCAGCGTGAGCTCCGAGAATGGATTGTCAACACTGGTACTGCTTGTTACAGACAAGTCAGATAAGGTTGTATCCGCTTCAGGTATTCCTGTGCCTGTCACCCATGAACTATTGCCTGAGTTGTTTACCGACCGTACCCTTACCCGATAGGTCGTTCCAGAGTTGAGGTTAGCAATGACTTGCGAGGTTGATGCGCCGATTCGGTCGGCTGCAACCCAACTATTCGCTTCATCAGTCCCGATTTCTGAATCATCGGAAACAGATTCTACTGAAGCGGATGTGTAATGTACATTGTATGAAGTTATCAAACCTAGCGGTGCCGTCCAAGTCAGGGTTAATTGTCTGATTCCTGTGACAACGCTGAGGTTTGTTGGTGCGGCCGGCCCCGCCGCATCCCAGGTCGCCGTCTCGGTGACCGCCGAGGCGGGACTGGTGTTGATCCCGTCTGTTGCCACACCCGTTGCCACCGTCACCACCACGTCCTCCGAGCCAGTCGGCGTCACCACCAGCGTGTAGGTTGTGCCACTGCCCGCGAACGTTCCCTTGCTTCCACCGGTGATCGTCACGTCACCGATGACAAACTCGGTCACGGACTCCGAGAACGTGAACGTCACGTTCAGTGGGGTCGTATCATTGATTTTGGCTGGTACCCCGGTAATTGTTAGCGTCGGGGCTGCCGCATCCCAGGTCGCCGTCTCGGTGACCACCGAGGCGGGACCCGTGTTGACCCCGTCCGTTGCCGCATCCGCCGCCACCGTCACCACCACGTTCGCCGAACCGGTCGGCGTCACCGCCAGCGTGTAGGTTGTGCCACTGCCCGCGAACGTTCCCTTGGTTCCGCCGGTGACCGTCACGTCCTCGGTGACAAACTCGGTCACGGACTCCGAGAACGTGAACGTCACGTTCAGTGGGGTCGTATCATTGATTTTGGCTGGTACCCCGGTAATTGTTAGCGTCGGTGGCGTCGTATCCACCGGAACTTCGTCGTTCGTGATGGTCAGTGTGGCCAAGGCACCACTCGCATGGCGCACATAAAGGTCACCTAAATCATCCACCGTTTCGTCCGCCGCAACAATCCGCAGTTCAACTGTCTCGTCAACCTCAATCACCTCATCATCGGTGATTGTTATACTGACGTTCTGTGTCTTGGTACTCGTCGGTCCGAAGGTCACCTCCTTGGTGCCAATGCTGTAGTCGGTGCTCTCGGTTGCGGTACCTCCAAGCACCACCGCCACCATGAACGTGGTTGTGGTGCCCGGCAGATTGTTGACCGTCACCGGAACTTTCACCGTGCCGCCACTCACATTTTCGGCCACTGAGTCCGTGTATTTCGCGGTGGATGCCGCGTTCGTTCCAAAGGCAATCCTCGCATCGTCATCATCGTCATCGGTAATGGTGACGGTCGCACTCGCCCCGGTTGCGGCCGCAAACCAATCCGATAAACTCGTTGACAAGGTCACGGTGAAGGATTCATCGCCTTCCACTAGATCATCATTCTTCAACGGAATTAACAACTCTGCTGTATTCTCACCACCCGGCACTATCACTTCTGCCGGCTTACTCGTGCCAATATCGTCTGCACTCGCCGTGCCGCTGGTTTCATAGGTGACCGACAGTGTAAGACCACTTTCGGGAGCCGCCTCGCCCAGCGTTACTATCAGACTCGCATTTGAACCCTCGGTTGAAGATGTTGTAGGGGTGACCTCAAAGGTTGACGTCGGGCTACTTATCGTCACTGTATAGACCTTGAATGCTCCTCCACGCCCTTGCACTTCAACCTGAATTATTGTTTGTTCACCGCTCAGGGATAAATTCTGACTTGGCGAACCGGAAGATACTGTGTTCAATCCCTCTCCAATTAATCCCACGAAAATTGTTGGAGCGGGATAAGAACTTAAAAGGTGTTCCGGGAGAATTCCGGTATCTGCAGCCGTTGGCGTCAAAGTGACACTGGCCACTCCAGGGGATGAATCGGCAGTGTATTCAGTGGTATCACCGCCAAAAG
>MPNP01000192.1 GCA_002239085.1 Rhodobacteraceae bacterium bin131 | reverse complement strand
GAGTCATATTGTCACGAACGACAACACGCGGAGTTTTAACCAAGCCGGATTCAATAGCATCATTCAACCCAAAATCGCTTACAATCCAATCAAACAGCGCCTCACCCGAACTCTGCTTTCCCGATGGTGCAAACGGTGTCGCCGAGAAGTCATAGCAAGACAAAATACCGCGAGATCTTTGGATGCGATCCAAACCTCCAACCCATTTGGTTGCAGTCTCAATTTCGTTCCTGGTTATTCCTTTAACCTTAGATTCTGCAGGAACTCGCCAAGCATGGTGCGCTTCATCATTGATTACAAGGATATTTCGTGCCTGAGCCATGTCTCCGAGCACTTCACGTACATAGGCTTCATCACTCTTAGGACCGCGTTTGTCTACACTTCGCTTCTTGGCGATTTTTTCTTTACTTTCCCAATTTAGTGCGTGCCAGTTCTTTACCTCCACTTTGCCTTGTCGTAGTTTATCAAACTGAGCTGGTGGAACGATAAAAAACTTCTTGTAGTAGTTTTCAGGACCGGATGGTTTGAGGACGCCCAAACGGTTCTTTACTGTGAGGCCTGGTGCCACGACAAGAATGTTCTTGGAAAAACGAGTGTCCTTCGGATTGGTGACCTTGTTCAAGATTTGCCATGCTGCGACCATAGCCATGACAATGGTCTTCCCAGTTCCGGTAGCCATTTTGGAACACAAACGTCTGAATGGTCCACCATCAGGTGGAATCGTGACTCCGACCCTATTGATTTCTGGCCCTTCAACAAGCCATATCAGCGTTTCAATAGCTTCAATTTGGCAAAAGAAGAAACGCGTGGATTCATTTTCTTTCCGGTCGGTCCAGTGATCTAAGAGGCGGCGAGTTACGCCAGTCACTCCCGGATATTCTTTGTTGCGCCAAGCGTTTACGCGCGAACGAATCTGGTTGACGAGTGGAATTTCGACAAATATTCCAGGATCGTGAGTAATTTGAGAGTTTGGTGTGGCGACGACATATCCGGCTGACCTACGTCTATCTTCAAGAATGAACTTGTTATTTTCTTGGTCATACTTCCAATGCTTCTTTGGTTCTTCATACGGGGAATTGATGATTAATTGATCAATAGTAGCACGGGTCAAAACTTTATCTCCAGTAAAGGAATTCTGAATGATACGCACGCATTTTCGTGCTGAAAGACTAATTCCTGTAGAACTTCCGGCGAATAGCGACAATCGAGATGATTATTTGGATTTTGGGACAAGATTTCAGGATTTGTTTTAAGTCTTTCCATGGATTTCATAAACTTTAAAGGAGCATTGTTCACAATTATTCAAACACGTTCAACATCTATTGTCTTTCTCAATTTCATCATCAGAGAAGTTCTACAATTTTCAGACTCTCAATGCCCCTATCATCCACGATCTTGACAGCAGCACGATTATGTTCACCCGCCTCAAATGGAAGGGACTCTGTACCTCGATATGCCTCAATCAGGTTTACATTAATTTCGGCCTTGAGATTGCGAGCAAGTTTGGCCCATCCATCTTCATTGCTAGACATCGGAAAAAAGACTTGATGAGGAAATAGGCTGCGGCCATCATAGTCAGGGTCTAGCATCCAAACGGCGATTTTCTTTGCATCACCGGAATCAATTTTCCCAGTTCTTGTGTTGTAATAATCAAACCCTTTGACGGTGATATAAAATTTTCCCTTTTCATTACCATCCTTAATCTTTTGGACTTCAACATCCGGTTGACCGATCAACCAAAAACTTTCATTACTAGCACGCTTCTTCTTGAGATCGTTGGTCAATAGATCAGCGTTCATCTGTGCCTTTAGAAGGGTAACATCAGGCCATCTAGTTTCGTCTATATCCTTTGAAGCTTCGGGATCAAATTGAAATGCCGCAAACACAATTATCTTCGGTCTTGGTACCAATGTTTGTGCTTCTTGAATTGCCAAATTGACTTGCCGTTGTTCCAATGGAGCATGATCAGGACCGAATGAGACTACAACCCGTTCTCGACGGTTGACGATTTCTTGCTCCACGACTACATCATCATCTGAAGTTTCCGGTTGGGTCTCACCATCAGCATGAAGCCAGCGCAATGCTGGTATTGGTTCTATGCGTGAGAACGAAATATGTTGCCCAGACTTACCGCGAATACCGGTCTTTAGCAGTTCGTCTCGCCAGTCGCTCTGTCTCACGGTTGGTCCGGTACGTGCTACTGAACTGTCTGCTGGTGGAACTTCCTGATCATCAATTTCATCAATTGGTTTTACCGTCGGTGCGGGAACGGATTCGACTGTAAAAGGACCTGTAACGCGAGCTAGGCTCCGTTCAATGAATGGTTTGTCGTAGATGACCGTATCGTTTGATGGCACATCGTAACCTAAAGATCCTGCCGAGACTTTAGGAACAGTATGATAACGGAACCCTGCTCCTACGCCTTCTGAGGGATGAGCCAACTGGTAATAATCAAAATTGGCGGTCATTAATCGCTGTTTACTAAGAGTAATTGCCACTCGTGACGTGTCGCAGGTGATCCAGCGTCGCCCCCACTGTTCGGCGGCATAGGCAGTTGTCCCACTGCCGCAGGTTGGGTCAAATACCAAGTCGCCGGGGTCGGATGTCATTAGGATGCAACGCTGGATAACCTTGTGAGCCGTCTGAACGACATACCGCTTGTCCTTAGGTGACATTGATGAAGCCCATATATTATTAATGCGCCGACCCGGCACCTCATCTTCATACCGCTTCCAACTCAACAATGATTGTCCTTCTAAAGCATGTAATCGACCCAGTTCACCGAGCTGGTCCAGTCCTTCCTTAGAAATCGACCATTGTCTATTTTGGCTACAATGGAATTTGCGGCCTTTGTATTCATAGGGTTCTGAACGCTCATTCGTAGAGACACCCTGGGAATCTAACGGCATACCTCGAAAAATTTTGGAATCTTTTGGCAGGTGAGTATCGGGAGCAAAACACTCTTCTGGAGTTAGTTTTCGAGATGATCCGTCAGGGAGCTCAACCATGACGGACCAACTGAAAAAATCGATGACTTCTTTTCGCGTCAGCTCTTCGTAAAGCTGGCGGTACTTCACGAACTTTCGATCTTTGGCATACCACAGAAGGTAATCGGCGACCTCTGACAATGTAGATGCCGCACTTGCACCGGTCGTAGCATAAGTGATTGTCGCAATCCGGTTCTCAGCACCAAAGATCTCATCCATGACCGACGCAACACGATGTACATTTTCATCTCCGATCTGCACGAAACAGCTTCCGCTTTCATTCAACAGTTCACGTGACAGTAACAGGCGGTCACGCAGATAAGTCAGGTATGAATGGATACCCAGTTCCCAAGTATCACGGAATGCGCGAATTTGTTCAGGCTCGCTAGTTAAGTCTTCGTCCCTGCCGTCTCTAACCTCCCTCCGATTCACGAAGGGTTGAAAATTAGATTGGTAACGAACACCGTAGGGCGGATCAATATAGATCGTTTGAACCTGTCCGCCCAAACCTTCTTTCTCAAGAAGGCTATTCATGACAAGGAGACTATCGCCAGAGATCAGCCGATTTGTCCAATTGTGGCGGTGCTTATAAAACTCAATTGCCTGCCGTAGGGGGGGGGGTGAAACCCAGTCAAACAGGGGCGTTTGTTGTTCTATATCACTGCGCTTTCGTACTGCGTCTATGACTGTTCTTGGATCAATTCGTTCATGCACATGAAGCGAAACCGTCGGCACCTCAAAATTTGTATGCTCTGACTTTCCGGCCCAAGCCAATTGTGGGTCAATATGCGGGTCGTGAATATATTTTTTGGAACCCTCTTCTGGATCTGTATTAGGAGTCACAAGGCCAACGGGTGGATTGTTCAAACGGTCCTTGTCTTTATGTTCGTAGGAATTGATTTGCCGATTTGCCATTACGATTCCTTATATTTGATTAGTTTGCATAAAGTGCGTTGAAATTTTCTTCTCCAAATAGTGCCAAAGCAATATAATAAACATCTTTGATAAATTGCTGCAACATTTAAATTAGAAAAATGCAACTTGATGCTGTTTACTCATAAAAATGTAAATCCGTGCGAAATAAATATTTGGAATTTCGTTCCGCACGCAACTGTCAATGCCTCGCTCATAGTAGGCATTGAAGATTTTCTGACGCATTCCAACAAATGTATCTGTAGTAATACAAAATCGGCCCTTGTTCGAAACTATGAAACCGACTCGATGTGAAAAGACTAAGAAACACTATTGACCTATTCTATTGAAAGTTATAATTCGTGAATTCTTACGTTTGAACTAACAGAACTGGCGATATTACACAAATGGCGATGATGGGTAAAGTAAATTACTTGACCATGCATTGACATCTCTTCA
>MPNP01000191.1 GCA_002239085.1 Rhodobacteraceae bacterium bin131 | reverse complement strand
GGGAGTTTGTGAAGGATTTTCCGATCACACAGAATCTTTAAAAACGCCAGGACACCACCAAAGGGTGTTGTGTCTTGTTTGGGGGTAAATTGAGCCTTGACCGGAAAGGTATTTAGTCATATCATAATGTTTACCCATAGGGTTAAGGGCACGTCTATTTATTCCAACTGAGATAATACCTTAATGGAGATTTGTTAATCTGAGTAGTGCCAATGTGGGGGCAAGTGTGTGAATTGGTCTAGGAAATAACGTAAAAGTGTCTGTTTTTACCTTTATTGGGGAATATTATTGAATGAATGTAACCCCAAGGAGAAGAAATTATTCTGAATAATCAAGTTTTCTTCAAAGGCAAAAGCAGGTGAATCCTGATTTCGGGATTTTATAGAAGTTCCCTTAAGTTTACGTTGTTGTGATAATAGCATGTCAATGCCGTTGTCACAACTAATCTAACGGTTTTTTTAATCGCTGATCAGGGTGCCCGTATTTTGCCTTCAGGATTGCATAGCTTACAATCTCAAATACACGTGCATCTGCACTTGGTGCTAACTGTTCTCTAATGAATTCGATAGCTATATGTGGGTTTTCACTACCCAGTTCCGCCAACGCTTGGCATGTAGTCAAGAATTTTTCGAAGGCAACGCGCTTACTTTTGACATACGCATCAATAATATCCATAATAGCTTGAGCAATATTGCAGACTAAGTCGGCTCCTGTCCTGTCGCGTATCTCGACAAGCAGCAAATCCTCTTGTACCCAATATCGCGTAGTTGTCACGTCACGAACGATAGGCTGTTTGCCGACATTCGGATAGAACTTTCTGAATTCATTATTCAGTCGAGAATTTAACGAGTGATTTTGCAATTTAGAACCAAACGGCAATTCTCTCTGGCGCCGAAACAAGTCGGAAAACTGAGCACCATTATATTCCGCATAAGGGGAACCAGCCTTACCGTCGAAATACCCTTGCTGGATATAATCCTCGACAACAACATACAGAGCATAAAGGTTCGCAAAAGATGATCGAGACTTAGAACCGCGATTTGCAGATTTGGTTTTATGATTCAAATATCCAAGTATAGGACTGCTAGAAAAAATGTCCCGTGACAAATCAGCAAAATGCTCATCCATCACCTTACGAATGACTTGCGTAAAGTCGTGCTCGTTGATTTCAAATGGACCCTTCATAGAAGTCGCCTTGCCGTACGCTGATACGACTTATCGGGCGCAGAAAGTTTCACTCCTTGATAGTGGTCCGCTATGTTCAGTCTGCGCAGCCCGATCTTGATGAATTCAGTTTGGGATTCAATTCCAACTGTTGTACGTCCAAGTCTTTGAGCCACTGCACACGTCGTGAACGTGCCCCCAAACGGATCCAAGACAAGATCTCCAGCGTTGGAACTGGCTAGAATTATCCTTTCCATTAAGGCTTCCGGTTTTTGGGATGGATGTTCTTCATATTCCGGCATCCGGTATCTGACTCGTGGTACATACCATGTGTTACCTGGAACCTTCTTGGTATTGTAGGGAACTGGAACCGCTTTGCGATAGTCAATTAGGTTTCTAACTGCTCCTGTCTTGGCCTCAACCAGTATGTCGTCGGAATTGAATGTATATGCTTTTTTGTTCTTTACGCAATAAAGGATTGGCTCATACAGAGAACCGAAATACTTTCGCGCCTGAACACCTGAACTGTCGTAGGCCCACACTATCCGAGACAGAATGTTAATGCGGTCACGAAGCCATATGTCAATGTATGGCATCGCCTGAGTACTGCTCATGATATACATGCTGCCTGTAGGCGATAGAATTCGAATGCACTCATCCATCCAGACAGAACACCATTGAGCGTATTCTTGTATGGAGGGCCAGCTATCAATGAAATTGCCGAACTTCTTTCCGATGTTGTAAGGCGGATCGGCAAATATCAAATCGACAGTGCCACTTTGTATCTTAGGAAGAACTTCAAGACAGTCACCTTGTACAATCGCTGCGTTTTTTGTTGAGAAGGTGGTAAGACCGCCCTTGACTAGTGAATTAAAAAGGGTCATGCGAAGATGACGTCTGTACAATTCATGACCACACCTGGCTAGGCAGTCCATTGTCTACCGTCAGGTCCGCATAACACAATTGCCTCCTGACCATTATTGAGACAACGCCATTCATCATGCCTAATGTCGTAGTACTGAACACTATGCCGACCTGCAAATTTTTGCACATACAGTTGTAGTTGCTTCTTGCTGAACTAGTGAAACGTACCCTTTTGTGCTTGCACCAGAGTGCCGATAAGGATTCAATGCAGTTTGAGAGTGACTTGTCCCTGACAATATTGCCTGCACAGTGTATTTCGCTATCATGTGCCAGGTCAATGCCAACTTACCAGCGATCATCATCCGTGGTGGTCTGCTCTGTTGGTTTGCTGTGTCCTTCCACGAAGCTTTGCCGTTTCTTGGAATTGATGGTATGTACGACCTTGGCAGCGACGAGTCCGGCCTCATGATTCTTACCCCTTGCACCAATGGCTTTGCCATTGGTGCCGTTTCTGGATTTTTGCCTTTAGCCATGGTACTTAGACTTTCCAAGTCCGCTGAAGGAGGTCACATCTACTTCCGTGCCAAACCGACTTTTGCATGATTTCAAGGCGCCGTACAGATTCATGCTCAAGACACTTTTCAGTTTCGTTGTTAGGATGTAGAACGCGACCGTTTCGGGCAGTCATAACAACCTTGTGTCTTGGTGAGGTGCTTAATACCATACTGGGCATTGAAGCTGTTGCACTTCGGGCATTAGGGGGACATCTGGACAGATTTCCAACGATTGTCACCGCTTCGCGGGGTTCTCGTTCAATAACATCTTTATCAACTGCCTAAAGTAGATGGCTTTGTGGTACGAGTATATCTGTAACTCCTGTATCATTCGAATTTCCTTCCTATTGGGTTTCTAAAGTAAAGGTTTCTGCATTGAAGATAAGCGATAATGGGATTCTCGTAAGTATAGTTAGAAGACAAATCAGATACGCTAGCATTAATCCGCCTTTTGGCCCCTTCAATATACATTTCAAATTTTTTAGCTCGCGGTGAAATGTTTTATTTAATGTCAATCAATTTGATAGGTTGAGTACAAGCGAATAAAACTTACTGCATAACCTCAATAATTGGGTCATTCAGAAGGTCAAATTCAGGTTCAATACCAAGCCCAGGCAAATCTGTCGCTTTCATGGTCCCATTTTTTCGGTAAGGAGATCCGACGGCAGTGCGTTCAACTACATATGAATTAAAATCTGTAGAACATAAGGTTAATTCGGGAGGAGTGGCTTGTGCTAAGTGTGCTACAGTTGCCGTGACTATATCACTGCCCCAAGTATCTTCAATGATCATGGGAATACCCTGGGACATACATGTCTCCCAAAGATGTTTTGCCTTAGTAAAACCTCCAACTTTGGAAATTTTTAAATTCAAAATATCGATTGCATCATCTTTGATCGCCTGAATTAAAGTATGAATATCTTGAATAGATTCATCCAGTATAAATGGCTTGGTTGTCCGTTGCCTGATTGAAAGACACTCGTTATATGTTAGGCACGGTTGCTCAACATAGACATCCAACTCATGGATGGCGTCAAGAACACGCGCAGCTTCATGCTTTTTCCATCCAGTATTAGCGTCAGCAATTAAAATTGACCCTTTATCTAATTCCTCCTTCGCCAGGTGGATGCGTTCTATATCCATATCGGGATTTGCACCGACTTTGAGTTGAAAAAGTTTATAGCCATCTTCCTGATAGCTTGTAACTTTTTTGGTCATTGCCAGAGGTGAATCTTGTGATATAGCGCGGTATAGGGGAATTCGCTCCTGAGCTTTTCCTCCTAGAAGCCCAAATATGGGGCGACCAGTTGCCTTTCCCAAGAGGTCCCAACAGGCAATATCTATTGGCGCTTTTATATATGGATGTCCTTTGATAACGCGATCCATGATCGCATAAATTGTTCGAAATTCTCTGGGGTCTTGCCCCAACAAAGCGGGGGCAATAAGAGCAATACCAGTTCTAACCCCTTCTGCAAAAGAAGGTAAATATACTCTGCCTAAAGGACATGATTCACCGTACCCAGACAATCCGGCATCTGTTTCAATCTCTACGATTGTCGTATCTATACGACCGACCTTATTCCTATTTGACCAATTGTAGCTTCCCTCAACAAGGTTTAAATCAATTTTCCAAACCCTGACGGCAATGATCTTCATCGCTCCTTCACTCCCCTCTAAATCAATCGTTGTTGTTTCTTCTCATCTTGGCTTTGTTTTATTTCAGTATCATTCATTTATAATTTTAGAGTCCAATTGCTGGCTAAAAGTGAGAATAATCAACTTGAAACTTTCGCAACATATTGTTGGTTCTGATAAATTTTTTTTATCTGATGTGTTAATCTAGTACCTTAGTTAATTAAATTGGCGGTTTA
>MPNP01000190.1 GCA_002239085.1 Rhodobacteraceae bacterium bin131 | reverse complement strand
TGAAGGTTTTGAAACCTTTCCCGCAATACTTCTTCCACTTTTCGGGAAGTCCATCCCACTTCATCGGTTCTTTGGGGCTTTGAAAAAGGGATTGAACTTTTCAGCCATGCACAGTTTCCTGTGCAATCAACTTCAACCTGTATACCCAACTTAACAAGGGCTTTGGTTCGCAAATGAGCTATAGTTCCTTGTGCTTGACGGTCAAATCTTACATTTGCCGCCAACTGGGTATTAGATACTTGACATGCGAGCGAATCGATTTGCCAACCAGCAACTATAAAAAATAACTTGGTGATCTGCTCTACACACCCATTTACAAATTGCTCAACGCCTATTTCGTCCTGCCATGGCTCAATAACCACTTCAGATTGAACGGGAATCGGCAGATAATCCGTTGCTATGGAGTCACTTCTGTTTTGATAAACCAGGTAACCGAAGTAAAGTAATCCCACCAACATAAATCCGAGGAGCCACTTCAATAAATACCGTTTTGAAAGACCTGTGGGCTTAAGTTTCGGCCCATCAAAATTGTTGATTAGATCACTGATTGATTGGTCTTTTGCATTGGTGCACTTGAATTCTTTTGGTGCAATGATATGCTCCCAATCGGGAGCTTCAAGTAAAGTGTTAAATTCATCAACAGCTTTATTCTGATTTCGAAACACTTTATCTTGGTAAATCGCTCCTTGGCGTTTGGCGACGATCCACCAATAATCATGTTCTGAAGAAAGGCTGAAAACACTCAGCCAGTTTTCAGATGAAATTGAATTGGCAACAAGCAGTGCTCCAGCGATCATATCGCCCGTGTGACCTTCGGAAGTATTACCAAAACCAATCTGCTGAGATTGTTCAGACAAACAGTACAAGTCCAAACCACCGATGGCACCACCCACCAATTTGGACTGTTGTTGAATCGACAGGCCATTCTGAAAAGGCTGCCAGAATAATTCAAGGGCAATAGGCGTTTCTTCAAGAAAAAACTCACGTGGAGGGAAAAATTTTACCTTGTGAGGTTGCTTAATGTGGTCACCTTGCTTTTGCCCCGCTTTACCGAAAGTTTTGAGTGGCATCAGAATTGTTTCCTTTTGAGCAACCGAGGTTGGATCATAACGACTGTTGAAGAGCGTTTTGTTTCAATCGCTTCACCACCTCCCAAGAAACGAAACCCCTTTTTGTTTCGAACGACAAGATCTCGCTCAAAGCCTGCTAAAACAAGTGTTTCACCATTGCCTAATATGGTCTGCTGTTCAAATTCAGTTGTCATGACATTCGGCAACTGAATGGTTTGATTATTGGTGGTGAATTCTTTGAGTTCGCTGAGTTCAGAAAGGTGAATTGCGTATTGCAATAAAATCTCACTATTGTTGAGAACACGGGGTAAAATAGTCATTTCAAACCCAGTCGAAATCTGCCCTGGAGCAATTGAAACTTGGTTTAATCCCGAACCATCAAGGAGTAAATCGACGTTTTTGGCATAGGCAATATCCCGAACAACCTGAATGGGTACTGGCCGATTATTTGAAGTGGTCGCACCCGTTCGGGTCTCAATGGTAACTTCGCCTGCTTGATTTAAGAGGCCCAAGAGTAGGTTGACATTATAATCACTATCAATAATTCCGACATTGACAAAACTTGAGGCTCCATTCAAGGCAGAGTTTTGAGTGATATTAAAAAAGTTTTTACCCGCTTCACCCACCATGGCATTTAAGGTCCCGCCAAGGCCTTGCTTACCCTCCAAGTTGACAGTAAGAATATTGACATCTAGAGCGATTTGTTGCCCTAACTGCTCATTAATTTTCCTTATGTATTGGGATACACGTGCATGATCTCGGGGAGTCCCATTCACTAGAATTATTCCGGTTCCCGCAAGGAATGAGTATTCCCCTTTGCCAACGATGAATTGTTGTAAGGATTGCTGGATTTCACTGAACAGATCCAACTCAATTTCTGAAAATGTAGTCCCAATTGCTGAAGACGAAGAAGCGTTCGTTGCAAACGTATCCAGTTGATAACTTTTGAGGGAATACTGCTGAAGGTGAATGCCTCCATGGGAGTATCGCCAGGTTAAATCAAAGTGACTTGCCACATGGTCTAATGCTGTTGGCAGATCACTATCAAAAGCAATTTGCATGTGGTGCGTTAAGCCCGCCTCCCCAAGCTGATGTGTGACTGCAGGAAGAGTGCTGGATTGATTGAAACTTTCATCCCAAAGCCCATGAGGGATAACAAGAGACTCACTATCCGGACCAACGGACAGATAGAATGGGTAGTTGACTATCCTTTGTATCCCATTTAAAACCTCAATTAACCCCGCTTGTTTTGACGACACCCAGTAGATGGCATTGGGAGCTTTTAATTCTGTTGGTAATTGGTCTTTGTTTGCTAGTGGTATTGCCTGAGTTTCAATGTATTTTCCCCCTTCAATTTGTACGCCTTGGTTGGGTACGGCCGAGCGATTTTGAAAATCCTCTATTTTTGTTTCAATTAACTGTTGCGATTGCTCAGTATCTTGCTTGATTGGCGGCACATTGGACTCACAACTACACAGAATAATGAGTGCCAATAGAGAACCGGTGACTGCTTTAATTGAGCATGGAAAAGGTGCCTTCTTGATGTTCATATTACTCATCCCACACCGACAAATTTGGAATACGAAATAAGCAAAACGCGATTGCCATAAAAAATCGTGGTCGTCAGTTGAGGGTTTGATTGGTAAACATGTCGCATGAGTTTAGTCACCACGTTGACAAATGAACCATGCGCTGAATAGTGTGTCCTGATTCTAAAATCTTCTTCTACATCCCAAACCAGTTGCCAACCAGCTTGTGTCGACCATTGGTCTAAAATTTGTTTCAGGCTTGTGTCAGTCGGAATAACCCAATGATCGTGGACTAAATTAGAGTTAATTTCTTTTGCCACAGCATGTTGATGTCCAAGAATTCCCAATAAGATACTGAATAAGATGAAAGAAATAGCCAGTTGTTTGTTCATTTTTTTCTCCTGTAGAATAGAGAACAAAACTAACTTGACTGAGTGAAACTAAAAACACCAAATAATAGGATTGGTGTTAGTTTTTGTTGAATACTGATTGCATGCAATCAGCGAATATTTGACACCTTAATTCAGTTCATATAAATGCTTGAGGCAATATCTTGGTACGGCAAAAAAATTTATGTGCAACATTTAAACTTAACAACACAACCACTTATCTATTTGGATAGACTCGCATGGGTTGCAGAAATTAAATTATTGGATCAACAGACTGCAGGTGTTTCCATGGAAAAAGAATCGGAACATATGATCTCTCCCAATGCCTATGCCCATGGTGGGAAAATTCTCGTTGACCAACTTTTACAACATGGCGTCAAGCGAGTCTTTTCAGTCCCTGGTGAAAGTTATCTCAACGTCCTTGATGGCTTGTTTGATGCTCCCATTGAGAATATCGTTTGTCGTAACGAAAGCGGTGCAAGTTTCATGGCCGAAGCGTATGGTAAGTTAACCGGCACACCAGGTGTTGCTTTTGTAACTCGTGGACCTGGTGCAACGAATGCTTCTCCAGGAATCCATACAGCCCAGCACGATTCAACACCAATGATTCTGTTTATTGGCCAAGTCAAATCTAGTCTTCTAGGCCGGGGAGCATTTCAGGAAATCAATTATGATAAATTTTTCGGTTCGTTATGTAAAGCGACATTCCTTGCAACAGATCTAGAAGAACTCCAACGCTTTACTCATCAGGCTTTTAAGATTGCCCTAGAGGGACAGCCAGGGCCGGTAGTCGTTGCTCTTCCCGAAGATACCCTAGCATTACAAGGACCACTTCAACCGTTACTTCCCAAGACCACTTCTAAACCCCAGCAGATTGGTGTTCAGACAAATACGGATAAGCAGTTTGAAGAATGGCTTGGGTCAGGCAGAAGACCTTTGATTGTAGTGGGCGGTTCTCTATGGTCACAAGCGGCTTCATCGTCGGTCGCTGAGATTTCACACAAGTATCATATCCCGGTTTTGACTGCATTCAGAAGACAACATCATTTTAACAATTATCACCCCAATTATGTGGGTGCTCTTGGGATGGGTTTTAATCATGAACTCCAGAAAATGTTCACAGAATGTGATCGGCTGGTATTGCTTGGAACACGTTTAGGGGATATTTCTTCAAACGGATATACCTTGATTAACACGAATGATCCCCGTCCTAAAATGTGTTGGATTTACCCAAAAGACCTCGGCCCAAATTTCTTTTGGCCCTTGGATTTACAAATCATCTGTAATCCGGTGCACTTCATTGACCACCTCAGTCGGATGAATTTAAATATTAAGCCTTTTGATCAACATTGGCTGACCAAAGCAAAGAATTCATATAATGCTTGGATAAAACCAACCCCCATTCACGGTGACCTGCAGTTGCCTGAATTATTCCAATGGCTTTCAAACAATCTTCCAAAGGACACAATTGT
>MPNP01000189.1 GCA_002239085.1 Rhodobacteraceae bacterium bin131 | reverse complement strand
AAGGCAGCGGTTTTTAATTCCAATTGGATTTAAGTGAGTGCTGAGGAAATAGCCAATTCACTGGTTGGCAGTGTGTGAGAAGAAGCAAAATCTAAATCAGAATATGAAATCCAAGAGATGTGTTGGGATAATATTCGTAATAAATACGTACTTTCTGATGAAGCCCTGTCACTCATGCTTCATCGGGCATATCACGCACGTTTAATATTGGAAGAAGTTAAGGTTTTTATTGCCATTGAGTTAAGAGACAGGCTTCTAGCACAAACCAAACAGTAATAACCCCTTAAAATGGAAGGGTATTTCGCTTTATTTCTGTTTTAAAGGGTGTCAACCTAATATGGATAATTCTCCAATTCCCGTAATAATTCTATCCTCCTCAAATCGGGGAGTTTCTGCCATCCGGCAGAATGATTATTCATATACACCCTTCATTCACTTTTGGTCAAATGGGAATAATTCTCTTATAATTGAAACTATTAACCAGCCACAAAGACGAGGGAAGGGGTATGAAACCCTCACGGGGTTTTGTGAAGAACCATGTTGACCTTGGGGATGAAGCCCAGGTTGATACTGATTCAAGTTTTGGATTCCGAAAGCTCCCCAATCAGTCAGTAGTCAAGTACAGTGCACATGAATATGTCCGTGGTGATGTTCATGCCAAATGGTATTGAATCGATGAGGGCGATGTTCAAGCGTGCTCACAAGGGAGTGTAGCACAAGATAAACCCTAATCATTTGCCGGTTAATGTGGATGAATAGACGCGGCGGCAGAATGTTCGTCGCTTGAATATAATTGATATGATGTCGACACGGGTACAAGGTCAGGTGGGGAAGCGATTGCTTAAGCGGTATTTGCTCGCTGACACTGGTTCATGCCGTGAGGACAGGGAGTGAGAAGACATATTCTCAAATGAGTCATTTCGTTGAATCTATCAGCTCAAAAAAACTGTTTTTCTCTTTGCTACCCGAGAGGGAATGATGTTATAAAAGTATTAGTATCATCGTAATCTCAGTGGCCTTGCTGTCCATCTAAACTTTAACATTAGACTTCGTCTCGGTGGTAAATGGAATGAATTCATGTCATGGTCATCATTGCGAGGTATCTTCAAAGGAACCCCACAGAGCCTTTCCGTCAATCGCAATCATCAGCAAGTTATTGAAATCGTGAAGGGTCATATTGCTGGAACGGGATCTTCCAAGCCATTGAAGATCTATTTGAAGTATAGTATTTCCAGCCATAAAGCATTGCCTTGCAACAGAAAAACCATAAAAATTATACAAAAGACGAAGGGGAAATTTGTTCAAGTTTGACTGCCCTGATTTGGCTCGCTATTTTGAGTTGAATCTCAGAAGCAAACGATTTGACAATTGACATCAACAAGATTTTGATGCAACTAATAACCTCCTATATTGTACTGATTGAAATTCTAAATGCGAAGGGAAGAACGAGCCCCTTGTATTCAATCGGTTGGAAAGCAGAAATATGCCAATGCCGATGATTTTAATCTAAGTTGTGGGCGAAATAAATAGTGACAATGTGTGCTTCACCTTTTAAGGAGTGATATGAAGATCTACTATATCAATCGTGACCAATCAACCGCAAGACGTGATTGGATGGAATCGCAGCTTTCGCAATTGGCTAACGATAAGATTCAATATTCACGCATTTCAGCGGTGGAAGGGGCGACACTTTCGGAAGCAGAAATCAATGCGGTCACTGAATACGATAAAGGTACCACTCAGAAGCTATCTGCGAACGAAGTAGGATGCTTTCTAAGTCATCGAAAGGCTTGGCAACAAATTAGTGATAGTCCAGACGAATATGGTGTTGTCATGGAGGATGATATTTTGCTTTCCAGCAAAGTGGACTTGTTTCTGAGTAACACCAATTGGTTTCCTACTGGAACTGTTTATATTCGGCTTGAATTGACTACTGAACTTGAAATAAGACTATTGCAACGCCACCGTCAGGGAACAATTGCGGATGTGAACTACGAATTATTTGAATTCACCAAGGGCGGAGGTGGTGCAGCTTATGTCCTTCACAGGGAGTTAGCCAAGTGGCTTCTCCTACATTATGAAAAGTTCAGTACTCCTCTTGATGATGCATTGATAGACCCTGACTTATTTGACAAAGGTGTACCAACTCAATTGCCAGGATCACTTCGGTTACAAATCGTTCCGTTGATTGCCATCCAACAACATTGTATTAAAACCAGGTTTTTACCACTCGGAGCAGAGATAAGTTCTCTTCAAATAAAAAAGAAGCTATCAAAAAGAGGTAAAATGTTTCGAGAAATTCTTCGGGTAGTTTCATTAAAGCATTGGAATAGATTCATATTGAAACTGATTAAGCCTAAAATTCCTTTTCTGGAATAATGCGTTGGTTAGTTTTCTGCATCCATGGAAATTCTGAAATTAGCCTCTCGATAAGGAATTAAAATTCATTCATTTCTGACTTTGTCACTTTTCTCCAGATTTGGTATTTCTCATATTTCGCAATTCCCTAGCAGGTCAATAAACTGAAGTCTCTATGTGGTGGTTATCGTTTTGCAGAACCATGACATATGTTCATATGTAATACATTCGCTGCTGCCCAATAATCAATTCAGTACACATTGATTGGTAAACAAAGACATCATTGACAACAAATAAGACATCAGCCTATACCGTGGAAAGTCATCGAAATCAAAATAGCGAACCTCACTCCAAGCGCATTTTTAACACTGAGTGCTTCAATAGCCCTAACCATGTGGGTTTCAGAATCGGGACCGGACAAATCATGAGCCAATCAAGCGGCTTACCCTTGACCTGATCGCTAGTCTGCATACTAGGGTTAAGATTGAATGTGCCAAAGAAGGCATCACCCTGAAGACCATGCTTATCGACAAGGGTACTTGAAATTACTGCTATAATGAGATTATTGAAAAAGTTCAGACCGATACCCAATACTTTATTCCGTTTTTCATTGACCCCAAAAGATGAGTTGGATGGATTAGAATATCAATTCAGAAAGGAATGGATATGAGCATTGCCGGGAATTTTATTGAGGAATTCAATTGAATGAAATTAACTGACCTAGATGGATGTTGTTAGGAAACTATCGCCTATAAAATTGATCGATACTTATTTCTTTCCTGATGGAAGCAATATTCAAAAAAAGAGCCACGCACTGATTGCATATGATTCAGAAGGGTCATCTGTATTTATTCCAGGAGGTTTGAAGAACATTGAAATAATGCCTTGGGATTTTGGAAAGGATCAACAAGAGCAAGAAAAGCAACATTAAGTTTTTGAATAGGGTTGGTTGATGTAGTTTTTACCCTCTCTATTTCTAGCCCAGAACAATACCCCAATAGTTTATTTTATAAAATCATTATGACTTTTAAACTTGACATCCCTTTGAAAGGCAATTCCCCACGGCAGCTGCCGATTGAGAAGGGCGAAATAGTATTTGTCTTGGGAGCCAACGGTTCAGGCAAGTCAAGCCTGATGCATTATTTCGCCAAGAATTATCAAGGAATATCTCATTGGATTTCGGCTCATCGCCAAACATGGATGTCCACAAACGCCCCTGATATCACTCCAGCAAGAAAACTAGATACAGAAAGACAAATCAGTCAACACACTGCTCGAGACAATTCCAGATATAGCGATCCCAATGGCATAGACCGTTCTCAATTGACTCTATTGAAGCTAATCCAGGCACAAAATTCATTGGGACAAGAATTTATCACATTGGCATATGACGAAAAGATGGAGGAAATAACCAAAATCACAAAAAAAATGAAACCTCCAATAATCATCATCAACGAACTCCTGAAGCAATCTAATTTTTCCATACAGATTAGTATTAATGATGAGTCCCTAATGGCGAGCAGGGATGGAGGTCCTAATTACGGTGCTGAGAAACTTTCAGATGCTGAACGAAATTCCTTGTTGATTGCCATAGAGGTTTTGACCGCCAAAGAGGGAACTCTTCTATTAATTGATGAACCCGAAAAGCACATGCATCGTTCCATAATTACCCCCTTTCTTGGACAGTTGTTTCAGCTTCGGTCAGACTGCTCATTCGTTGTTGCAACCCATGATCACAACCTGCCTTTGGAGATACCTGGAGCGCGATTTCTTCTTGTCCGTTCATGTACATTTGCAGTTAATATCGCCAAATGGTGGGATGTTGATTTACTTTCAGGGGAAGAAAAAATTGATGATTCCTTAAGGCAAGATTTGCTTGGGGCAAGAAGAAAAATTTTGTTTGTGGAGGGTAAGCATTCAAGTCTTGACAAGAAATTATCCAGTCGGATTTTTCGAAATGCTTCGGTGATTCCAAAGGGCAATTGCCATCAAGTCAAGATGGCGGTGAGAGGTTTGGTAGAAGGAGAGAATTTCCATTGGCTCAAAGTGTTTGGGATTATTGATGGTGATGGTAATTTGGAGGCTCAATCGGAAGAGAAATTGAACCAAAGGATATTTACGCTTCCTTACTATTCGATAGAGGCAATTTTTTTACATCC
>MPNP01000188.1 GCA_002239085.1 Rhodobacteraceae bacterium bin131 | reverse complement strand
CCTTTTGGGGGAAGATTATTGAATGAATGTGACCCAAAGGAGAAGAAATTATTCAGAATAATCATGATTTTTTCAAAGGCAAAAACAAGTGAATCCTGATTTTGGGATTTTATAGACGTGCCCTTAACATACTTCGCTTCCTTTCTTTTTAAATTATATTGAGATGTTCAATACGTTGCTTGAAATCCACAACAGCATTACTTGAACCTTTAAATTTATGTTTTAAGTTTCATCGTTAATCAGAATAACTAAACTATTACTAATAGCAATCTCATTCAATAAGTATTCAAACAAATTAGATCCGTTTTTGATCTCCCATTCATCGTTTGAATATTCAAACTTTTGAATTTCTTTCTTATCAAAACGAGTTGCCACTTCTTGACCTGCATTGCTTTGAGTTACAAACAATCCATCATCTTCATGTATAACAACTGATTTGGCTTTCATGTCAGATACAATCAAATACAATCCACCATTTGACCAAATACTATCGCCACATTTTAAAACATAACGTGTTTGGTCCGTCCAGACATTAACTTCATCATAAACTCGACAATGTTCGCCATAGAATTCTAAATTTTCCCGTTCAGTTTCGGACGCGCTCGTTCCGAAACTCACTAATGCTAATGCCATTGTTACTATAAACTTCTTCATCTTTACATACTTTCTTCCAATTCAGATTTGATTTCTATTGCTTTTTCTACGGCATACCATTTTGAAAATTTCATAAAAACAGCAAATATTACAAATCCGATTAAAATCGGAAACACCATCGTAATATAAAAGATATTTAAAAAGTTCCACCCGTCATTTAGGAATCTCTTTCTCAAACAAAACTAAATAGCCGGCACCCCACGTCCACATAAACAATGTCAAGCATAAAACAACAATACTCAAAATCTTAACAAAGAGATTTGCTTCAAAATGATTTGAGAAATAGACTGCATTCCATCCATCCGCGTTTTCTTTTTTTAATCTATTATCTAATGCCTTTCTTGGATTTGTTGTTAGCCAACCGATTATCCCTCCCGACAATGAAATACGCACAACCTTATTCACTTTCGCCATACTTAAATCCATATTTAATAAACAGTTTTTGGCAATCTCATCAGTCCGCACCCGCCACAATGCGAATACAAGTGCAGAGTCGCCCCCACACAGGTTTCAAATTTTATCCACTATTTTAGTGCCATTATCAGGTGTCTCAGATTAAAATGTAACAATGAATTCCCTTTAACAAATTCCCTAGACAAGCAGTCATTCCCTTTAAATTCTTAAATTGAAAAAATAAATGCTTTATTAGGTAATTAAATGGTAGACTTGATTAAATCCTAGGACTTTTCTCCAACCTTTTTTATCAATTTTGCAACTTTGAAAACATGAAATAAACACAACCGAAGCATGGTGATGAATTATGGTGGTTAGGGTCGGAAATCAATCAATTTAACCTTCTTTCATTTCTCAAATAGACCATGATAGAAGAGATCTCAACTTTCAATATAGAATAAACTAAAGATACTCAGCATGTCTTCCCTGAGATACAAATTCGTTGGATTGTATTCATGGGTTCGTTGCACCATGCCACTACTTGTTTTCAACATTCTGGTCAATGAAAAATGCCAGAATTGAAAGTTGAGCAATGACATGCAAAAGATTGTGATACCCAAGTCCGAAATTGTGTTCCAAATCGTAATCTCAGACTTCAGATTAAAAAGTTGCGAGTGTTTCACATTCGATTCTCTAACTTGATTGTGTCACACAAATAACTTCCTTCATATTCCCGTCATTACTTTCCAAGTAAGCGGCCTAAGTACCAGTCGTTGTGGTGGCGTCAGGATTGGTTTGAGTCTACATCAGAACATCCACGTAATGATTGAAATGCTTGGCGTTTATCGGAACTTCTTTGACCCGCTCGAAATAATGTGTCGTGGTCTTGTCCTTCCACCTTTCAGTAATACCGACAAATTATTTATGCCGACAAATGTTCCCAACTCCCTTATTCATTGGGATAGTAAGTAAGATTTGTCGATATTATTTCAGTTATGGTTTAAGGCGGAATTGAAGGGAGACCTTCAATTCAGTTGAAGAGTACTGTGAAGTAACCGGCCTTGGCGACAAGAATTAAACACCGTTGGAGAGCCTCTAACCGTTTGATTAAAGGCCCATTGGAATGCAACCCATCACCGCGGATGATGGGCTTGCGTGTGAGATGGTCGCAGCGACAGCTATTAGGAAACGAACTGTGGCCTTTCGCTCATAATCATTGTTCGTGCTCCCGTCCTGTTGGCCAATCATTTCCGATGACACCTGAAAGACCGTTTTGTCGTCTGAATGAACACTGGCTCCAACCCACTGCAGATGAACACAGCTGGTGGTTCCGTCTTTATGGGTCTTGCGACAACGATGGTCACACTTGATCTTGTGGAGTGGTCAGATTGAGTTCCATCAATTTAGAGCATAAAATACCCGCCGAACATAGTCATGTCGTTCAATGCTTGTCCGCGTTGCCGAAGGGCAAAGAGATTCATTTAAAGGTATCCCGCAAGTTTTATGGGTTGGCCGAGTCAAGGCGTTCCTGCATGGTGGTTTCCGATGGGGTTTTCTTGACCTTGAAGATGGTTTGGAGATTGTGGTTAGCATTGGATTTGTGTTCTCGACCACAAGTGGGCTGGTCAAATTCCAGAAGAGAGGGACATTTGAGCTGGAAGAGTGCGAGGCCGGACACCAAACAATCCGACAGGACCAACCCGCGATGATTGACAGGTTAGGGGACGATGTCAAAGACCGAAGGGACTCTGTTGAGCAAACTCGGCATTGAAAGAAGTTAGCGAAGGGTATTTGCAATATCGGACTACTCTGAATTTATAATTGATGATAATTTGTATGATTGAGCCCGTCCATAGTCAAATTAAATCATAATGTCAAAAAGTTAAAAAAGGATATTTTCGAAAATTATATTTTTCCGATAGCCGATAGCCGAAAACCGTGTTAATATGAGGTGCTTGATTATTACGGGAGTTGCAGGTTTTCTAGTATCACGCCTTCATTGAATTGATGGATAAAGGCGAGATACTAGGAAGAAATACTGCTCGCAATTAATTGGTGTTGACTGTTGACACAATGACAGAGAATAATGCAAACAAACCACATCATTTCAATGGTTTTGTGATACTAGTGTACTGATATAACTGAAGTGGAGAATCGAAAATGTTGATGAAAGAAGGGCTTGAGCCCATAATTGATCATCAATCACGTATTTTGATCTTAGGAACCTTACCTGGAGAAAAATCGTTAACTAAGCGCGAATATTATGCAGACAATCGCAACCAATTTTGGAAAATTCTTTCCTGCATCTTTGAAGAGCAAATTAAACAGGATTACAAATCCAGACGGGAGTTTCTGCGCAGAAAAGGAATCGCACTGTGGGATGTGCTGAAAGCTGCTGACCGAGAAGGAAGTAGTGATTCAAGCATTGACAATCCTGTATTCAACGACCTTGAAGGCCTGATTAAAAAGTACCCATCTATCAAGGTGATTGGGGTTAAAGGGGAGACGGCAAGGGATATTTTTTGGGATGAATTTAGTAAGAATTCAGTTATTAGTTCCCTGCAGATAGAATACATAATATGCTCAAGCGCAAGGGAAAAATTGGAAGTTAAGGTAAATAATTGGCAAAAACTATTTTTGTAGAAACAAAACGGGTTTAGTAGTGCTGGAATTCATAACCATCGAATGAGATTTCTTGCATAATCGGGGTTGTGCCGCTGGTGAGATATAAATATTTGAATTCTGAAAGTTTGGTGATGGTTTTAATGCTCAATCAAAGATCTTTTGACCAAATTTCCGCGTGAAACTGGGTTGAATATTGCCAAGAATCAGGGTTGAATAGAGCAACATTAATTTTGACGGCAACTTCCTTAAAAGTTACAATTTTATAAAATACATTTTTTAGTTGAAACATTTGGCTGTGGACGACCAATTCAATCCTCAAAACGAAGGCTGGAAAAAACTCCTTCTTTCTGAAATTAAACTGACTCAAAAAACACAATCCTTCCTAAAAGGATTAAATTTATATACTCTCGGTGAGTTGGCTGAATTCTCAGAAAATGAAGTTTCAGATGAGTTAAATTGCGACCGTGAAACCAAAGAGGAGCTTGGTAGCTTATTGCATTCTTATATGGATATAAGTCAAAGCAAAGGATTTCTACGCGAGCTCATTGATTGTGATGTTACTTCAGAAAATAGTCAGCCACTAGTTAAGAATCAGTTGGTAATTCAAGGAGATTTAAGTGCAAGTAATCCCGATGTTGATTCATCTGAAGAGTGGAAGAACATACCGGTTGAAGAAGTTGGATTTTCCGTAAGAGCCAGCAATAGTTTAAGAAATGATAATATAAAAACACTTGGCGAATTTGCCCAATTATCCCCTAAAGATCTCCGTAGCATACCTAATTTTGGCAAGGTGTCACTATCTGAAGTTCAATTCTTTCTCAACTCAGTGCGTAGTGATTCTCAAAAGA
>MPNP01000187.1 GCA_002239085.1 Rhodobacteraceae bacterium bin131 | reverse complement strand
AATTGGCCGATGATGTTACCCAAATCAAGAGCAACTTTAAGTGGGTGTATACGATTGGCGGCGCTATAGTATTCTTATTAGTGTTGCCTTGGATTGCAGAAACTTTTGTTCTAATAAGTAGCTAAAGTTAGTTTCTTAACTTCTGACGTAACTATTCAGGTCCTGACCTTGACACTTTATCGCTTAAAACACCGATTCTATGGGGCACCCTCTTTAAATTAGGCACTACATTACCCTCTTTTTTGGCTCGCAAAAGTCCCTTCATTCTCCCCCTATTTGACCCAACTTTCAGTCCTCATCCTGGCACAATTCATATGCCTTGGTTCCAAGCCTGACACCCATCACCTTGTCGACCGCTTTCCCCTCCTTCGTGGTGGTTGAGAGTATTGAGGTCGCTTGCGACGATTGGGATGGCAGCTTGTTTGGTTTTGAGCGATGGTTTCGTTCGGATGGACATAATGGTTAGACTATGAGAAAGAAACATGAAGTGGTGTGGTGTTGATTATACGGGAGAAATTTATACAAACAAAATTTATTTTTTAGATTAGGCACGACCATGGAGTGAGCCGCATTACACACTGTAGAATGTAGAGCTGCTAGGGATTTAATAATAAAGAAAAAGCGAAAATGGGGACAAAGTGTCGAACTCAGGACCAGTTAAGTGGATTTTATCATGTTGGTCTTGGTGTTAACGATTTTCAGGTCAGACCAGAAAAAACTGAACAACTGCTGATTGAAGCGGGTTGTCGGGCTGTTGATAGCGATTTCGCTGAGGCCATAATTCTTGGTTGCTCTCGAGAAGTAGGATTTTATCAACGATTAGAAAAGAGGCTTGGAGTACCAGTTATAGATCCCGCCATAGCCGTTTTAAAACGAGCAGAGTATGCGGCCATTTTGAAAAGGCAGTGCGGATGGATACCCAGTCGAAAGTGGTCGTGCGAGGCTCCACCAGAAGATGAGTTGGAGCAATTTGGTATTATAGATGATGGCGATGTTTTTGGCAATCGCATTATCATCGGGGCATTGTAAATATTTTAAATTATATCAAAGGAAAAATCATATGGAAGAACGAACTCGCTCGCGACTCAATGCAATCAAAAACAGAATGAAGACCACCAAAACACAATTGGTTGCCTTAGGGCCAGGAGCCCATATGCAGTGGGTTTTGGGGTTTCATCCTCACCCAGACGAAAGACCCTGTCTGTTGTTGATTGGTGAAACCAAAGAAGCCTTTCTTATGCCGTCTCTTAATGCGGAGGATACCAGTCAGAGAAGCACAATCACTTGCCATAAATGGTCTGATGATGAAGGTCCCGTTAGGGCTTTGATTTCTGCACTCGATGATGTCGGGACAAGGCAAGCAAGTCATATTGTTATTGACGAAACCATGCGGGCAGATTTTGCGATGTTGTTGGTTGACCAAATCCCTAGTGCAAGCAGAAGTTTCACAGAAAACACTGTTGGCTTCCTCAGAATGCGCAAAGATGATTTGGACTATAGGAGTTTAAAGGAAAATGCAGCGATTGCTGATCAGGCAATGCAGCGCGGTTTTGCCGAAATAAAACCGGGACTCAGTGAATTGGAAATCGTGGCAAGAATTCAGGATGAGTTTAAGAGTCAAAAGGCAGACACTAAGTTCGCAATAGTTGGAAGTGGGTCAAATGGAGCATTACCACACCATAAACCGGGTTCAAGAGCATTAGAGATGGGTGATCCAATTGTTATTGATATTGGTGGTCAGAAAGGGGAATATTGTAGCGATATTACCCGGGTTGCCGTCTTCGGTAAACCTTCAGACGAATTTAAAAAAATTCATAGCATTGTAAACGATGCTGTAATGAGTGCTTTGGCAGTCGCTAGACCCGGCATCCAAGCCAGGGAAATTGACCAAGCTGCTCGGCGGGTTATATCAAACGCAGGTTACGGAGATTATTTTGTTCACAGGACGGGGCATGGGTTAGGAATTGAAGTTCATGAGCCACCGTATATTACGGCGACTTCCGAAACGGTAATGGAAACCGGAATGGTTTTCTCCATTGAACCTGGAATATACCTTCCGGGTAAGTTTGGTATTAGGTTAGAAGAAATCGTAATTCTCAGGGACAACGGACCTGAAATTCTGTCCACATTAACGCGGGATATTAAGCGAATTTAAGTATGGATAGAGATCCGATAACACTATCAGTTATTCAGTCAAGTTTGATCGCTGCGGCCGATGAGATGTTTGAAACTCTTAAGAAAACATCAATGAGTCCGATAATTTATGAAGTGTTGGATGTCGGCACCGGGATTACCGATCGAGACGGTAACTTGGTTGGTTCAGGAGCTGGCATACCGACTTTTGTCGGGATCCTAGATAAGGCAGTTAAACGGATAATTGAATTGCATGGCTTGGATAATGTTAATGAAGGTGACCTGTTTATAACCAATGACCCCTACTATGGAGGTGTAACGCACCTAAACGATGTTGTGGTCACAATACCTGTGTTTTTTAATGGTGATTGTATTGCTTGGGCCTCTTCTATCGGCCATTGGTCTGATGTTGGAGGTTCCACGCCAGGTTCCATGTCAACAAAAGTTACAGAAATTATTCAGGAAGGATTAAGGTTACCCGCTGTTAAATTATTTGAACGCGATGTGCTTGTTTCCTCCTTGCTGGAAATTATCACTTGTAATTCAAGACTGCCTGAAATCACCAAGGGCGACCTGTGGTCTCAGATTTCAGCATGCCGCAGAGCTCGAAAAAGAATAATTGAGCTGGTTAAGAACTATGGGGTGGAAAATTACAACATAGCTTTGACTAATATGTTTAGTGAAGGAGAAAAACGGGCAAGGAAAGGTCTAATGAAACTTCCCAAGGGCAAATTTGAGGCCTCAGAAATGCAGGAAAACGATGATCAGTGGAAAGTGAAAATTTCAATTACTGAAGAGGAATTTATTGTTGATTTAACCGAAAATCCGCTTCAACAAGTTGGTCCCTATAATACTAGTCGAGATGGAGCTGTTATTTCTTCACAAATGATCTTTAAGGCTCTGACTGACCCCCACCTTTATTGTAACGAAGGGTCGTTTAAACCTCTCAGGGTTATCACCAAACCAGGTACAATATTTGAAGCAACGAATCCGGCACCCCATGGCTATTATTTTGAAACGCGCATTCGACTCTATGACCTCCTTTGGCAATGTATGGCTAAAGCTATGTCTGAGAAACTACCTGCTGGGCATTTTGGTTCTATCTGTGGAACTGTAATCGCAGGTATTCATCCTGAAACTGGTCGAAAATATACAATGGTCGAACCGCAATTGGGAGGGTGGGGAGCTACTTCTACTCGGGATGGTTTGAATTGCATGTACTCCTTAAGCCACGGAGAAACTTATGTGTGTCCAGTTGAAATATGTGAGGCTCGTTACGGTTTGGAAGTTGGTTGGAAGAAACTCCTTGATGACCAAACTGGTAAAGGAATGTTTGAGGGTGGAAAGGGTTTATCTACGTCCTACCGTATGAGGGCAAAAGCAATAGTTTCTGCAGGCTATAGTCGGAATAAAAATCCAGTTTGGGGTTTGCGAGGAGGGAATGTAGGAGGGACAAATAAATTTAAGGTTCGCAAAGTAGGAGCAGAGCCCATCCAGTACTCATTTGTAAGTGACCTAGAAGTGGATAGTGGTGATGAAATTGTTATCGAAACTGCCAAGGGCGGTGGATGGGGTAGGTCAGTAGCTTGATATGCATAAATTTAAGAGCAACAGCCTCCCCCCTGACACGTTTGTTGATGTTTATCACAATTATACACCGATATCGGCATAACAGCGGACAACAACAAGTTCTGCCTGTCCGAATAACGCGACCCTCCATGTTCACAAGACAGCGACATCTGATGACCAAACCAAGATCTATCAGGACATGGGACTATCACTACCAAGGAATGTACACATGTTACTGGCTTGACCGGGAATTGATGCGGTAAAAAGGAGGGATGAAACCCGCATGACACTCAGAACTATCATTGAGGTGCTCAAGTGAAGGAAGTGAAACTTAGTGGTGCCACTTGAATATTGGCATCCCCATTTCTATTGACTTTTGCACAAAAATGTTAAAGATGGTCTAAGTTGGATAAGATCCATTTTCACAAAATAGCCCTATAAAATGCAATTAGTATTAACAGATACGGAATGAGTTATTTAAACCAGATTCAGGTCAAGTCAAAATTATTTACTTATAGAAATAATTTTGGATTTTGTAGCTGTTGATTATCTATCGTAACTACTCAGGTAGTCTCAGTGAGAGATGAGTATAGCCGCATCGGCTGAACAAGGAATCTTGTGGAGGACTGGTGTTTCAAGTCTCAGGAGCAGGTGCCGCGGAAGCAAACCGTTCCATCAGTTCATCGGGATTGGTTCCCAAGACATCCAGTGCGTTCATCCGGCATTTGCGAGCGGTCTCTAACACACTGCGCAGAACCGCGAAGTCTTGTGCACCGGCTTTGGTGCGAAAACTCCCCGAGATCTTCTGCTTCACTTTCAACGGGCGGAGGTCGCGCTCAGCCAGGTTGTTGGTGG
>MPNP01000186.1 GCA_002239085.1 Rhodobacteraceae bacterium bin131 | reverse complement strand
GCGGTTCTTTTCATATTCCTGATACACTGTATGAAAGCCTAATGAATTATCTCAGTTTAGCCGGGATTAAAGTGGGTCGATATTTCGGCAGTGGTCCATCTGTAAAAATTAAGAACATAGACCGTTCAATGCGTCTATTGGGCTTTAAGAAAGGGAGCAATCACGGCATAAAACGTGCGAGCTACTTATTCCCATTGGTCGACAATCTCCATGCTGTCCTTCAGAAAGATGAGAAGCCAATCTGGAAACAGCGCAATATTGATGAGTTGACAGAATTCTGGAAGCAACGCTGGGCAGTTAAACGAACTGGCGACTATCCGAAGGAAAACCTTGTGTTTAAGAAAGAAGAATTCATGTTAGAGGCCAGAAAAGAGTGGGAACAAAGCAAAACTCTGTTTGAAATTGATAGGTCATGATGCCTGAAACCAATAAATATGCCTGCCTTCCTGAAGATCTCTTGCTTCAGATACTTGAAAAGACTCCTGACACTGCAAGCAAGTTAGCCGAAAGTATTCAACTTAGTAAACACAAAAATTGGAGGCTCGTGAAGTTCTTAAAAAAGGAGCGAAAAATACAATTTTAGATATAATGAATTTCATGACGTGATAGTTTATTGGGATTTCCGATTAGTTGGACATCAAATTTTAATGATGGGACTATTCTTGACTCTGCATTATGAATCCGGAAAGATACTTGCCAACCTTTATCTGTTGTCATCACTGCACAACCCGACCTATTTGAATCTATGTAGAATGTCTGAATTTCTGTCGGAAAAGCAAGTTTGCTTCCCCATTCGTTACCGCCGTATAAATTAAAAGACTGAAAAGAGACAATCCCATTTTCCTTTACAATTTTATAATAATCATATACCCCCAGTAAATACTTCATCATTTTGGATATATTTCCATAGGTTTTTACTTCGTCAACAAAAGCATTGAGAATTGGTTGGTAATAATCATTATTCTTATCTTTTAATTCATTCCATTTTTGTTTTTTGTCCTTTCTTTCGCTTAAATCACTAAAAATAGGGCGAACTATATTCCAGTAGGATTTTGAACAGGGAACCCCATACCAACTAGAACCAAAATCAATTTTATTGGATAATCTAGAATGTTTCAAGGCATTATGTCTGTGCTTGGCTGATATGCCCACTTCTCCATTATTAGTGAATATGATTAAATCCCGAACATCTCCTTCTTTTCCCGTGCGATCAGGCTGAATAGATATACCTGAAACATTATTCAGTCTACTATCATGTGTAAGTATAAAAATGGCAGCTTCTCCAGCTGCGCAATCCATTCTATTTTTTTCTAATTGGGGTAAAATATCGTAGGATTTTTGTGCTTTTTCATATGGTGCATCAAAATTTAAGGAACATCTAAATACGTCAGCAAATTTATTTGCTAGTCCAAATTCCCATGCCTTGCCACTTTCCGTTTGACTAAGCTTAGACATTTACAATTAGTAATTCTTTTGACCCTTTTTTGGCAGACATACCATAACTCCATTCAGGTTCAATAATTTCATGTTTTGAATAAAGATTACGAATAAAATCACAATCATTGTAGGACAATATCCAATTATCTCTTTTATTCAACACCTCTGCCAATTCTTCGTGTTGAAAACCTTTGTGCATATCACCCCTATTGCCATAAAGCATTCCACCATTTGCGTAAGGAGGATCAAGATACAAAAACATATCCTTATGTTCATTTAATGCAACTTTATAATCGTAGCACTCTACATTAAGATTAGAAGACCTAAAATTACGCAATTTATCAATGATAGTTTGATTAAATCTTGGATGATTGGGAGACATTCCACCAGATAATGTTGTACCTGAAAAGGATGATCGATTAAGAACAAAGAAAACAGCCGCTTTTTCCAAATTATCTTCTAAATTGTTATAACCTTTTTGAAGGTTATAAAACTTGGTTCTTGTCAAGGGATGATAAATCTTAACCCTGTCCGATAACATTACTGGATGGGAAAGAGTATGATACCAAAAATTTACAAGAGGGTTAAATGCATCAGAACCATAAACCTTCATTCCATCAGCAGCACATGATATTTCTATACTACCTCCCCCTAAAAATGGAGAACATATCTTATTTACATCTTTGGGGAAATATTCTCTGATTGTTCGAACAGCCCTGCTTTTTCCACCAGGATAACGAAGTATTGTGCTTGAACTTTCAGTTTGCTTGGAATCTCCTAATGTACGGCTTACAGCATTTTCAAAGGTATCTTCAAGTGAAAAATTAGAATCCATCATTTGATTAACTCCTTGTAACTCGTCGCTTTGTCAAAACAACCGATTATATCAAATTTCATCTTACTCATTGCTCCTTGTTTTCTCAAATTGAACCTTTTAACCGCTTCATCAATAAAAAGCTGCATATGTTTTGATTACATGCAATGGTAAAATTCAACAAAAGTCCTTTTAAGTTAAGCCAAAAAACACTTCATTGGATTTGTATAAATTTGGCATTTTACATATGCACCGATTCTATGCTTGACTGTTTTTTATTAAAACAATTCAATTTTGTATAAGATTTGTGTTCGTCAGTATATACATTTTCATTCGGCTTAACTAATTTACTAATCAAGCCCTTTAATTCTTTTTTTGTGTTTAATGATGTGATCTCACGTGCGACTTTATTGGGTCAGCTGCAAGTATTAACTAGTTGCACTTTACTTTGCGATTAAAGAATTTATGCCACAATACTTCGCAGTACTTTAAGGAACATTGCATGGATTATGAGAAATAGAATCGCTCATCAGAATGTTGATGGCATCGTGGGATCTTCCCCTTCACCGATGAGAAAAGGAGCTGACTTATCTATAAGATCCTTTTCAAATACTCTTGCAAATTTTTTAGCCTTAATGAGACTATCATAAGTATCCCTGATTTCTTTTCCTTCTACGGGTAACCAGTCTGGATTTTTATAGCGAATTTGGCATAGGCCCCTATATCCCATGACAATATACCTTATTTCTAGTGATGGGCTTCTTGACGGACGGGAGTCATTCTGCTTGTCGAGGCAATTAATCAGCTGTTGGTCAAGAAATGCTTTAACCCGGTCAAATCGGTCCTTGTCCTCATTTAAAACATGACGTACTTCTACTCTCCTAGCCATCGGATGGGTTATAGCCGCAAGTAAATACTTGTCTTGTTCTCTAGCACCTTTATTTTCCCATTTACCAAGTAAATGGTCAAAAGCAAATCGCAAGTGCTCCTTACGTCTTACCGTCCTACCAAAACCCGAATAGATCGCCCATTCAGAAAATTTATTGTCCATTTTCAGTTTAGAACCGTATTTTCCTTCAGGCTCCTTCAATGCTTTAACAAGGATATCAACAACATCGTCAGGACACCCTGTAAAGAGCCAAGTTAATGCCAAATGAAGTCGGTTAATCTCTCCTACCTTAAGTTCAAAATCATCTGAACCTGATTGGTTATAATATTCCAAATTTTTAACTAAAATGTTCGTTGCATGACGCAATAATTTCATATCATATTCATGATTTTCTGGGGTGGATGAACGGGGTGGTTGACCATCCGACCCTAATGGAAATTGACCATCTCGCCATTGTTTTTGTGTACATTTGTATATTTCTTTATTCAATTTTAAGATCATATTATCTATGATTCTGGGTCGAATAACTTTAAACTTCTCAAGTACAAATTTAAGTTCTTTCCAAGCTATTGGACTTGCTTTGAATATATAAAGATCAGGAATACTTCGCAGAGCTTCTGGTTTTTCACTAGACATTTCACTCCATTTCACTCCCTTGCGTGTTGAAGCAATTGCTTCAGTTGTACCATCGGGACAATGCTCAATGATTTCAATTCTTGCTTCTCCTGAAAGAGGACGGACTCGAACCAATGCATTTGCATGACGAACATGGTCACTCGGAATGATGGTATGACCCGTTTCTATACTGCTGTACCGTTCTTCCCATTCATTGAATTCATTATAGGTTCTTCGCCTAAAATGAAGGTGAACATGCTCTACCCCAGCGGCAATTTCAACATGATGTTCTTTATTGGGTTGGCTACGATAAGTATTTCCTGCTGGCACAGCTTTGTTCTTGGGAATAATTACTTGCCAATCCAAGTCATCCTCTTTTCTGACATTTAAGTCAATGGCTGGCACTTCGTCTAACCAAGCAGGTTTATCGTGGTTTTGTCCAAGTTCTTGGGCCAATGTTCTAGACGCATTGATGACATCACTACCCGACACTCTCCATATCGCTAATGACTTGGCGATTTGCTTGACCAACTTTGCCATGTCATCAGTCATCTCGGTGCCAACCGGACTCTCAATCACCACTCCCAAAGGTTTGCCCTCTTCGCCATTGACGAATTTACAAATGTGCTCGGTGAGTTTTTTCGAAAGCACACTCTTGCCAAAATTTACCCTTGGTATTTCAGGGATAATCTCCCAATCACCACTTGCAGTTGGCCAACTTCGGAATTCGAGTTCATTTACATCAATCCCATATTTTTCCCACGAATTCGGAGACATCCCAGTTGCCATTATATCAAGCATTCGTGACAATGATTGGATTTCGTCAACATTGTATTGACCCATTTGGTTTATAGTATTTTTGGCCTCATCCAAGCGCTTTTGAGTCCACGATTCATCCGCATCACAAT
>MPNP01000185.1 GCA_002239085.1 Rhodobacteraceae bacterium bin131 | reverse complement strand
TGGCTGGGTATACTCTTCATTCTGTTTGTATTCAATATGACCGGTATCAGCAAGAAAAGTAAGCGAAACATCTTTACTCGAGTCATAATTTAGATGGATAAATATATCTTTCAAAACTCCATCATCATTGATTTCTTCAACAAACAAGATAATATTGCCTGGAAATTCAAGAAATTTTCTGACATGCTGATGACGTATTTCAATCGGGGTGTTGATATTCCGTTCTAGATTTGCCATCTGAACTCTACTGTAAGGTCGCAGTTCAAATTTAAGATAAATGTCTGTTGCTAGAACAATTAAAGCAAAGAGAAAAAAAGGAATATAGGCAATATAATTATTCATCCCTAATGATTGCATTCCGTTTAATTCATTTGAAGTTTGAAGTTTAAAAGCAAAATAAATTGCAGTCAGGAAAGCAACAAAAGGGAAAATACGGTCCACAGCGACTGTCAAAGTAAAAAAAAGATATTTTATAAGACTAACTGGGTCCTGTGACAGGATGAGAATGGATTCTAAATTGCGAACAACAAGATTAAGCCAGTTGATTCCTGTCCAGATCACAATAAAAAACGCGAAAACAATCAGGAGTCGGGTCAGGATATATTTGACAATCGTGTTGGCCATTAATTCTGCTTAAAAAAACAAATATTGTGAAGGTATATTCTACTTAGTAAGTGCGGTATGTTGACCATCCTTTTCACCAATTAAGATACTGGAAAATGAAATGAATGCTCCCATTGAAATTAACTTTGATCAATTATCAGCCGAAACTATCAGCCAATTGTCAAGTGCGACTGAACAGATAATTGTTTGCTTGCCTGATACAAAACAAGTTCGAAAAAAGGTTAACTCTTTCAAACAAGACTTCACGCAAAAGTTATCTGAATATATCAGTTCAAAGAGCTTTTCCAAACTCAAAGAAAATCAAGTCCTGACGATTAATTTCCCTGAAAGTTTAGCGACAGATAGGCTTTTGATTCTCAAATTACCGGCGAAGTCCAATCCTACTCAACTCCGTGAGGCTGGCGGTGCAATTGGCGCCAATGCGTCTGAACAGTTATCAAAGATTTTAATCTTTAGCTCTGATGCTGAGTATTTTGCTGAAGGTGTTGCATTAAGAGGGTATTCATTTAACCGTTACAAGAAACCAAAAAAAGAAAAGCAGGTTACACCTAAGCAAGCCGACATCATTTGCTTAGATGCCGAATTGAGTGCCAAAAAATATCGCCATCTGGCTTGTGGCGTTGCTGGAACATTTTTCACCCGTGACCTAGTTAATGAGCCGGCAAATTCCTTGACAACAACAGAATTCGCTAGCCAACTTAAAGATTTAGAAAAACATGGTGTCGAAGTTGAAGTTTTAGAAGAGCAAGAGTTGGCAGCCCTTGGTATGAATACTTTATTGGCTGTTGGACAAGCATCTCAAAGTCCGTCAAAGGTTGTCACTATGAAGTGGAAAGGGCAGAAAGGAAAACCCTATGCAATCATTGGTAAGGGTGTTTGTTTTGATACGGGAGGAATTTCTCTTAAACCGCCGAAAGGAATGGAAAAAATGACTATGGACATGGCTGGAGCTGCGGTAGTCGCTGGGGTTATGAAGGCCCTTGCTATGGCTCAAAGCCCGGTCCATGTTGTCGGCATAGTCGGCTTGGTTGAAAATATGCCCGGAGGTAATGCAATGCGGCCAGGGGATATCGTTAAATCACTAAAAGGTGATACGGTCGAAATTTTAAATACTGACGCTGAAGGTCGCTTGGTTCTAGCTGATTTACTATGGCACACTCAAGAAACACACAATCCCCAATGGATGATAAATTTAGCGACTTTAACGGGAGCGATTATGGTCAGCTTAGGGGATAAGTATGCTGGTTTATTCTCAAACAATGATGAGTTAACTCAAAAGTTTTTTATTTCGGCCGGACATACTGGTGAAAAAGCATGGCGCCAACCGTTGGATGAAGCTTTTGATAAGCAACTCGATTCGCGCTTGGCGGACATGAAGAACATTGGAGGGATGTACGCTGGTGCAATCACAGCAGCACAGTTTCTGCAACGATTTGTAAAATCAACGACCCCATGGATACATCTTGATATTGCGGGAGTAGCCTTCCCTGAAAAGCCGGGTAGTTTAGCTCCTGTGGGACCTTCAGGTTGGGGCGTTCGAACAATCTTTAATCTCTTAAATGACGGGAAAAATCCACTTGAATGAGTTTATTTTTTATAAGGCTGAAGGAGATCTTGATAAGCTCTTAATGTCATTGCTCAAAAAATCTCGAGCAAATGAGTGGCGTATTCTCGTCAAATGTGACAGTGACGAAGAAACCAATGTTCTCTTGGACCAATTATGGGTTCAAACGGGTAATCAATTTATTGGCATTGGTAAAACCGGTGATGACTTTGAAAAAGATCAGCCTGTTCTTCTCTCACCTATGATGACAGACGCTAATCAAGCTCAGGCTCTCATTCTCTTTGGAGCAGCGTCTTATCAACAGGCGGACCTGACACGCTATGCGCGTGTCATGGTTGTATTTAATCAAAATATTGGGGATCAATTACAAAAGTCACGCGCCCATTGGAAACATTTCAGTGTGATGAAATTGCCAATGAAACTTTTTACGCAAAAAGGGCAGAAGTGGGAAATGACTCACGCAATTAATTCTCCGCGAGAGAACAATAAATCCAAATAATTTTTTACCGTGTGAGTTATAGAAAAAGTTAATTTTGATCCTAATTCGCTAATTGAATGGCAATTATTAATGTTGCACATTGATTATTTTAACTTAATCAACAATTGAAAGGCTGACTGTGACAGAGCGTACCCTATCCATCATTAAACCTGACGCCACCCGGCGGAATATATGTGGTAAGATTATTTCGATGCTGGAAGATGCTGGTTTGAGAGTGATCGCACAAAAAAGGATTCACCTCACCGAAAATCAGGCAAAGAATTTTTACAGTGTTCATAGTGAAAGCCCATTTTATCAAGAGCTTTGCGAATTTATGATTTCTGGTCCGGTTGTTGTACAAGTTCTTGAAGGGGAAAATGCGATTAATCGCAATCGCGATGTTATGGGGGCAACTAATCCTGAACAGGCGGCTCCTGGAACCATCCGGAAAGAACTTGCTGTTTCACTCACAGAGAATAGTGTCCATGGCTCCGATAGCCCCGAAAATGCGGCTGTAGAGATTGCCTTTTTCTTCTCGGATACAGACATTGTTGGCTAGTTTATTCATTCTTTTTTCATGCCTTTAGACGGTTCGCTATTGCTAATTGTCGCCAACTTGATGAGCTAAACCGCCATTATTAGCAATAAACCGCTAATAAGTTTTTGACATTAAATTTTCTCGCGGTCAATTTTAGTGGTTTTAGTTTCACCATTTTCCTTCATAGTTGTGACTTCACAACTCTTTATGGAGGAAAACGATGTTACGAATTATTCTAATTGCAGTATACCTATTATTAGGTTTTTCTACTGTTGCATTGAGCGACTGGGCTTACGAAAAAACGAGTCCTATTTGTAGTGACGAATCACGGACATTTGTTGCTGACATTGTCCGGTCACAAATTGAATCCTCGGTGCTCCGTTCTGAAGCTTCTATTCAACCTCCACAATCAATTGAAGAATTAAGTTGCCTTAAGGGGCTAATGAGTTTATCGATTGCGAATTTTTCGTCAACCGGTTCACTAGACGAATTGTTCAAAGGAGCCCTTGACCAAGTTGCCAATCCTGATGGAAAAGGTTTTAGTCAATTTTGTTCATTTGCAGAACGAGAATGGCGTAAGAATACGCGACCACTCAGTGAAAAATGGTCTAGCCTACCGTCATATTTCGAATCCCAATACGGCAACTTAACACGGGCAAGCCCGCCTCCAAGCAAAATTTACCGCATGGGTCGGCTCAAAAAGAGGACTCCAACCCGAAGACATTAACGAATTCGCCGGAAGAAGACCATGAATTGAATACACAAAATCAGCAACCTGGTGGAAGCCAATCAGTTTCCGAAATCTGGCAATTACTTTACGGAAAAGGAAATGATCAATGATGAAGCAATTCTTTTTTTTGATGGGTCTATTACTGTTGATGCTCGTTGCTCACCCAAGTTGGGCAGTATTTGGTGCTGGATGTCAATGTGGAGCAATCAGTTCATACCATTCCAAAACCCGTAATCACGTCAGTCAAGAAACAACCCATGCAGCTCATGAAATAATTAATGCACTCAGAGCTCATTCAGCTCAGCAGAGTCGGTATCTTGACCGGCAAGTGGAAGCACATAAGAGAATTGCCGATGCGCAACAGCACATTCATTCGGTCCGATTACGCGAACAATTTAGAGCTGAGGCAGAAAGCGGACGTTATGACCCTAATCCAGATTTTTGTCACCTCGTTGATTTATCGGCCCAAGTATTGCCAACAAAAACAATATCAGCGAACCACATCATTGACCATGCAACAAATAATTGGTCTCTCGGTACAAATGAAATAGTCCAGAAAAATGGTATCCGAATGGCTGCATGGCTTCACCGTGAGAAGCAGGATATTGGCTCAATCAATAATATTGATAATCCAACAATTGACTGGGGTCTCATTACTAACCATTCGACAATTTCTTTAAGTGAATCGTACTTACCTGAGGCCATTGCGCGGTTAGCTTCAAATACCGTTGACCCGATTCCTCCTATTCCAATTACTAATCAAGCCCTCAAGACACCCCAAGGTCTATCTGAAG
>MPNP01000184.1 GCA_002239085.1 Rhodobacteraceae bacterium bin131 | reverse complement strand
CACTTTTGTTGCTGGTCCTAAATCATTCTCAACCACTTTGACGGTGATACCATCAGGAACCTCAGGGACACAAAAACTATGCTCTTGAAAGCGCCGATAGGTTTTGGGGATGTAGAGTTCTATTTGCTGGGCAGGAAAATCTTGAGCCAGGAGTGACTGTAATGTCTTGCCAACGAGTTTAAATCGGGGGGGGGTAGTTGTTAGTGAAACCACTACTTGAGTTGATGAATCCATAGTTAAGCCTATTTGATCTGTATCCAGAGTATGAATTATTTCAGATGAAATAAAAATTAGTTCCGATATTTTTTGATATAGTGTAATAAGGATTGTAAATTTGAAATATGTAAACATTTTCAAGTTTCCTGTAATATCTGACGCTAATCTTATTTTTTGCTTATATCAATTGAGCTGGTTCAGAAAAACTAACCATCAACGTTCTTATCAATTTTGACCCCCGAGTCCGCAAACAGTACACCAATTTGCAATGCACCTGATCCCTCCATCAGTGTGGTAATGGTCGTTCGCAATGAAGAAAAGTATATCACCGAGGCTATCCAATCTATCCTTGATCAAACTTTCAGTGATTTTGAGTTCATTATCGTTGACGATAATTCTACTGACCGAACCAAAGAGATAATCAGATCTATTCAAGATCCCCGTATTCAGCTTTTTGATAATCCCAATACCCCTGGTAGGCCAGGTAGTTTGAATTTCGGGTATGCACAAGCCCGGGGTAAATACATTGCTCATATGGATGGCGATGACATCTCAGTTTCTAACCGCTTTCAATTGCTCCATGAATTTATGGAAAGCCATCCTGAGGTCGGAGTATGTGGAGGTAAGATGTTAGTTTTTGGTGAGAACTATAAATCTTGGGAATTTATTCCTGCGACCTCTCACGATGAAATAGTTTGCGACCCTTTTGGAATTTCAATAGCAAATGCAACCGCACTATTACGAGTATCATCAATACCAAGCTTTATCAAATACAAAGATGAGTATCTCGGTGCCGAGGATTTAAAATTTTATTTTGACCTATCTCCTTATGTTAGATTTGCTAATATAAAATCCTGTGTATATCATTACCGAAGTCATAGTGAACAGTTAAGTACTAAGAACATTGATTTTACAAAATCATTAGCTTTTAAAGTTGCAGCTGATAATTTTCAAAGACGTTATGAGGCTCAAGAGATAGAAGGAGTACCCCAATTTGTTAAATTTCTTCGTGGTGAGATTAACACCGTTAAACTATCGGAATTAATACTCGCATTTGAATTAGCACAATTTAATCCTGACAAAAATCACAAAATGATTAGAGGTTTTATAAAAGACACAATAGAAAGAATTAGAATAGACCTCAGAAGTTTAACTACACTCCGTTTTACACTTATTTGGATTCGTTATAAGACAAAAAGTTTTGTAAAACGCTTCTTTCCAACTTAAACTTTTTTAAATTAGGTTTAGTTATTTGTTCGCTTTTGGGGTTCTTCGGATGACTGAGTATCTACCCTCAGTGTGCTCAGTTCAAGAGCAGATAAAATTTAATCTTTTCAGAATAAATAAGCGAATTAATGGACCCTGAGACTTTGACATGCTTGGTTATCAATCTGGATAACCGCGTTGAGCGAATGGAATTCATGTCAAAACAGCTTGAATATCTAGGCCTTGGTTACACAAGAATTGAGGCTATAAAGCCTGCACAAGCAATGAAAGCAAAAAGTCCTTCCTATTGGGATTCTTGGGAAAGACCCTTAAGAGGGACTGAATGTGCATGTCTTATGAGCCACCAAATAGCTTGGAATATTATCGTAAAGTCAGAAACGCCAATGCTTGTCCTTGAAGATGATGTCCTTCTCTCACAGCATCTACCAGAAGTCCTTGCGAATTTAAAATCACTTAATGGTATAAATTATCTTTGTGTTGAAGCCAAACCACAGCAGAAGTATGTTTGTCTGAAGCAACCGCCTCTGCATATCACAGACCATAAACTCCTCAAACTTATGCTTGGTCAGAGTGGTTCTGGAGCTTATGTCCTCTGGCCGAGTGGAGCGGAATTGCTTTTACACAAAACTACCAATGCTGCAGGACCAGCAGATGCTGTTATTGGGAGTTGCTTTGAGCTACAAAGTTATCAGTTAGAGCCCGCAGGGGCCGTGCAACTTTGTGTTGCCCCTGAATTAGGTATCTCTGCCCCATTCCAATACCAGTCAGATGTGTTCGATTCCGGGATTTCCAAAAGTTATCGGTTAAAACCAAAGTTTATGATGCGCCGGTTAAAATCCTACATAAGAAAGGGGGTGCGAGTGCTAAGTTCTCAATCGGTAGGAAAGCAGATTTCGGTTAATGCCGATGATTTTAATCTAAGTTGCGTACGAAACAATTAGCTGCATAATGAGCGACACCTAATAAGGAGTGGTATGAAGATCTACTATATCAATCGCGACCAATCAACGGTAAGGCGTGATTGGATGGAGTCACAACTTTCTCAGTTAGCGAATGATAAGATTCACTATGAACGCATTTCTGCGGTGGAAGGGGCGACACTTTCGGAAGCAGAAATCAATGCGGTCACTGAATACGATAAAGGTGCCACACGACAAGTTATCTGAAAATGAGGTGGGATGCTTTCTAAGTCATCAAAAGGTTTGGCAACGTGTTAGCGATAGTCCAGACGAATATGGTGTTGTCATGGAGGATGATGTTTTGCTTTCCAGCAAAGTGGACTTGTTACTGAGTAACACCACCTGGATTCCTAAAGGGACTGCTTATATCCGCTTGATGTGACCAAAGACTCTGATATTAGGCTATTTGAAAGCCATCGTAAGGGCACAATTAGAGATGTGAAAAAATCCTTTCAATAGCAAAAAACAAATATTAATAGTTTCGCTGTTGTATCATTTGACTATCATTTTGATTGTCGCTATATACAAAGTTCAATATTCCATTAGGTGATGCATTTTATGAAGTTTGCGAAAGGTAATATTTCGCATGATACTTCTTGAAAGAAATTATCAGATAAACCATTTGTGAGACCAATTTTATACGTGCCATGTCAAATGGTCAAAAAGTTATCAAAGGATGATTACGAAAGTTAAATTATTATGATAGCAGAAAACCCTGAAAAAACGGGGAGTTTAATCTTAGCGGAAATTACTGCTATGGATAAAAGGATATTGGAATCATATCTCTAACAAGAATTAGGATTTGGATATTTTAGATTCTTTGTTCTATTAAGCAAGGAATGACAATAAAACACAATTGGTAATGACTGTTGTTTATTGTGAAAAACCATTCAACTTGAAAGTATATTGCATTGATCTCCAATCTTTACTCTATAACTTTATTACAGATAATATATGTTTGAAAAGCAAAATGACGAACTGGGTATTCCGAGAAAGATAGGACAAATTTGGATAGGCCCCAATCCAGCTCCAATTGAATGGATGAGTACTTGGAAAAATAAGCATCCAAATTGGGAATATACACTTTACGATAATAAATTCCTTGCCGAGTTCCCTTTCAGAACTTCATGTCAAATTAGGGAATACATGCTTAGAGGCGATTATCCAGGAGTTGCTGACTGTATGCGTTTAGAAATTCTATACACACAAGGAGGAGTAATCGCAGCTGCCGATAGCATATGTTTACTTCCTATTGATAACCTTTTCCCTGAGCCTAAGTCGTATTGGGTCTATGAAAATGAATTTCTTAGAGGATCTCTAGTTTCCCCTCCCATTGCATGTGAGCCTGGTAATCCATTCATTAACACCATTATTGAGCGGGTCATAGCAATTAGACCTCGCGACTTAGAGGAAGCCTGGAAGTCTGTTGGAAACCTATTCTTAGCCAGAATGATTCGTGAGCACAAACCTGATATAAAAATATTTCCATCTCACTACTTTAATCCTGATCACTATGAAGGAGAATCTTATTTGGGGGGGGGGGCTGTTTATGCAAAACAGTTCTTTGCTTCAACTCAAGGAACTTATAAAAAAAACAGAACTTTCAAAAGCTACTTACTTTATAAGAAACAAAAGTTTTATAAAAAAAGAAGGTATAAAAATAATATTAAAAAAAGAAATTTATGAAACTTTTATTTCCAAGTATGTACTTCGCCACCCGTCGTTGAGGATAATAGGTCACCTTGAAAAACGGAATAGAGCAAAAATAAGCAGAATTAGGTGGCGTGGTTCTGTCTAAAAATATCTGGTGATTTAGGGGATTGTATATTTTCATGATTTAGGATTTGAATATTATAGATTCTTAATCCCTGAACCGCGCTAAATTAACTGGGATGCATATTATTTTGGCCATAACAGCATCTATGACTTGGTGTTCCTATTCATTCTCATATGAAATGCTACGAGAGGAATGTTGATACTTGACGACCAAATACTACACCGATTTGGAGTTGGGAATTTCTTTACTTTTCTCTCGAGTATTTAAACAATTTCCCGATGTTTCCCCAACGAAACTTCAGAGTGTCGTTTATTGTTCGAAACGAATGACAAAAAAATATCTGTAGCCGCCACTCACGCTCAATTCTGTACTTTTCTGGTTTTTGACAGTATTTACGTTGAGAGGCTTCAATTAGATCAAGTTCATGGTCAACTTCCATAGTCTTTCCATATTCCATCTTGAGCCAACCAACCTCGACAAATTCAGTATTTAGCAGTGCTTTTCTAATCTCGTCGCGCAGTACTTTTGGATTTTGGACTTCAAGCAATCTATGTTTTTCGCTACATCGACCAAAAGCCCGAGCCCCCT
>MPNP01000183.1 GCA_002239085.1 Rhodobacteraceae bacterium bin131 | reverse complement strand
ATTGACCCTCGCCGATTATTTCCAGAAGGAGATGAAAGGATTGTTCTTTCCTTTACTGGCTAACAATGTTGACAATATAGAGTGCGTCAGCAAGCAAAACCATTGTAAAATTTTAAATGCGATAGCCCTAGGTTTGCGGCCTCTTTAGTTGACGAGATTTAGACGCCGGTCAAGGGGAGTTTCGTTGATTGGTAAATGGACTAACGCTGAGAATAGGGCCACACCAACCCCAAGCCACCATACTATATCATAATTACCCGTAACATCATACAAATATCCGCCAAGCCAAACCCCAGCAAATCCACCTAATTGGTGTGAGAAAAAAATAATCCCGTAAAGTGTGCCCATGTAGCGAAGACCGTAGACATGAGCCACCAAACCACTCGTGAGGGGAACCGTCGCCAGCCATAAAAATCCCATTGCCAAAGAAAACCAAATTATATTAAATGGAGTGATTGGAAGAAGGAGAAATATTGTCGTGAATAAAGCCCTTAGGAAATAGATAATGGTTAATACAATTTTACGAGAATAATACTTTCCCAGCCATCCCGCTAACAGTGTTCCAGCGATATTTGCCAAGCCAATGAGCGAAATTGATATCGCTCCTAAAGTAGCCTTTGAATCGATCCCAAACAATTGCAGAATACTTCCTTCCTTAATTGGTTCACTGAATTCAGCTATGAAGGGAGGGAAGTGGGCCGTAATCATGGCGAGTTGGTACCCACACGAGAAAAAACCCACGAAAATCATAGAATATGATGGGTCACCAAAGGCCCGTTTAACGACATCAGTAACGGTTAATTCAAGTTCAGCCTTGGTTGCCTGGTATCCTGATTTGAAGAATGGAAGAGTAACCAAAACTAAAATTATAGCTCCAGCAAATACAACGAAGACCGCTTGCCAAGTCATAAATTGCAATAATGCATCTGCAAATGGAGGTCCAATAATTTGGCCGCCTGAACCAGCGGCTGTTGCTATTCCGAGTGATACAGAGCGATTTTCATCTGATGAGGCCCGACCAATAACTGCCAAAATAACTCCAAATCCAGTCCCCGCAACTCCTAATCCAATAACAAACTCAAGAATTAAATGGGCTTCAAGGGAAGTGGCATAACTTGATATTACGAGCCCAAGTGCATAAAACACTGAACCCAAGATAATGGCAAAGCGGTCACCAAATTTCTCAGCTATTGCACCAAATATCGGTTGCCCAATTCCCCAAGCAAGATTTTGTAAGGCTATAGCCAAGGAAAAGTCAGCACGAAGCCAACCAAACTCTTCAGCAATCGGGATCTGGAATACTCCAAAGCTTGAGCGAATGGCAAAGCTGACACCGACGATAAGGCAACCACACACCAATATTGGCGAAATAAGTCTGTTAGGTTTGTCGACGCGAGTCAAAACGGATATATCGTGAAATAAGTTAAAATTAGTTTTTAGGTCAAAGTTTTTCTTATAATTTTGGCAATGAGAATACAAATTATAATTTGGTTCAAAGCAATTACCGAGATTACAGAACACGATATTCTGGTCAGTGATTATTCACTAACCAGTCAATGGGCAATGAAATACCATCCTGAATCTCATCAACTTCTTCAAGCCTTCGGAAATATATCCCTGTGAAAAACTTTTTTAAATTCACCTTTGTTACCTCCTCACCTGAACATACAGGCGCATTAGCAGTAACTACATCTCAGGCCTTACGGGCAGGAATAGTTATACTTCTGAGTGGTCAATTAGGGACGGGCAAATCAGTTTTTGCTCGACACCTAATTCGCCATCTTCTGACTTCCAACGAAAGCGATGAGGACATCCCCTCCCCGACCTACACACTCATTCAAACCTATCAAGGACAGGAGTATGAAATTTGGCATGCTGACCTTTATCGACTGCAATCAGTGGATGAGATTATTGAGCTTGGCCTTGAAGAAGCCTTTTACGCTAATCTATGTGTCGTTGAGTGGGGAGACAAACTAGAGCATTTCACTCCAACCGATGCCCTCAATATTCAATTTGAATATAATGTTGGGAGTTCTTCAACTCGAACAGTAATAATGACAACAACGCATCCCGAATTAGGTCGTGAATTAACCAAATTATTCGCAGCGAATAAACAACTTTGAAAGTTAATCCAACAGGACTAAAGAAAAAATGACAACATTAATTTTGGGGAACCGCTCGAAAATTATTTACTTGTTTTCCCATGAGTAATTTTTCACTCACTTTGGCTTTTCCTTTTCAAGGAATTTCAGCTCTATTTCAGAGGGATATTTCATTATTGCTTTGCTACCTTACTCGGATTATCCTTGATTGGTTCAAACTCTTCATTCTATTTGCGCGTGAGGGGTTTGACTTCGTCATTGTCTGAGTGTTTCCGTAATCATCAATTATTTTGCCTTTCAATTCCCAATTGAGTCAAATTGATGTTTGAGTAAGATACTACATGTATGTTAATCTCTGCAAAATATTTACACACTTTCACTCAATTTCGGTCTCTAACATGTTCCCTTACATTGGTGTAATTCCAATTGAAAATCAATCTAATTTCAATTCTTGACTATTGACAATGAACATGACCACCCACATGCGACGCGAGTTGCTGGAAATTCCTAACACTGTAGCCCGCCATCTCAATGAAACTCATTCCGAAATTACGCATATTGCTCGCCTAATTCGGACACAAAACCCTGACCTTATCATTACTGTTGCCCGTGGGTCCTCCGATCATGCAGCGACATTCTTGAAATATATCTGTGAGATTCAACTTGGGATTCCTGTAGCATCGGTTGGCCCATCGATTGCATCAGTTTACAATGCTCAACTGCACCTCAAAAATGCTGTATGTGTTAGTATTTCACAGTCGGGTCAGAGCCCAGATGTAGTTTCTATGGCAGCTTCAGCCGATAAACAGGGGGCTTTATCAATCGCCATCACGAATGAACTGGATTCGCCTCTTGCCAAGGCAGGAAAACAAACAATACCTATGATGGCTGGACCAGAACGGAGTGTAGCAGCAACAAAAACGTTTATCGTCTCACTTGTAGCCAGCCTTGCTTTGGTTGCTCATATCAAAGGGGATAAAGATTTAATCAGGGCTATTGAGCAATTACCTGAGTTTCTTAATGATGCGGTTCAATTTGAATGGACAAACCTAAGTGATGCAATTATTGAAAAAAACAGGCTTTATGTTCTTGGTCGTGGAATATCATTTGCAGTCGCAAACGAGGCTGCATTAAAGTTCAAAGAGACATGTCTAATGCATGCCACTTCCTATTCATCAGCTGAAGTTTTGCACGGCCCCGTTGAAATTATAGGCAATGACTTTCCAGTTCTGGCTATGGTAGCAAGGGACGCCACCGAAATGTCAATCATAGACGTCTGTGAAAAACTCTCGCAATTAGATGCCAATGTATTTGCAACTTCGGATAAAGTTAAGCGAACACAGCAGCTTGATTTTGTCAGTACTGCTCACCCAATGACTGACCCGATTGCTGTTATGACCTCATTCTACGCTTTTGTTGAAAAACTTGCTATCGCTAGGGGATTCAACCCGGACAAACCCTCCCATCTCAACAAAGTTACTGAAACGATCTGAATCCAAAGCATTTTATATCTAATTGAAGATAGTTTTTCTAGTTCAGTCGTGAGGTCAAAACGAATTTAACCTCAATTCCGTAACTTCTCAGGTAGGCAAAACACCCCTTATTTTTTCAGATTCCTGTTGACGATGTCGTTTGACATTTTAATAATAATACCAATCGTCCAATATAAGTCGAGCAGTGGCCCCGGTCTGCGAACACATTGAATTGCCCCAATCTTAGTTGTAATGACTATTCAGTCAATAAGGGCGGTTACTCCCGTTTTAAAAACAATTAATCTGCCAAGCGTTCGAAAATCAATGTAGGGGTTGATTTTGGTTGCAAAGAAATTCACAAAAATGAGGAAGGGAGACTATGGTTTGAATGGTAAGAATTCTAAGCCGGTAAAAGACCTTTTTGAGTGGCTTCAAGAATGACTTTCTGAACTAAATGGGGAGCATAAAACTGAATATTTACCCCTCTTAGATACAAGCCTATTATGCCCATCTCAATCAAAGTGGCTATTTGGTCTTTGGCTGTTTCTGCCTGAGAGCTTCCACCCAAATCCGAAGTAAGGGCTGCTTCCAATTCCGACCTCAGCATATACATCGGGGTATCAACAGGAGGTCCAAAACATTGTGCAACGACCTTAAGAGAAGCCAACAAACCATTTTCAATAAAATGATCAAGAACAACAGAAATACCCTTTCTACTGACATAAGCTGCCAAGCTGGGTATTCCATATTCCCACCGGTCCATCTCCGGTTGCCAGATGAACCCTGTATGCAGTAGATTCTCTTGGGCCTCAGGTAGGGAATTATTCCCAGCAATTCGCAGAGCTGTTCCATAAAAATAACGGGAAGTGGGTTGACGCGTTTCCCCTAATCGTAATGCCATTTCAGTTATGGGAACGAGCATATTGTTTGCATTCAGTTCAAGCATTCGCCGATTATAGAGCTTCCAGGCTCTCTGACTAAATTCGACACGGGCCGCATCAATTTCAGTTTTCCCAACATAATCTTGTTGAGTGCTTGCTAATACTTCCCAGAGTGCATAACCCCACAGCTGGATGAAGTAAGGATAATTCTGAGCTTCGTTCAGTACCATATTCAAATCGTGGTCACTAAATGTAACAGAAGCACCAAATGGTTTGATAAGGGCTTGCTTGGCTTCTTCTCGGTTGAGACGACCAATATTCTCACT